>DASZPU010001166.1:0-11999 GCA_035550195.1 Nannocystaceae bacterium
GGCACTGCGCACCTTGCCGCCGCGCGCAGCGATGTCGCTCTGCGAGACCTGCGTGGCGCCGATCGGCGTCACCTCGCCTTTCACGGCCTTCATCAACAGGCCGCAGCCGGTGGAGCCAACGAGGAGAGACAGGGCGAGGAACGGGATGCTGCGCTTCATGACCTCCCCGCGGTCGTGGGCCGGGCGCGAGTGATCCATCGCGATCGCGTGCGCGCGCTCACCCGATCGCGCTACGCTTCGCCGATGCGCGCGTGCAACCTCGTCGTGCTGGTGCTCGTCGCGATCGATTGGTCCGCAGGCATGTTGCCGCCCGACGCCGGCGCCTACCAGACGTTCTCGATCGTGCGCCTGCCTTAGTCGGGCTGCTTGCGCGCCTTCGCGGTGATCGTCGCGCTGCGCCCCGCGCCCGCGCGATCGAGCTGCAGCGAGACGCTCTGACCATCGCGCACGCTCTGCGGACGCAACAGCGCTGCGGCCGTGCGCGCGCCGAGGCTCGCGACCTGCTGCCCGTCGATCGCGATGATCTCGTCGCCGGGCTCGACGCCCGCAGCCTCCGCGGCACCACCGACGTCGACTGCACGCACCCATAGATGATCGGCATCGTCGGGCGCAGGCCGCTCGTCGTCGCTGCCCTTCACGCGCGGTCGCCCCGACCACTTCGCGGCGGTCGTGGACAGCCCGAGCTCTCCGCGCTCGGACGCGGGCACCTTCGCCGTGACGACCGCGGTGATCGTACCGAGGTCCACCGTTTCACCGCCGTCGATCGTGTACGAGACCTCCGCCGACGTTCCGCCTTCGATCGCATCGCGATCGAAGAACGCGAGCGTGCCTTCGCCCGGCGGCACTTCGCCGATCTCGAAGCGACCTTGTCCGTCGGTCTTCGGACCGGTGCCGGTGAACATGCCGAGCACCGCAGTGGGTGACACGTCACCCTTCGATTGCGCGAGCGCAGTGAGCCCCGCGATGCCCTTGCCGGTGCCGTCGACGACGATGCCGCGCAGCTTGCCGTAGCCCTCGAGCTCGAGCTTCACGTTCGCGGTCTTGCCGTGCTCGACGTCGACCTCCGCCCGCGCGATGCCTTGCTTGCCGGTGGCCTTCACCTCGTAGTGCCCGGGGTCGAGTCGTTCGACGCGGAACGTGCCGCTGGGGTCGCGCACCTGCTTGCTGCGCTGCACCGGCCCCTTCACTTCGATCGACACGCCTTCGATCGCCTTGTCGCCGAGCTCCACCGTGCCCGCGATCGCGCCGAGCGAGTCCAGCGCGAGCGCCACGCGGCTGCCCGGTGCGACTCCGGTCTTGCGCGCACGCGCGGCGCCGCGATCGGCTTCGGCGACGATCGTGTAGCTGCCCGCGCGCAGCTTCTCGATCACGAACTGTCCGTGCTCGTCGGTGAGCACCGGCTTCTGCTTGCCGAGCATGCGATCGAGCGCGCCGGTGTCGCCGTCGTCGTCATCGCTCTTCGGCAGCTCGGCCTCGCGCTGCTCGGGCTTGTCGCGATCGAAGCTGCGTCGCATCGCGTCACCGGTGCCTTCGCGATACGCGGTGACCCACGCATCCGCGATCGCGACACCTTCGTCGTCGACCACGCTGCCGCGGATCACCCCGTCGCGCGACTCGACCGCGAGCACGACATCGGCGGTGCCACGCTCGGGCACCTCGAGCACACGCGGTGCATCGGGCGCGTCGGCTTGCTCCGGCTGCGCCCATGCCAGCGCGACGCTGTGATCGATCACGGTGACGTCGTAGCGACCTTGTTCGAGGCCCTTCACCGCGAACGTGCCGTCCTCCGCGGTGCTCGCCTCCTGCGTGCCATCACCGCGCGCACCGTTGAACGCGATGCGCATGCCGCCGGCCGGACCGTCTGCCCCCTGCTTGGCCGCGCGCACCGTCACGCCCGCGACCGGCTTTCCGTGCGCATCCTCGACGCGGCCCGCCAACGTCGCACGCGGTTGCAGCTCGATCACCGCACCTTCGATGTCGTCGCTGCCGACCTCGATCGAGAGCTCGCCATGACTGCCGTCGTCGGCCTCGGCGACGAGCTTGAGCTTGCCCGACGCGACCGGCCGCAGCTCGAAGACGCCGTCGTCGGTGCTGCGCGCGCGCAGCAACGCATTGCCGATCGAGGTGAGAATGTCCGAGAAGCCCATCGCTTCGGTGTCGAGCGTGACCTGCACGCTCGCAGCCATCGGTGGCTCGACCCGCCCGCGCACGGTCACGCCGGGATCCATCACCACCAGCAGATCGTCGACGTCGGCATCGACGATCTGCGCGCTCGTGCCGGTGAGGTTGGGCAGCGCTTCTTCGCCGATCGCACCGACCATGTAGCTGCCCGGACGCACGCCGGTGATCTCGAACCAACCATCTTCGGCGGTGGGCGCAGTCGATGCGAACAACGCCGGCGGTTGCAGCGAGAACGCACCGACCAACACGCCCTCGAGCCCGCCTTCGGCTTCGGCGCCACGACGCACGACGAAACCGGAGATCCGAAACGAGCGATCGACCCACACCTCGACACCGGTGACTTGCTCCGCGACCCCGAGTGCGACCTCGACCGCGTCGACGCTCGCGTGCGTCGGCGAGCTCGCGCTCACCGCTCGCACGCCGGCCGACAACCCGCGCAGCTCGAACGCACCGTTGTGATCGCTGACGACCCGCGCTTCGCCCCAACCACCGACCGTGAAGCCACCGCCGTCCTGATCGGCTGCGTTCGCGAACACGATCGCACCCGCGACCGGTGCACCGTCGGGCAGCGCACGCACCACACCGGAGATCGTCGAGCCCGGCGCGAGCACGAGCGCGATCGTGCGCGGGCCCTCGACCTGTACCATCTCGGTCTCCGCGACATACTCGGGATGGATCGCGGTGAGCGTGAACGATCCGCGCGGCACGGTGGCGACGAACGCCCCGTCGTCGTCGGTGAGCACGGCCGACGGCGCGCGCCCGAAGTCGATGAGGTTGCCCTCGTCCATGCGCATGATCTGCACGAGCGCGCCTTCGATCGGCCCGCCGCCGATGTCGGTGACGCTGCCGCGCAGCTCGATGCCACCGGCGACGAGCTGTAGATCGCGATCGCCGTTGTCCTGACCCGCTTGCACGTCGACGGCTTGCAGTCGCGCGGGCAGGAAGCCGCGTGCGCTGGCCGAGAGTGCGAAGCGACCGGGCTTCACTTCGTCGATGTGGAAGTCACCCTTCGCATCGGTGCGCGCGTGCAACGGCTCGGCTTGCTTGCCGGGCGTCGCGGCCGATCCATCACCGAAGCCCTTCGGCGTGAGCAATACGATCGCACCCGCGATCGGTTTGCCATCGTCGGCGCGCGTGACCCGACCGCTGACACTCGCGGGTCGGACGTCGATGTCGCCGCGTGCGCGCGCCGCTTGTTTGTCGCGCACGATGCGGGCGCGCTCGGCCGCCGCTTCGCTCGTCGCTGCGCTGCCGGCATTCGCATCGACATCGGACGCGCGCCGCATCCACCACCAACCGCCGATGCCGGCCAGCAGCAGGACCAACACGCCCAGGGTCGCCCAACGCCGTCGCGCCATCGGTGCCGGCCAACCATGCCTCCAGGTCGGGCATTCCGCCAATACGGGGTACGCTCCGTCCAGATGGCCAACGCCGCGTGCGTCCCCAACATCGGTCCGCAGGGCGTTCGCAGACGCATGCGCTTCGGCATCGTCGTGCTCGCGATCTGTGTCGTCGCCGCGGTCGCGATGATCGGCCTGGGCGTCACACGTGCGTGGCGCTTGGCGTTGTTCCTCCCGCTCGCGATCGGGGCCATCGGGATCTTCCAAGCGCGCGCGCAGACATGAGTCGCGCTCGCGTCACGCGGTCTGCGTGACATGGACGACGGCATCGTGCCGGTGAAGGACCCCGACGAGATCCAACAAGCCCGGTTGCAAGCGCGTGGTGTCTACCTGCGATCGCTGCTGGTCGCCGCCGCGATCACGGTCGTGTTGTGGCTGATTCCGTGAGCGCTCACCCGTCGACGCCGTCGCAGTCCTGATCGATGCCGTCGGGCGCGCTGCGCTGCGCGTAGCGGACTGCACCGAGCTCTGCGTCCTGCCAGGCGAGATGCACGTCGCCCTGCGCGTCGAGGCCCATCGCGCACGAGTAGCCGGTGTCGCCATCGTCGATCTGCTCGGTGACCCAGGTGCCGTCGGCGTTGGTCGCATGGAAGATGCCGGCCGCGCGCCCGCTGCTGCGATACGCGACGTGCAACGCACCACTGCCGTCGAACGCGATCGCGGTGGTCTCCTTGCTGGACAGCCCACCGACCGCGACGTCGGTGATGGGCGCGCTCGTGAAGCCGCTGCTGTCGCCTTGCGCGTGCACGACCTGCGCGCCTTCGACGTAGAGCGATGCGTGCACGAGTCCGTCGGATGCGAGCGCGAGCGCGACACCGCGGGGCGTGGGCACGCCGGCTTGCGAGTCGACGATCGGGCGCGAGATCCAACCACCGGTCGACACCGCGTACTCGACCGCGTCCTGATACGAGTCTTGGTACGCGAGATGGATCGCGTCGGGGCCGATCGCGATCACGGGTGAGGAGCACGCGCTCACGCACAGGTAGACCTGCGCGCTCGACCACGTCCCGCCGCTCTTCGTCGCGATGCGCAGCTCGCCGGTCATGCCGTAGGCGAGCTGCACGTCGCCGTTGCCGGCGATCGCGAGCGCTGTCCCATCGATGTCCATGCCGATGTCGTCGGGACCGTTGGGGTCCGGCACCTGCTCGAGCGTCCACGCGCCGTCGTGCTGTGCATGCGTGAGCCCCATCGTGCCCTCGTACGACAGATGCAGCGCACCGTCGCTCGCGACCGCGATGGCGAGCGACTCGATCGGGTAGCTGGGCGAGCTCGCGGTGTCGACGGTGTCGATCGACCACGTGTCGTCGTCGGGGATCGCGTGGCGCAGCTCGAGCCCACCGATCGCCGTGTACGCGACGTGCGGCACACCATCGCCGTCGAGCGCGAGCGTGGTGAGCCGACCGGTGGTCGCGTTCTCGTCGTCGATCGTCGCGATCGCCCACATCGGAGGGCCCGCGACATCGGGCGCGTCGGGATGCACGTCGGCGTTCGCATCGTCGCAGTCGTCACCGCCGCACGATGCATCGAGGTAGCCATCGCGATCGGCGTCGCCGCAACCGGGGCCACTGTCTGCGCTCGACGAATCGGCTGCGCTCGACTCGTCGCCGGTGCTGCTGCTCTGCGTGCTGGTGGTGTCGCTGCCGCTCGACTCGCCGCTGCCGGCTCCGCCCTCGCTCGCAGTGCCGTCGTTGCAGGCGAGCACGAACGCCGCACACCCGATCCAACTCGTACGCATCGTTGGAGGACACCGCGTGTGCGGCGGAGATTCAACGCGCATGCGATGGGGATCACAGCGTGGGGGCCACAGGCGACGGTTGAGCGGGTTCGCGCGGCCTGGCACCATCGTCGACGATGCGATGCGCGATGTTGGCAGTGATCGTCGTGATGGGGTCGCGCACGGCATTCGGTGCCGATCCGATTCCGCCCGAGCGACGCGTCGACTGGTCGTTCGCGGGCGTGCCGGGGGGCATTCCCGAGCGCAACGACGTGTGCGCGACCATCGACGCGGCGATGTACGGTGCGATGCAAGCCGACGTCGCGCCCGCGATCCTGCAAGCGATCGCCGACTGCGGTGCGACCGAAGCGACACCGAAGGTGATCGAGATCCCCGCGGGCGACTACCTGCTCGCGACCAGCCTCGACATCGGCGAGACCTCGTGGATCACGTTCCGCGGCGCCGGTGCTGCGCAGACGCGCATCGTGCCGGCCGGGCGTGCGTTTCGCTTGGGCTGGGGCAGCGCGACGCCGCTCGCCGCGACGGTGACGAGCGGTGCGACGCGGGGCTCGTCGCAGCTCACGCTGTCGAGCACCGATGGCGTGTTCGTCGACGGATTCCTCGCGATCGATCGCGCCGACGATCCCGCGATGGTGTTCAGCGCCAGCGGCCCAGGTCGATATCTGAAGCAGATCGTGTACGTCACCGCGATCACCGGCAACGACGTCACGTTCGAGCCGCCGCTCTTCTGGGACTTCGACGATCAGCCGCAAGTCACCGGCTTCGCCGACATGATGACGCGCGGCGTCGGCGTCGAGAACATGTTCTTCGATCACGAGGGCCAAGGCGAAGGCCCGTCGGTGTTCTTCGATCAGTGCTGGGGTTGTTGGATCCGCGGGATCCACTCGCGCATGCCGCTGCACTACCACACCGTCGCCGCCAACAGCATGAACTGCGAGATCCGCGATTCGTACTTCGAGGACTCGCAGACCTACGGCGCCGACAATGCCGGGATCGCGCTGAACGGCATGAACGTGGGTTGGAAGATCGAGAACAACATCTTCTACAAGACGTTCCCCGGGATCGAAGCGCAAAACGGCACGAGCTCGAACTACTTCGGCTACAACTTCGGCGAACAGGTCGAGGCCGGCTGGGAGCACAGCGGCGCCATGTTCAGCGACAACCACGGGCCGCACGACATGATGAACCTGTGGGAGGGCAACGTCGGCGAGATGCTGCAGGCCGACGCGTACTACGGCTCGTCGAGCCACGGCACACTCTTCCGCAACCACTTCACCGCGCAGAATCCCGCGAAGCAGGGCAACTTCAAGGCGATCTCGCTCGATCGCTGGGCGTACTACTACAACGTGGTCGGCAACGTGCTCGGGGGACCGGGCACCACGTACGCGTACTACGAAGCGAGCGACGACAACTTCCCGTACGAGAACGCCACCATCTATCGGCTCGGCTATCCCAACATCGGCAACAATGCGTTCGACGGCAACTTCGATGGGATGGTGGCATCGTCGATCCTGCGCGTCGGCAACTACGACTACTTCCATTCGTGCGTGTGGGACGACGATGCGGACGCGTGCGTCGAGGATCCCGCGGCGCTCGAGCTGCCCGATTCGCTGTACTACGACGCGCAACCGTCGTGGTGGCCGCCGGCCAAGCCGTGGCCCCCGTTCGCGGCGGAGCGCGGTGATTTCGATCCCGACGTGCCGCTGCGAATTCCTGCGCACGACTGCTTCGTCGAGCTCGACCTCGCCAACGGCGGCGCGTTCGATCCGGATCAGTGCTACGCGGAGTATCCGCCCGGCGAAGACACCGGTGGCAGCGAAGGTGGATCGAGCGGTGTCGATGGCAGCGGCAGCGGCAGCGTGGACGGGAGCGCGAGCGCGAGTGCGAGCGCGAGCGGCAGCGCGGGCACGGAGGGCACCGGCGGCAGCGGCAGCGCGGGTCAAGGCGAAGGCGACGACGGCAAAGGCTGCGGTTGTGCGAGCGCGTCGTCGCGATCGGTGCCGTGGCTGGTCGTGCTGCTGGGCTTGCGCAGGCGCAGGCGATCGTGCGCGATGAGCATGCCGACGTCGAACGCGAAGAGGAACGCACCCTGGAACGCGACGGCCTGGCCGTAGCCGTAGACGCGACGCTGATCGTAGTGCTGCCCGATCGCGATCGTCGCGGTGCCGGCCGCGATGTAGAGCAGATCGACGAGCGCGTTGACGAAGTAGGTGCGACGCGTGCGCTGCTGCACGCGCTTCGCCGCGGCGAACGACTTCGGCGGGGGCTTGCGCCGCGCGTTGCCGGCGATGCCCGCGATCGCGATCGCGAGGTTCACCGAGTTCCAGATCGCGTTGCCTTGGTGGAAGTACTTGCGCTCGCGATCGGTGAACGAGCCCGCGACACCGCCCGCGATGTTCACCAGCGCCCAACCGCCGAGCACACCCATGCCGCCGAGCTGCGTGCGGCGGCGCGCACGATCCCACTTCGTGATCGGGTCGGCTGGCGGCGGCGCGCAGGCGATCGTCGCAGCGAAGAGTGCGAGCATCATTCGCAGGGACAGGGTGGCACGTCGAGCGCCGCGCAGTACGGGGCTTCGACGGTGCCGCTGATGCTCCAGCCTTCGCCTTCGGCCGCGAAGGTCGCGCGATACCACGGTAGCGGCGCGTCGGTGGGCGCTTCGGGATCGAGCACCTCGAGCAGCTCGAGCCCCATCGGCAGCTCGGTCTGGGCCAAGCCCTCGCGCGACACCGCGATGTTCTGCGCGCCCAACCACGGCGGTTGATGCAGCTCGTCCTGGCGGAGGCGAATTTCGATCGTCGGCGAATCGAGCGTGCCGTCGACGACCTCCAGGGTCGGCGCATCGGAAATGTGCAAGAGCGGAGCTTCGATGCAGCAGTAGCTCCAACCCCACCACGCGTGCGTCGGCGCGTAGTCGCCGTCCGGCATGGTGATCTCGAGATCGACGACTTGCCCACGCACTCCGTCGCAGCTCGCGACCATCGGTGGCGGATGGTCCATCTTCACGTCCGACGTATCACCGCTCGCGTCGCCTTCGCTTTCGCTTTCGCTCGACGAGCTCGTCGTCGTCGACGTGCCCATCGTCGTGCTGGAGGATGTGCTCGTCGTCGGCGTACCGGTGCTGCTATCCATCGCATCGGGTGTCGCGGTCGTCCCGCAGCCGAGCGCTACTACGAGTGCTAGAAATCCACGTTCCACCGTCCCAGCATATCACGTGCTAGGCTGATGTCGTGATCATCTTCGGCCGGAAGTCGAAGGCGCGCCTGGTCGAGGACGGACGCTTCGAGAAGCGCCGCTGCCCCGAGTGTGGCAAGACCGCCGTCTTCCGCGAGTGCTTGGTGACCAACAAGTACCACGTGTTCTTCGTGGTCGACGTGTTCGACACCGAGTCGACGAAGTTCGCCTGCGACAAGTGTGGCGCGGTGATGGACCTCGACGACACCAAAGATCCCGAGCTCACCGAGAAAGAGAAGCAGCAGCAAGCGGCGATCGCCGCGAAAGAGGCGGAGATCGCCGCGAAGCAGCGCGCGCTCGAGCAACAGAAGATGCGCGAGCGCGACGCCGCGAAAGCCCAAGGCGTCGAGGACGAGCTCGCTGCGATGAAGAAGCGCCTCGGCATCGACTGACCGCGCTCAGAGTGTGTTGCCGAAGCGCAGGCCCGAGTCGCCCGCGACCACCAGCTTCGAGCTGTCCACGTGCGGATGCGTGCTGAGGTTCACGCCCACCGGCACTTGCACGGTCTCGGTGCACATCTTCACCTTGTAGCAGCCGTAGTCGTACGACTTGCCGGTCACCGGATTCTTCGCGGTGCAACCGTTGTCGACCCACTCGCTGCCGCAGGGCGTCGACACGCTCTGCGACTCGAACGCAGTGGTCGCGACCGGCGGGAACACCAGCGCATAGAAGGGGATCGTGTGCTGGTACGCGAACGTCGCGGAGAAACCCGCGGTCTCGCCCGCGAGCCAGTCGTTCACGAAGAACGAAGTCATCGGCTCGGGCATGTAGTTGTCGCCCTGCGAGGCCACCACGACCTTCGCACCGATCGCGCGCCAGTCGTCGGCCACCGTGGCACCGCGACAGTTGCACATGAACACGAGTCGCAGGTTGAGATGATCGGCCCCGAGCGCGCGCGCTTCGTCGTCGAGCCGACGGATGTGTCGCGTGTCGTCTTCGGGGTACTTCGGCGCGCCCAACAACCAGTCGTCACCGTGGATCACGAGCCCGTCGTCGGTGCCGTGACCGAGCACGATCAGATCGATGGTCGCGTTCTTCTTGCTGTAGCTCGCGAGGTTCGCGACGAGCTGCGCCCGCGTGCAGTTCGCATCGGTGAGCAGCACGACCTTGTCGTAGCGACCGGCACCCTGCAGATCGTTCTTCATGTCTTCGAACGTCTCGGCGACCTGATCGACCACCGTCTCGATGCGCGCGCGCACGTCGGGCGGCGTGCCTTCGGGCAACGACGACAACGAGCCGGTGTTCTCCTGGAACACGATGAGCACCTTCTTGCCGCTCCAGTCGGGGAGATCGACCGGCGGTGCCTTCCAACCCTTCTGCGGCTTCGCATCGCTCCACTTGCCGAGGCCACCGAGCTTCGCGTCGAGATCCTGCGCAGTCTTCGGCAGCTTCGCGACCAGCGTGTCCGGCAGCGGCACCGCGTTGAAGCGCGACACCATCGGTTGCAGCGCGGGCATCGGCTTGCCCATCGGCTTGGCGACCGGCAGCCCGGCGTGGGCGATGCCCGTGAACGCGCACAGACCGAGGGCGAACGTGAGAATCGAGGGGCGTGGGGTCTTCATGCGCGGGCTGTTGCGGTGGCACCGCATCCGCTCCTGTGTTTTTTCGCGCCGCCGTTCGTGCGAAGCTCTACGCAGCGCGCCGACTGGGGCGCCTCCTGTCCGCGGCAAGGGTTTCGGCCCACCCAGCATCCGAAGCGAAGTGCGTTCACCGCCTTCTTCCGGCCATCGCAAAGCGGACCGTTCGGCCATTCGGAAGGAAGGTCATCGTGAAAGATCGCATCGGCGCGGGCTTCGAAGCTCTGCGCAAACAAGCCAAGCGTTGGCTCGCAGCGTTGCGTGCGGGAGATCCCGAAGCGCTCGCTCGACTCGCGAAGGTGTTGCCGCGTCACTCCGACAGCCCGGGACTGCGCGAGGTCCAGCAAGCGCTCGCGCGCGAGCACGGCTTCGCGAGCTGGGCGCTGTTGAAGGAGCATCACGAGCTGCTCGCGGTCGCGCAGCGCGGCACCGCGGCGCTCGTCGACGAGCTGCTGCAGAACGCGTGCATCTTCTCGGGTGGGCCCATCGACCTGCCGCAGAAGTGGCGACGCGCGGAACGCATCGTCGCGCTGCATCCCGAGCTCGCGACGACGAGCATCCACACCGCCGTCGTCTGCGATCGGCTCGACCACGTCGAAGCGCTGCTGCAGAAAGATCCTTCGCTCGCGACGAAGCGCGGCGGTCCGCAGGATTGGGAGCCGCTCTTGTTCCTCTGCTACAGCCGCATGCCGTCGCAGCACGGCGTCGCGATCGCGGAGCGCTTGCTCGATGCGGGTGCCGATGCGGGCACGAGCTTCGTGCATCCCGACGGTGACCTGCGCTTCTTCGCGCTCACCGGCGTGATGGGCCACGGCGAGATGGGCTCGCCCGAGCATGCGCAGTCCGATGCGCTCGCGCGCTTGTTGCTCGCGCGCGGTGCCGACCCCAACGACAGCCAGGGCCTGTACAACACGCACCTCGGCGACGACGACACGAAGTGGCTCGCCTTGTTGATCGCGCACGGGCTCGGCCCGAACGATCGCTGCAACTGGCACGCGGATCCGGCCGACGTCGCGAAGGCCGATCCGATCTTCACGTATCTCGTAGCGCAGGCGGCTGCGAACGGGCACGTGAACCGTCTGACGCTGCTGCTCGAGCACGGCGCCGATGCGAACGCGCGCAGCATCTACGACGGCAAGTCGTGCTGGCAGGGCGCGATGATCGTCGGGCGCCAGGACCTCGCCGAGCTGCTCGCGAAGCACGGCGCGCGCACGGAGCCATTGACCGGTTTCGATGCGTTCGTGTCGGCGTGCAACCTCGGCGATCGCGAGCGCGCGGCCGCGCTGTGCGAGCCGGCCTTCGTCGAGCGCAGCGATGCGCTGCTCGACGCCGCACTGCACCATCGCCGCGAGGCGGTCGCGATCATGCTCGCGCTCGGGATGGATCCGAACCGTCGCGATCGCCACGGTCGACTCGCGCTGCACATGACCTGTGACGACGACGCGATCGTCGAGCTGCTGCTGCAACACGGCGCCGATCCGGGCGCGCGCTGCTACGGCGGCACGGCGGCCGGCTGGGCGCGACAGCACCACCTGCACGCGCGCGCGCGAGACTTCGCCGAGCGCACGCGCACGCTCGCCGACGCGGTGGTCGCAGGCCACATCGCGCTCGCGCAGGAGCTGGTCGCGGAGGATCCGTCGCGCGCACGCATGCGTGAGCCCGACGGTGCGACCGCGCTGCATCTGTTGCCCGCGGATCCCGAGCTCGCGCGCACGCTCATCGCGCTGCTGCTCGCGAATGGTGCCGACGCGAACGCCGTGGACGCGCAGGGCCGCACGCCGGCCGCACGGCTCGAAGCCATCGGCCTCGACGAGATCGCCGATCTGCTGCCGTGATCAGAGCCGGCCCTGCTCGAGCAGCGCGAGCAGCTCG
>DASZPU010001167.1:0-13575 GCA_035550195.1 Nannocystaceae bacterium
CCGCCGACGCCGACGCGACTCCGACGTGTCTTCGATCAGGTCGACTCCGCGGTCAACGATCTCTGGCGCAGCGGCACTCTCGCCGCATGACCGCCAAACTTGACCCGAAGATCCCTGTCAGGGTGACTCAAGGGATCTAGAGTCTGCGCAACGTGAAGGTGTTGCCTTCGGTGTCGATCGCTTCGGCGATGACGATGTCGCGTGCGACCTCGATGGGCGACGACGCGATCGTGCCACCGGCATCCTCGATCGCCGCGCACGCGGCCGGCAACGACTCGACCACGAAGTGGATGCCGGTGCGACCGCGGATGTGGCCGGGCCGCGCGAACAGACCGATGCGCACGCCCGCGACGTGCAGCGACGTCCAGTGCGGCGACGAGTACGTCACCGTGGCCGCGAGCGCACCGACGTAGAACGCGGTCGCCCGCGCCATGTCGTCGACCTCGAGGCTGAAGAACGTCTCGACGACCATCTCTGCAATCCTACGCTACGATCGTGGCGATGGGCTCGGATGACTATCCGTTCGCACGCGCCGGCAGCGACGCGCGCGCGCAGGACGAAGAGCTATTGCGCGCGCGCCAGCGCGAAGCCGAGCAGCGACGCGCAGGCGAGCAGGCGCGACTCGACGGGGCGCGTGAGCTGCTCGCGCAGCACGAGCATGTACGCGCGGCGCAAGCCTACTGGGAGCTGATCCGTGAGGGCGTGCGCCCCCACGCTGCGATGGCCGGGTTGATCGCGACGATGCAGCCGCGCATCGCACCATTCGATGCGACGGTGCGCGGGCTGTTGTGGGTCGGCGATCTGAACACCGGCAAGATCGGCGTGGTGGCTGCGTTCGCGATGATCGTGCTGCACAAGCTCGACTTCCTGTCGAAGGCATCGGACGGCATGAACGATCTGTTCACGCTGCTCGCGATCGTCGTGATCCCACCGCTGTACTTCTCGTGGGTCGCCACGACGCTCGCGATGGGCCTGCTCTCGCTGCGTCGCACCGGTCGCGCGAGCGTGCCGCTGCATCTGCAACGCGCCGGTCGACTCGCAGCGCTGGCGGTCGTCGTCGCGATCGCAACCGTGGTGCGCTGGTGGCAGACCGACCAACCGCTGTGGCTGCTCGACGCCGTCGCCGCGATCGCCGTCGCCGTCGCAGCCGCGGGCGCCTCGTGCATCCCCGATCCGCTGCGCAGACGCGTGTACCTCGGTTGGATCGCGATCGTGATCGCGCTCGCGATCGTCGTCGCCGTGCTCCACGCCTCGGATCCCGCGGCGGATGTCTTGGAGAACGACGCGCTGGTGCCCGCCGTCTTCGCGTTCATGGCCGCGCTGTTCTCCCCCGCGATCGCGACGCGGATGGGCGGCGAGCCCCACACCGCGTGGCGCAAGGGTTAGCCGCGGATCTTCTCGAGCACCGACGGCAGCAGGTGCCCGTTGGTCGCCAACGCTTCCTTCGCGGTGTGCGTCGCGTTGCCCTGCCAGTCGCCGAAGCTGCCGCCCGCTTCGATCACGCAGGGCATGCACGCGGCGTTGTCCCAGATGGACATCACCGGATCCATCACGATCTCCGCGCGACCCGTCGCGACGAGCGCGTACGCGTAGGCGTCGGACCAACCGCGATCGAGCAAGCACGCATCGCGCACGCGCGCGTACGCGTCGTGCTTGCCGGTGTCGACGAAGAGCTTGCTGCCGCACGTGCACAGCCGAGCGCCCGCGATGTCCTTGGTGTCGGAGACGCGCGCGCGTCGACCGTTCCACCAACAGCCGAGCCCGCGACCGGCCCACACGGTCTCGCCGAGCGCGGGCAAGTGGATCACGCCGGCGAGCATCTCGCCCGCCCACTCGAAGCCGACGAGCACGGCGTACAGCGGCACGCCGCAGATGAACGAGACGGTGCCGTCGATCGGATCGAGGATCCAACGTCCCGGCGAGCGTCCCTTGGTCTCGCCGAACTCTTCGCCGAGGATTCCGTGATCGGGGAACGCGGCCTCGATGCGCTTGCGCAGCCGCTCTTCCGCGCCACGATCGGCGGCGGTCACCGGCGAGCGATCGGCTTTCAGCTCGTGCGGCGTGCCGGCGTTGAAGTAACCCAGCGTGAAGCTGCCGGCGAGCTGGGCACTCTCGACGGCGAAGGCGAGCACATCGCGGAGCTCGGCGGGATCCATGCCCGCCGGAGCATCGCACGAGCTACGGACAATCCGAAGCTGCACCCGCACGGAAGGTGCGGCCGCTCTCGAAGGTCAGCAGGTGCTCGAACCCGGCGTACGGGCCGTACGTATAGAGGTTGCTGCCGTCGACGAGCGTGAGGCCCGAGGGATCGGGGCAACCGCTCAAGCACGTCCAGTTCGCACCATCGAAGGTCTGGAACTGTTGCGCGACCGGGAAGTACTGCGTGGTCACGACGCGCGTGCCCATGCCCTGGGGATCGTCGGCGGCGAGCTCGGGCCCGAGCTGCGCCTCGTAGGTGTCGCGCACGATGACGACCGGATCGACCTCACCGGCCGGGATCGCATCGAGCTGCGCTTCGCCGTGCCACGTGCCCGCGAGGAAATCACCCTGCGCATCGATCTGCACGTACGACTCGCCGCTGTACGGCGCCGCTTCGGTGATGCGGCTCGGCGCGGCGAGCACGAGGTAGTCGTCGGGCCCGCTGCCCTGCAGCGAGAAGGAGCTGCGCAGACGGAACGGCGGCGGATAGGTCTCGCCGGTGACGGGCTCGGTGTCCCACGGCAGCTGGCGATCCCACAGCTCGACGTGCATCACGATCTGGATGCCTTCGACCCACAAGAAGCCGCTCGCGACCGTCTCGGTGGAGCAGTCGGCGCTGCTCTCGGTCCACATGAAGTTGCCTTGATCGTCGATGTCGATCACCGAGTCGAACCCGCTCGCGGGATCCCAGTTGAGGCCCCAGACGCCGACGAGATCGAAGTCGAGCACGTTGGTGCCGAACGCGGGCGCGGGCGGGAAGCCGCCGCCGTCGGTGGGATCGGTGTCGGTGGGATCGGTGGTCGACGTCGCGTCGGTCGGATCCGTCGTCGTCGTCGCGTCGGTCGGGTCGGTGGTCGACGTCGCGTCGGTCGGATCGGTGGTGCTCACCGACGGATCGGTCGTGACCGGATCGGTGGTGCTCACCGACGGATCCGTGTCGGTCGTCGTCAGCGTGGTGCTGGCCGACGGGTCCGTCGTCGTCGAAGGATCGGAGTCGGTCATGCTCGGATCGGAGTCGGTCATCGACGTCGGATCCGTGGTGCTCGTGCCGTCCGTCGTGCTCGTGGTGAACGAGTCGGAGTCGGACTCCGCGGAGGTGTCGAACGTGTCCGAGTCGGTGATGGTCGTGAACGACTCGTCGCTCGTGTCCGGATCGGTGATCGAGGTGTCGAACGTATCCGAGGGGTCGGAGTCCGTCGTCGGGAACGTCGGCGAGCTCGTCACGTCGGGGCCGACGTCGCTGAACGTCTCGTCCGCCGTTGCCGAGACCGACTCGAACGTGTCCGAGATGCTGCTGCCGATCGTGGTCTCGTCCCCGGAGGTCTCGGCCACGACGACGGGTTGCGCATCGTCACCGCACGCGGCGACCAGACACGACGACAAGACGGAGACCGAAAGCTTCCTGCCCACAACACATGCCATGGACGTAGTATCGCCGGATCGTGTCAGGGCTTTCATGGGAATCGCTGAAACGATCCATGCGGTCGCACCCCGGTCGGGGAAAGCCTCATTTTGGGGCGCTACAGGCCGATGCGCGCCTGCGGGTCGGCTTCGAGCCGGCGGATGGTGCGGCCCACGACCCAGGCGATGGCGCCGAGCGCGAGCCACAGCACGGTGAAGAAGACGACGCCGAGCACGGGCGCACCGTAGCACGGCGTTTGCGGCGGGGCTGGGCGCTCGACTACGCTACTGCGACATGACTACTGCGCTGCAGGAAGACATCGCGAAGGCGATCGTCGACGCGCTGCCCGCCGAAGCCGGCGCGAGCATCCCGTCGGTCGCCGAGGCGCTGTCGACCCCGCCCGATCCCGCGCTCGGCGACGTCGCTTACCCCTGCTTCAAGCTCGCGAAGGCGCTGCGCAAGGCGCCGCCGCAGATCGCCGCCGACCTCGCGACCGCGCTCGGCCGCGTGCCCGCATTCGAGACCGCGACCGCGAGCGGTGCCTACGTGAACCTGCGCCTCGCACCCGGCCGCGCGGCCGCGATCGTGCTGCCCGCGTTCGTGCGCGGCACCGCCGAGCCCACCGTCACGCGACGCGAGCGCGTGATGGTCGAGTACTCGCAGCCCAACACCCACAAGGCCTTCCACGTCGGGCACATGCGCAACCTGTGCCTCGGCGATGCGCTCGTGCGATTGCTGCGCGCCGACGGCTACGACGTGATCGCGGCCAACTATCTCGGCGACGTCGGTGCCCACATCGCGAAGTGTCTGTGGTGGTTTCTCGACGTGCTCGACGACGCCGGGCGCACGCCGCCCGCGAGCGGACGCGGCGAGTGGCTCGGCGAGATCTACAGCGCGGCCAGCAATCAGCTCTCGCAGTGGGAAGACGAGGCGAAGTCGGGCAACGACGACGCGAAGGCGAAGCTCGCGGCTGCGAAGGCGCGCACCACCGAGATCCTGCAGAAGCTCGAGGCCCGCGATCCCGAGCTCACGAAGATCTGGGCGGAGACGCGCCAGTGGTCGCTCGACGAGTTCGCCGAGATCTATGCGTGGTGCGGCGTGCACTTCGACCGCATCTTCTACGAGAGCGAGGTCGACGAGCCCAGCCTGCGCATCGTCGACGAGTTCCTGCAAAAGGGCGTGTTCGTCGAGAGCGACGGGGCCATCGGCATCTTCAACGAGGAGGTGAAGCACATGCCGTTCTTCATGCTCCGCAAGCGCGACGGCACCAGCCTCTACGCCACCAAGGATCTCGCGCTCGCGCGCTTGAAGTTCGACGAGCACCGCATCGACCGCTCGATCTACGTGGTCGACTCGCGGCAGTCCGATCACTTCCGCCACGTGTTCCTCACGCTCGCGAAGATGGGCTTCGGCCAGGCCGCGCGCTGCGAGCACGTGCCCTACGAGATGGTCGAGCTGCCGAGCGGCGCGATGGCGGCGCGCAGCGGCAACGTGATCCTCTTCCGCGCGCTGCGCGAGCGCATGGTCGCGCACGTGAAATCGCAGTACCTCGAGAAGTACCGCGGCGAGTGGCCCGACGCGGAGCTCGACGAGTGTGCACAGTTGATCGCGCTCGGTGCGATCAAGTACGGGATGCTCAGCCGCGACGTGAATCAGAAGATCGTCTTCGAGCTGGAGGGCTGGCTCGAGCTCGAGGGCAACACGGGTCCGTATCTTCAGTGGACCAGCGCACGCGTCGGATCGATCCTGCGCAAGGGCGAGGAGGCGGGGCTCGCGGTGCAACGCGATCTGCTCGCGGATCCGCCGCGGCTCTCGCAGGTGCTCGCGACGCTCGTGCAACCCGAGGAGCGCGAGCTCGTCGCTGCGCTCGATGGCCTGCATCCGGCGGCTGCGCAGGCGGCTGCCACGCTGCGGCCATCGGTCTTGTGCAACTACCTCTTCGATCTCGCAAAGACGACGAACCGCTTCGCCACGTCGAAGCAGTGTCGCGTGCTGCAGAGCGAGGGCGACGTGCGGATCGCACGTCTCATGTTGATGGCCGCGACACACGACGCCCTTCGCTGGGGCCTCGCGCGACTCGGCATCGTCGCGCCGCAGCGCCTGTGATCGCGCCGTGAGATCGCGCAACGCGAGTGACGAGCGCGTCAGCATGCTCTCGTGATAACTGAGGTCTTCCATGGTGGAAGACGCACGTACGCCTGTCATCGTCGACGCGATTCGCACGCCCATCGGCCGCCTGCGCGGTGCGCTGGCGAGCATGCGCCCCGACGATCTCGCTGCGCACGTGGTGCGTTGCCTGACCGAGCGCAACCCCGCGGCGATGGAGCAGCTCGAAGACGTGATCTTCGGCGCCGCGAACGGAGCCGGCGAGGACAACCGCAACGTCGCGCGCATGGCCGTGCTGCTCGGCGGGCTCCCGGTAGAGATCCCCGGCGCCACCGTGAATCGTTTGTGCGGCTCGGGCATGGAGGCGCTCCTCCAGACCGCGAAGAGCGTGATTTCCGGCGAAGGCGAGGTCTACATCGCAGGCGGCGTCGAGAGCATGACGCGCGCGCCGTTCGTGATGCCGAAGGCCGACGAAGCATTTCCCCGCAAGGCGGAGATGTTCGATACCTCGCTCGGCTGGCGCATGATCAATCCCGCGATGCAGCGGCTCTATCCCATCGAGTCGTTGGGCGAGACCGCGGAGAACGTCGCGGAGCGCTACTCGGTGTCGCGCGAGGATCAGGACGCGTGGGCGCTCGACTCCCACAAGAAGGCCGCGACGGCGCAGGACGAGGGCTGGTTCGACGACGAGATCTCGCCGGTCGAGATCCCCGGCAAGCACCGCGACGACGAGCCGACGCGCGTCACGAGCGACGAAGGTGTGCGTCGCGATTCCACGATCGAGAAGCTCGCGAAGCTGCCGGCCGCATTCAAGAAGGGCGGCACGGTGACGGCGGGCAACAGCTCGACGCTCAACGACGGTGCGTCCGCGCTCTTGGTCACGTCGATGGCGCGCGCACGTGCGCTCGATCTGCAGCCGCTCGCGCGCATCGTGTCGTGGGGCCACGCCGGCGTGCACCCGGGCGTGATGGGCATCGGTCCGGTGCCGGCGAGCCGCAAGGCGCTCGAGCGCGCGGGCCTGCGCCCCGACGAGATCGACGTCGCGGAGCTCAACGAGGCCTTCGCGAGCCAGGTGCTCGCGTCGTTGCGCGCGCTCGAGCTCGACCCCGCGAAGGTTAACCTGCAAGGCGGCGCGATCGCGCTGGGCCATCCGCTCGGCTGCTCGGGCGCACGGATCGTGACCACGCTCGTGCACGGGCTGCATCGCACGCGCGGCCGCTACGGGCTCGCGACCATGTGCATCGGTGTGGGTCAGGGCATCGCCTGCGTGATCGAGCGCTTGTGATCTCGCTTTCTCGCGGGCGGCGGCAGTCCCTTGGTAGACTCCCGCGCGGAGATTGCCCATGCGTACTCGCCCGCTCGTGATCGCGTTCTTGCTCGCCGCATGCCCTGCAGAGGACGACGATTCGTCCGACACGCAATCGCAGGACTCGAGTGGCGGGCCCACGACCGCAGATACTTCCGCGGGCACCACCGATTCGGCGCTCGGCTGCGCGTTCCCGGAGGAGCAGGACACCACCGACGGCGCGACCACGCCGTTGCAGGGCACGTGGGGTGCTGCGTGCTCGGTCGATGCCGACTGTGTCGCGCTGCTCGGCGACGGCGCGGTGTGTCTCGACGCCGCGGTGATCTACGAGCTGCCGGGTGGCTACTGCAGCAAGCCCTGCATGCTGCCGGATCTCGACACGCGCGTCGTGATGGACGATCCCGCGTGCGACCCGAACGGTGGCATCGCGTGCGTGGGTTCGATGGCGGCGTTCCAGTACTGTGCGCCGTTGTGCACCGACGACGCGCAGTGCGATCGCGACGGCTACATCTGTCGGCAGATGCCGCTCATCTCGCTGCCCGAGGATCCGTCGCTGTGTCTGATGCCGGATTGCTGCGGCCTGCCCGAGTCGGCGCCGACCTGCGATCCGAACGACTGACGTCGTGACGTTGCTGCTCGACGGAGCGGTCGGCACGGAGCTCGCGCGGCGCGGCTTCGTGCTCGCACCGCCGTCGTTCTCGGCGGCGGCGATCGACGATGCGCCCGAGCTGCTCGCGGCGATCCATCGCGACTACGTGGATGCGGGCGCGGACGTCCTCACGACCGCGACGACGTGCGTGCATCGCTGGTACGTGGGCGAGCGCAGCGACGAGCTGGTTGTGCGTGCGGTCGCGACCGCCCGCGCGGCGATCGGCGAGCGATCGGTGCAGCTCGCAGGCGCGCTCGCGATGCTGCCGCGCGAAGTGCCGGATCGCGCGGAGCAGTATGTCGCGACAGCGCGTGCGCTCGCAGACGCGGGGGTCGACATCCTGTTGTGCGAGAGCTTCACGTCGGTCGACGAGCTCGCGCTGGCGGCCCGCGCATGCGAGGGCCTCGGCATCACGCGCTGGGGCGCGATCGTGCCGACGGACGACGGCACGCCGCTCGGCGGCGGTGCGATCGAAGACGCACTCGCGCTCGGCTTCGACACGCTCGCAGTGCACTGCTGCTCGCTCGCCGCAACGGAAGCCGCACTGACGAAGCTACGCAACGCGGCGCATGACGCAGCGCTCGGCGCCTACCCTGCCCTCGCGCCCGCCGACGCCGATCGTTTCGCGCAGACGCTCACGCTGCTCGCTTCACGCTTCACGCTCGCGTGCATCGGCGCGTGCTGTGGCAGCACGCCCGCAACGATCGCAACGCTGCGCTGATCAACCCTGCGCGTCCGCGACTTCGGTCGCCTTCACGCCGAGATCGGTGCGCACGAGCACCGACTCGCCGCTCTTCGCCTCGATCACGCGCACCGCGTCGCTGCCCACTGCGAGTCGCTCGCCGTTGCCCGACCATGCGAGCGCTTGCACGAACGCGAGCGGGCGCGTCCACAGCCGCGCGCGGCTCTTCGCATCGTAGACGCTGAGTCGCTCGCCGCCTTCGGCGAGCCCGGCGAAGTCGACGCTGCCGCCGACGCGCTCGACCACTGCGACGTAGCGGCCGGTCGGATCGATCTCGGCGCGCAACAGTCGTCCGCCGTGCAGCACGAGCCCGACCGTGATCTTCTCCGCGGCTTTGCGCCGCTCTCGTGCGGTGGGCAGCGCGGGGTTGATCCCCTGTGTCGGCTTGCTCGTGCCCTGGGCATCGACGAGCAACATGCTGCGCCCCACCACGATCACGCCGTCGTCCTGCACCGTCAGTCCGAGCGGCTTGCCGTTGTCGAGCGCAGTGCGCAGCGCACCACCGCCGACCTCTTCGACGACGACCTGCGAGGGATCGGCCCACGCGAGCCGCTTGCCCTCGCGATCGAGCGCGACGACGAGCGGCGCGACCGCTTGCTTCGCGATGTGCACGTTCTGCGGCGAGTCGATCGGATCGATCACGATGCCATCGCGCACCGGCACCGCGCGGATGCCATCGACCACGGTGACCTGCATGCGCAGATCCTCGTACGCACCCGGCAGCGGGATCGCAGTGACCGGCGTCAGCGGGATCTCGGCCTGCGCCTTCGGCACGGCCGCGTTCAGATCGAGCCAGAAGCCCTTGCCGGTGCCGGTCTCGAGCAGCGCCCGCGCCTCGTCGACGTAGTGCAGCCGCGGGCGCACCTTCGCATCGAGCTCGCCGAGGATCACCTTGCGCTCGCCGGTGGCCATGGTGATGAGCTGCAGCGCGAACGCCTTGCCCTTCGACTGCGGGCGCCGCAGCGCGGCGACCTTCTTGCCGTCGGGCGACAGCGCGAGGTCGTTGCGGTTGGGGCTCTGATCGAGCGCGACCATGTGCGCATCGCCGACGATCTCGAGCGTGTCCTTCGCGATCACGATCGACTGCGCGCGCACCGGTTGCGTGAGCACGGCGACCATCGGCGTCACGCCGTCCTTCGTCGGTGCGACGCGGAGCTGCCAGGGGATGAAGCCGACGCGATCGATCTCCGCCTTCACCTTGCCATCGGCGTCGAAGAGCCGCACGCGGTGATCCTTGCCGAGCGCGACGATGCGTTGCCCGCCGTCGAGCACGTGCAGCTCGAACTGCGGATCGGTGACGGGGATCTCGAACAGCTCGGTGCGACGCGCCCCCTCCTCGCCGAGCTCGACCCGTGCGACGCGTGCACCACCTTGCGTATCGATGGTCGCGATCACGAACGCACCGTCGTCGCTGCGCGCGAGCGTGGCCCAGGTGGACTCGCGCTCGGGCAACATGATCGGCGTCGCCACCTCGGTGCCGCGGACGTTGGGCCACAGCCGTAGGCCGCCCTCGGCGTCGGTGGTGAGCGCAGCCTCGCCGCGCGGATCGAGGATCACCTCGGTGACCTCGACCTCGTGCATCGCGGCCGCCAGCGCGATCGACTCGCGCTTCGCCGCGGCGTTGGTGGGCGTCGACGCGTTGGTCTTCGCGGCCGCGGCCTTCTCGGGCGTGGGCACCTCGGCCTGCACGCGCGTCTGCGGGCCACAAGCGATGAGCGATGCGAGCGACAGGAGCAGGATGCGAGCGTTCATGGTGGTCCTCACAGCGACTCGAGGTAGGCGAGCAGATCGGTGCGCTGCTTCTCGTTCAGCTTCGACAGGTCCGCCATGTCGTGGATCGTGCCGCGGTCGGTGAGCAACGCGTGCAGATCGCCGGCGCTGCCGTCGTGGTAGTAGGGCGCGGTGTGGGCGAGCCCGATGAGCGACGGCGTATCCGTCGACGCGAGGTTCGACTTCAGCGCGTGCTGGGCGTTGTCGGTGAGCGTGTCGCCGTCGTGACAGCTCGCGCAGTCGAGCTGATTGCCTTCGAAGAGCACGCGACCGCGCGCGACCGCATCGGCATCGACGATCGTCTTCGTGCGCGGCTTGGGCAGGCTCTCGAGATAGGCGATGAGCGCAGCCTTGTCGCGACGTGGCACGAACTCCGGCGAGCCACCGAGCCGTTGCATCGTGTGCTCGATGCTGTGCTCGAGATCCGCGTCGTGGGCGTCCCACTTGAACGGTTGCGTGCCGACGAGCCGACCGGTGAGCATCGGCGTCTGCAAGATGGTGGGACCGAGCCGCCAGCTCAGCCCGTCCGCGCGACCTTCGGGGTGACAGTTGGCGCACGCGAGCGTGCCGTCGCTGGAGATGCTGCTGTCGCCGGCACGCCGGAACACCTCGGCACCGCGCTCGACCTCGGCGCTGCGCAAGCTCGCGGAGAGCTCGGGCCCGCGCTTCGCGAGCTTCTTCACCGCCTTGTCCTCGAGCTGGGGATTCGTCGACAACGAGATGAGCTTGCGCGACAGCTCGCAGTGCACCCACAGCTTGTTGCCGTCGATCGCGAGCCCATCGATGCCGCACGCACCATGTCGCTGCACGTCGATGTTCCAGCGGGTGCGCGGCAGTGCCTGCGTCGCGTCGGCGATCGCGACGATGCGATCGTCGCCGTAGCCGCCGATGAAGAGCGTGTCGGTCGCGAGATCGTAGGCGAGCGCGCGCGGTTGGTGCACGCCGATGTGGGTCGCACGATGGCGTGCACGCGCGCTGCCGGGTGCCGCGACCAGCGACACTTGGTGCACCACCGGCGGGATCGTCTTGATGCCGCCGTAGCTGTCGCTCTCGTCGCGGCCGGGCTTGAACACCATCTCGGGCGTGGACAGCTGGTGGCTCGCGACCACGCGGCCATCGGCGAGCCACTCCACTGCGAACGCGTTGCGAGCCGCGCGACGACCGGTGCCCTGGGGCACGCGGAAGCGGCTGGGCGCCTCGCGGATCTCGACCGTGGGCCCGCCGCCCCAGTCGTCGAACTCTTCTTCTTCGACGACGACCACTTGATCACGCGGGTCGAGCGTCTGCCAGCGCAGCGTCGGTTGCTTGGCCGCGAGGTCGACGATCGCGAGCACACCGCGCGACAGCAATCCGACCGCGGCTTGCTTGCCGTCGGCCGACACCGCGACACCGCGCGGCTCGGGTGCGAGGTCGAGCTTCCAACGGATCGCGAGATCCTTGGTGTCGATCGCGACGAGCTGGTGATCGGCGACGCTGGTCGCGAGCAACGTCTTACCGTCGGGTGTCAGCGCGAGGCCGAACGGCTCGACCACCGGCACGCTCTTCGCGATCGACAGGCCGTCGCTCGCGTCCCCGATCTCGACGACGCGATCGCCTCGGCGATCCGCGACGAACACCCTGCCCTTGCCGTCGTGCACGAGCTCGCCGAGGCCTTCGTGCAGATCGAGGCGTGCGATCGCGGCCCCCGATGCATCGGTGCGGATCACCGCGCCTGCGTTGCGCTCGGCGACCAGCGGTCCGTTCGCGGTGACGATGACGGTGCTGCCGTGGCTGCCGACGTGCGCCGCGGCGGTCGGCGGGCGCATCGACGTGCCGGCATCTTCGTGGGTGCGGCTGTTCGGGATCGACGGCGCACCGGCGTCGGCGCGCAGCGTCGCGAGCATCAGGCCGAGCGCGAGCAGTGGGATCGTGCGCTTCATGTCGACCGCGTCTACGAGCGAGTGGCGGTCGCCGATTCCAGCGCCATGCGGAACCTCGGGACGGATGGGTTGTCTTTGGTGGCCACGTGGAGCAACCGATGTCAGAGCCCGATCCCCTGCTGCCGCGACGCTTCGGAATTCACACGGCGATCTCGTTCGCGAGCGTGATCGCGGTCGGTGTGGGAATGACGTGGGTGGTCATGCGCGACGACGCCCCTTTGATCGATTTCGGCGGCGAGCAGGCGGTGTTCGAGGATCTCGACGAGCTGCGCGCATCACTGCCCCCGGCCGAGGGAGTTCCGCTCGCCGAAGGCGAGATTCCTCGGCTCGCGCGCGACTTCGATCCCGAAGCGGCCGAGCGCAACGCCGAGATCCTCGGGGTGCTCGCGCAGGAGTCCGGGCACTTTCTCGCGTCGCCGTACGGCAGCGCATTCGCGGTGGGCGAGGACAACCAAGACGTATGGGGTGGTCTGAGTGGCACCGAGGTCGGCGAGTCGCACGGGGTCGGCGGGCTCGGCCTCGTCGGCACCGGTCGCGGTGGCGGCGGAACCGGTGAAGGCACGATCGGGCTGGGCGACATCGGTCTCATCGGGGCCGGCGGCTACGGCGGCCGCGGCCACATGAGGCGCGATCGGGTTGCCGAGATCGATTGGAGTTCCGACCACGAAGGCTACGAAGGCGTAGCGGAGCACGAGTTCATCGCGACGCGCGACGACGATCGCTCGACCTTCTCGATCGACGTCGACACTGCGTCGTACAGCAACGTGCGCCGCATCCTCGGCGAAGGCCGGCTTCCACCCGCGGCGGCGGTGCGCATCGAAGAGCTGATCAATTACTTCGACTACTCCGACGAGCCGCCGACCGGTGATGCACCGTTCTCGGTCTACTCGGAGGTCGCGACCTGCCCGTGGGCCGAAGACAACCTGCTCGTGCGGGTCGGGCTGCAGGGGCAGATGTTCAACGCCGAGGATCTGCCCACGCGCAACTTCGTGTTCCTCGTCGACGTGTCGGGCTCGATGGAGGATCGCTTGCCGCTGTTGCGACAGTCGCTCGAGCTGCTGGTCGACGACCTGCGCCCGCAGGATCGCGTGGGCATCGTCGTGTACGCCGGGGCTTCGGGCGTCGTGCTCGATCCCACGAAGGGCGACGCGAAGGACGAGATCCGCAAGGCGCTCGCGAAGCTGCAGAGCGGCGGCTCGACCAACGGCGGCGCCGGCATCGAGCTCGCGTATCGCCTGGCCCAGCGTCACTTCGTCGAGGGCGGAGCGAACCGCGTCATCCTCGCGACCGACGGCGACTTCAACGTCGGGGTGAGCAGCCACGCGAAGCTCGAGCAGCTCATCGAGCGCAAGCGCGAGTCGGGCGTGTTCCTCTCGGTGCTCGGCTTCGGCCGCGGCAACATGCAGGACGCGACGATGGAGCTGCTCGCCGACAAGGGCAACGGCAACTACGCGTACATCGACTCGAGCGACGAGGCCGAGA
>DASZPU010001168.1:0-8921 GCA_035550195.1 Nannocystaceae bacterium
CCCCCCCCCCCGCCTCGGGGTCGATCACGCACGCATGCGCGCGATGATCGTGGTCGCGACCTGCTCGGGCACTTCGGCGTAGCCGAACAAGGTCATCGTGTGGGCGCCGCGGCCACCGGTGAGGCTGGCCAGATCGCTGGCGTAGTCGAACAGCTCCGCGAGCGGAGCGTGGGCGACGAGCGTCACGCGATCACCTTGGACCTCCGAGCCGACGATCGTCGCGCGTCGCCGCGCGAGATCACCCCCGAGGCTGCCGAAGCAGGCCTCGGGGGCGTCGACCTCGAGTCGCATGAGCGGCTCGAGTAGGCGTGGTCGTGCGTCGACGAGCGCCGCACGCACCGCATCGCGCGTGGCGATCTCGAAGGCGAGATCGCTCGAGTCCTGCGCATGGGTCTTGCCCTCGACGAGCTCGACCTCCACGCCCACCATCGGTGCTCCGACGAGCGGGCCGTCCTGCAACGCGTTGCGAGCTCCACGCTCGCAGCCCTGCAGGTATTCACGCGGGATCGTGCCGCCTTTGATCCGTTCGACGAATCGCAGCGCCGACTCGAGCTCGCCGGTCGGACGAACCCACCCGCGCACGCCCGCGTACTGCCCCGTGCCGCCACCGTTCTGCTTGCGGTGGAGGTGATCGAAGGCCACCTCTGCGCTCACGGTCTCGCGATAGGCCACCTGGGCTGCACCCAGGCGGACGTCGAGACCGTGCTCGTCGGCGAGTCGCTCGGCATAGATCTCGAGCTGCAGCACTCCCGTGCCCGAGATCGTGGTCTGTCCGCTCTCCGCGTCGCGCCCCAGGACGAGCGAGGGGTCTTCGCGGGCGAAGCGAGACAGTGCGCGTGCGAGCCCGTCGAGATCGGCGTCGCGTTTCGGCTCGATCGTGCGTGTGACCACCGGCTCCGGTGTGACGAAGCCGGCGACCGCGAGCGCGAGCGCTGCACCGGTCTGCGGATCGGCGCCACACAACGTGTCGCCCGATTCGCAAGCGGTCCCGAAGACGCCCACGATCTCGCCGGCGGACGCCGACTCGATCGCGGTGGGATCGTCGGGATGCAGCTGCAAGAGCCTTCCGACGCGCAGACGAGCACCGTCGCGCGTGCATGCAACCATGTCGCCGCGCGCGAGCTTGCCCTGGTAGATGCGCACGTACGCGAGCGCGCCGAAGCGGCCCTCGTCGACCTTGAAGACGAACGCGCACGCCGGCAGATCGCTCTGCGCGACGAGCTCGATCTCTTCACTGGTGATCGACGCTGCGGTGTTGCGCACCTCGCTGGGGTCGGGGAGGAAATCCACGACCGCGTCCAGGAGCGGTTGCACGCCTTGGTTGCGGAAGGCCGAGCCGAACAGCACCGGCACGATGCGATGGGCGAGACACGCCCGTCGCACGGCTGCGCGCAGCAGCTCCGCCGAGACGACGGAGTGGCTGAGCGCGGCCTCGCACAGCTCGTCGTCGTGGCGTGAGACCACGTCGATGAGCTGCTCGCGTGCGCGTGCGGCAGCGAGCGCGAGCTCCGTCGGGATCGCAGCGAGCTCGACCTGTTGCCCGAGCTCGCCCGTGCAACGGATCGCGCGCATCTCGATCAGATCGACGATGCCTTCGTGCTCCGCTTCGCGCCCGATCGGAATCTGCACGGGCACGGCGACGACGCCGAGCTTCGTGCGGATCTCTTCGACCACCGCTTCGGGACGCGCACCGCGTCGGTCCATCTTGTTGATGAACGCGATGCGAGGCACGCCGTGGCGGCGCATCTGCCGATCGACCGTGATCGACTGCGCTTGCACGCCCTCGACCGCCGAGAACACGAACACCGCACCGTCGAGCACGCGCAGCGCACGTTCGACTTCGATGGTGAAGTCGGCGTGACCAGGCGTGTCGATGATCGTGATCGCATGCTCGCGCCAGAGCACGCGCGTGGCGGCGGACTTGATGGTGATGCCGTGGGCCTTCTCGGCCTTCGTGCTGTCCATCGTCGCGCCCTTGCCGGATTTGTCGTGGACCTCGCCGATGCGATGGATCCGTCCGGTGTAGAACAGGATCCGTTCGGTCAGCGTGGTCTTGCCGGCGTCCACGTGGGCCGAGATTCCGATGTTGCGCAGTGTGCTGAGCCGTTGTCTGTCCTGGGTCGTCATGGTGTGGGCATGGCAATGCCGTCCCACCGCACGTGCCCATGTGCGGGGCGGATCGAGTGGAGCACGTGGTGATGCGAAGCCACGCGTCCGCGGCCGGATCCACCCTCTGCGCTGCGTTCTCGACAGCCTAGGCGACCCGACACGGACGCGCGACGCGATAGCAGATGTATCGCTGGGTCCTGTGTCGGGTGGTCATGGCGATTTGCAAGTTAGCTCCGCAATCCGGACTCGTCAAGGCGATCGATTCCCACACGATCGCCCAGCGCGGTGGCCAATGCACCCACGGGACGGAAGGCGATGCGGGGAATCATCGGTGCATTCGCGATCTTGGTGGCGTGCGGAGGCGACGATCGCGGCAGCGCGACCTCGCTCTTCGGTGGATCGGAGGTGACCGGCGCCAGCGAAGGGCAGGGCAGCTCCGCCGAGGGCCATGGCTCGAGCAGCAGCGGCGGCGTCACGTCGTCATCGTCGGCGGATGCGTCGTCGGCCGACAGCACCGACGGCTTCAAGTTCGACACGCCCGGCGGCGCCACTGCGGAAGGCAGCGGCGACATGGGCTGCGAGAAGATCGACTTCCTGTTCGCGATCGACAACTCGTGCTCGATGGGCGCGCACCAACAGCGCTTGATCGGATCGTTCGGTCCGTTCATGGACACGATCTTCTCGACGGTGCAGGCGCAGGACTACCAGATCATGGTGGTCGACTCGGACGCGAACCAAGACCAGTCGTCCGGTTGTGATCCCAGCGGATGCCCGGGCTTGATCGATTGGTGCGGCAACTACTGCGACGTGCAGGACCTGATGACGCCGTGCGACTACCAGCTCGGCGCGGGCGTGATCCAGCCCTACAACATGGGGGCGAGCAACGCGGTGTGCGGCGTGCCGGGCAACCAACGCTTCCTCACCTCCGCGACCGATCAAGCGCAGATCGAGATGCTGTTCCCGTGCATGGCCCAGGTCGGCACGTTCGGCTCCGGCGCGGAGATGCCGATGAGCGCGCTGTCGGCCGCGGTCGGTCCGCAGGCGCAGGCCGGTGCGTGCAACGACGGCTTCGTGCGCGACGATGCCGTGCTGGTGGTGACGGTGATCAGCGACGACTATCCGGTGCCGGGCACCGACGACGACGCGTCCACGGTCGGCGCGCCGATGCAGTGGTACGAGGACGTCGTGGCCGCGAAGAATGGCCACCCCGATCACGTGGTGACGCTCGGCATCATCAACACGCCCGAAGCCGCGTGCGTGAGCGGTGCGGGCGACCCCATCGTGCATCCCACCGATCGCTTCGTGGAGTTCGTCGGGCTCTTCGGCGACAAGGGCATCACGGGCAACATCTGCGAGAACGACTACAACGCGTTCTTCGAGCAGGCGGTCGCACTGATCGACAGCACATGCGACGAGTTCGAGCCGGAGGGCTGATCGCGCTCGCGCTCGCGCTCGCGCTCGGCTGTGGTGGTGCAGAGCCGAGCGCGAGTGCCGAGCAGTCGATCGCGATCGCAGCGGCCGCACCGACGCGTGCGGTGCCGGGTGGGCCGGTGCGCACGTCGACGTGGACGCGCGCGACCGACGAGCAGATCGCGGCGACGATCGCCGCGCTCGAGCACGTGGTGCGCACCGAAGCGCTCGCGGACCCCGACGAGACCTGGATGCTCGCGCACGCCGTCGCGGCGCTCGGGCCCGCGGTCGAGCTCGCGTCGGGTGGCACCGCCGTCGATGCGATGCTCGCGATCGCGGGCGCCGACGGACGCGTCGAAGGCGTGTCGAAGAGTGGGCTCGCGCGCGATCCCCATCCCGATCACACGCTCGCGACCCTGCTCGCCGCCGGAGTGTCCGCGCAACGACTCCACGCCGCGATGGTCGCGAGCTTCACGCCACCCGCGGCGTGGGGCGAGCGCGCGTGGACGATGCGCGCGATCGCAGAAGGCCGCGCGCTCGGTCTCCCCGCGCCCGCGGGCGCAGATCCTCGGGCGTTCGCCGCTGCGCTCGTCGACGCGTCGAGCTTCCTCGAAGCGGCACGCGCCGCGGGTGCGCCGGTGCGCAAGCGCAAGCAGGGGATCTGGGCCGAGCCGTGTGGCGGCCTGCACTGGATCGAAGCGGTCGCGGCGTGGACGCGCGTCGAGCCCGAGCTCCGCCCGCAGCTCGAGCGCGTGCGCGACGTGCTGCAGTACCGCGTCGGTGTGGAGGCCGATCTCTACGCGCAGCTGCGCGCCGCCGCGCCGCCCGAGCTCGCGGTGCCGCTCGATGCACAGGAGCTGAAGTTCTTCGGCCACGTCCTCGATGCGGCGCGCGAGCTCGAGCGCGCGGATGCGGCGCTCGATCCCGCCGTGCTCGACGAGGCGCGTGCGCGGCTGTGCGCGGCCGTGCGCCGGCTCGCGGGCACGCTCGCCCGGCTCGCGGAGCTGCGCGCATCGGATCCGCAGCTCTACCGCGACCTCGTCGGCGATGCGGCGCATGCCCTCGCAGGGTTGCGTCCACCGGGATAGGATCGGAGAACGTGGAGGGAGCAGGCACGCAGGATCGCGCAGCCTCGAACACGGTGCTCGACGCGTCGAGTGACGATGCGCCGGTCGACGAACGCGTGCTCGCACCCGGCACGTTGATCGGGCGCTACCACGTGCTCGAGCGCGTCGGTGCCGGAGGCATGGGCATCGTGCACGCCGCCTACGATCCCGATCTCGATCGCAAGGTCGCGATCAAGCTGCTGCACGACGAAGCGACGAGCACCGGCGGGCGCACCGACGGTCGCGCGATGCTGTTGCGTGAGGCCCAGGCGATGGCGAAGCTGTCGCATCCCAACGTCGTCGCGGTGCACGACGTCGGCGTGCACGAAGGTGCGGTGTTCCTCGCGATGGAGTTCGTGCAGGGGCGCACCGTCGCCGAGTGGATCGCCGAGCGCACGCGCAGCTGGCAGGACGTGCTCGCGATCTATCTCGCCGCGGGCCGCGGGCTCGCGGCCGCGCACGATGCCGGGCTCATCCATCGCGACTTCAAGCCGGCCAACGTGCTGGTGAGTGCGGACGGCACGGTGAAGGTCGCGGACTTCGGGCTCGCGCGCACGCACGGCGATCTCACGCCGGAGCGCGGTCCGACGTCGCGCTCCGCCGCGGTCGAAGCGATCATCGCGAGCTCGGGCGGCCACCCGGCCTCGCCGACGCAGACCGGTGCGGTGATGGGCACGCCGGCCTACATGGCACCCGAGCAACATCTCGGGCTGCCGATCGACGCGCGCTGCGATCAGTTCAGCTTCTGCGTCGCGCTCTACGAAGGCCTCTATGGCAAGCGCCCGTTCACCGCGAGCCAGCCGTCCGCGCTCGCCGTGGAAGTGGTCGGCGGTGCAGTCGAGGCCGCACCCGCGGGCAGCAACGTGCCGGCGTGGTTGCGCGAGCTGATGTTGCGCGGGCTCGAGCCCGATCCCGATCTGCGCTTCCCGTCGATGTCGGCGCTGCTCGCCGCATTGTCGCGCGATCCCGGGGCCGCGCGCCGACGCACGCTCGCGATCGCGGGCGCAGTGGTGGTCGTGGGCGTGATCGCGTTCGGGATCTCGCGGCTCGCGGCCGTTCCTTCGCCGTGCAGCAACAGCGCCGCGCACCTCGAGGACGTGTGGGACGACGACGCGCGCGAGCGAGTGCACACCGCGTTGCTCGCCACGAACGTCGGCTTCGCCCAGAGCACGTGGGATCGCGTCGCACCGGGCATCGACGGCTGGACGGAGTCGTGGGTCGCTGCGCGCACCGATGCGTGCGCGGCCACGCGGCTGCGCGGCGAGCAATCCGAAGCGCTGATGGATCTGCGCATGGAGTGCCTCGACGGGCGCATGCGCAGCCTACGAGCGCTGGTCGGCATGCTCGCGCAGGCCGATGTCACGACGGTGCAGAACGCGATCGCGGCCGTCGGTGATCTGCCCGCGATCACGAAGTGCGACGATGCGCAGGCGCTGCGCGACGCGGAGCCGCTGCCCGACGATCCGGCGGTGGTGGCCGAGCTCGCGGTGCTCGATCAGCTGCTCGCGGATGCCGAGCAGACCGGTCGCGTGGGCAAGTATCGCGATGCGCTCGCGCTCGCGCGCGAGGTGGTCGCGCGCGCCGAGCCGCTCGCGTTCGCACCGACCACTGCCCGAGCGTTGAAGCGACGCGGCTCGCTCGAGCACACCACGGGCGCGGACGCCGACGCGGAGCACACCTTGGAGTCGGCGTTCTTCCTCGCCGTGCGCCACGAGCTAGACACGCTCGCGGCGAGCAGCGCGGCCGAGCTCGTCACCGTCGTCGGCGACGTGCTGCAACGTCCCGCCGAAGGCCGCAAGTGGGCCGCGCATGCATCGGCGCTGGCCGAGGCCGCGGGCGAGCCGCTGCTCACCGCCGCGACCCAACATGCGCTCGCCGGGGTCGCGCTGCGCGAAGGCGCGTTCGACGAGGCGCGATCGCTGGCCACGTCTGCGCTCGCGTTGCGCGAGCAGGAGCTCGGGGAGGAGCACGAGTCGGTGCTCGCCTCGCTGAACATGCTCGGGCTCATCGCGATGGAGACCGGCGAGCACGACGAAGCGAAGGCGGTGTTCGAGCGCGAGCTCGCGATCGCGGAGCGCACGCTCGGGCCCGATCACCCCGAGCTCGCCAAGCCGATCAACAACCTCGCGAACCTCGCGTGGCGCCAGGGCAAGTACGACGACGCGCGCGCAGCGTTCGAGCGCGCGTTGGTGCTGCAGCGCGATGCGCTGGGCCCGGAGCACCGCAACGTCGCACAGCTCGAGAACAACCTCGCGGCGGTGGCGATGTCGGTGGGCGATCACGCGGAGGCCGGCCGTCGCTTCGAGCGCGCGCTCGCGATCTGGAAGAAGGCGCTCGGCGAAGAACATCCGCAGATCGCCGATGCGCTCAACAACCTCGCGGTGGTCGAAGCGGCGCGGGGCGATCTCGAAGCGGCGCGCGCATACGACGAGCGCGCGCTGGCGATCCGTGAGCGCACGATGCCGGCCGATCACCCCGCGCTCGCGCAGACCTACGCCAACCTCGGCACCGACATGTTCCGGCTCGGGCGGGTCGCGGAGGCGCGCAAGCATCACGAGCGCGCGCTCGCGATCTACACCGCGAAGCTGCATGCGGAGCACGACGACATCGCGCTCGTGTCGACCTGCCTCGCCAACGATCTGCTCGCGCAGGGCGATCCCGACGGTGCACTCGCGCTGGCCGAGCGCGCGCTCGCGATCCGCGAGGATGCGCAGATCGATCCCGTCGAGCTCGCGCAAACGAAGTGGGCGCTCGCACGTGCGCTGCACGACGCGAAGGTGAACCGCGATCGCGTCCGTGCCCGCACGCTCGCCGTGGAAGCGCGGGCGGTCTTCGCCGCTGCGCCGCCATCGCCCGATCACGAGCTGGCGAACGTCGATGCGTGGCTCGCTGCGCAGTGACGGTTGTGCTCGCGCACGCACGGCGTGATCCTGTCGCGCGGGGGTGCGCGATGGGATCGACGTCACGTTGGGCAGGGATCGGCGCCGCGCTGGTCGTCGCGTGCAGCGACGACGGCGTGCCGCAGGACACGACCGAAGGTACCGGCGGCGGCATCACGATCACGAGCGCGGTCGAGACCGGCGGTACGATCGCCAGCAGTGCGGACGGCAGTGGTCCGTTCTTCGACGTCGGCGACTCGATGGGCGAGGCGCAGGGCGAGGCCGGCACCGACATGGGCTGCAAGAAGGTCGACGTCGTGATCGCGGTCGACAACTCGAGCAGCATGACCGAGGAGATCGCCGCGCTGCAGGGGCCGGTGTTCGACTCGTTCCCGCAGACGTTGCTCGCGGTGAACGACGGGCTCGAAGACTTCCACCTCGGGCTCATCGACGCGTGTCCGAAGCCAGCCGCGTTGCAGGACGAAGGTGAAGCCGGCGCGTGCGGCTACTCGACCGGTGCGAACTACATGGTGTCGAGCTCGCCGGCGCTCGCGGCCGAGTTCTCGTGTGCGACCGAGCTGCCGTTCATGGCCGGCTGGTCCGGCGGCGCCGACGAGTGCGAGGACAGCCTCGACGACGACGAGCAACCATCGCTCACCGCTGCGACGGTCGTGTCGGCGCCGTTCGTGAACATGGCCAACGCCGGCTTCCTGCGCGACGACGCGGTGCTGATGATCGTCGCGATCACCGACGAGGACGAAGCGCTCGTCGATGCGAACGACGTGCTGGCGATCTACGACATGCTGCTCGCAGCGAAGGGCGGCGATCTGGACGCGATCGCGTTCCTCGGTGTCGCGGGTGGCTCCGATTGCGACGGTGCGTACGGCTCGGCCAACGACGCGACCGCGGCGCAGGGGCTCGCGCAGCTGTTCGCGGACCAGGGGCGCGGCATGTTCTGGGATCTCTGCCAGGGGCAGCTCGAGGTCGGCTTCGAGATGTTCATCGAGACGATCGTCGACTCGGCGTGCACGAGCTTCGAGCCGCCGGGCTGAACCGCGGCGGGTGCGCCCTCGCGAGAACGCGTGCGCACGGCGGTTGCGCGGTGATCCGTGCGAGGTTCGAGCGCAGCCGTGAGCGCGCGCGTCGGCGGTCGCGTCCGTAGCGATGCGATGCGGGGAACACTCGGGCTCGCGGCGTTGCTCGCCGTGATCGGTTGCAACGCGCCCGACGAGAGCGCGATCGCGGAGAGCAGCGGTGCGACTGCGACGAGCATCGCGAGCACCGACGATGGCGTCGCGCCGGAGAGCAGCGACGATGCACCGACGCCGCCGAGCGACGACGGCGGATCGACGAGCGGCGATGCCACCACCGGTGCGCCCGACGATCCCAGCGGCTGCGATCCCAGCGATGGCGCGCC
>DASZPU010001169.1:0-7482 GCA_035550195.1 Nannocystaceae bacterium
CAACAAGCCGGTGGCCGGATCGATCAGTCGTGCGCGCGCGGTGTCGACCCAGCCGTGCAGCATCGCGGAGTGATCGCGCTGCAGCGCGACGTCGGAGATGCGGATCGCCGCGAGCGCGACCGTGTTACAGAACGTCCAGCACTCGTTCGGGTAGCTCTCGGCGGATCCGATCGGGCCACGCTGCATCGTCGCGACCAGTGCATCGATGCGCCGCGTCAGCGCACGCGCACGCTCGGGCGTCGGCTCGACGTAGTGTTGCGCCGCCAGCATCATCGCGATCTCGCCGTCGACGAACACGCTGCGCGCCTCCGCATCGCGGAACGAGCCCGCGTGCGCGTAGGGCAGGAGCCACCCGTACTGTCCACGCGCACGCTCGCGTGCGAGCGTGTCCTGCACGATAGCGTCGATGCCGATGCGCGCGCGCTCGGCTTCTTCGGGCACCGCGAGCGCGACGTCGGCGAGCCCGAGCACCGCAAACGTGCGCCGCATCAGATCCCACTCCGGATTGCCGCGCTCGTCGTGCTGCTCCGCGAGCACCGCGTGCATCGTCGCGTCGCGCAACGCAGCGCGATCCGTCGTGCCCACCGCATCGACGACCGGCGCGAGGACGCACCACCACAGGCCGATCGCGAGCACGAGCACGAGGGGACCGCAGAGCCTGCGCACTCGCCCAGCGTGTGCGCGCCTGGGCGAGCGCGCCGCCGCGGCCCGCCCAAACGGTCGCGCCCGGGCCGCGAGCGGTCGCGCACGCGCACCCGGCCGCGGCCGGCTCTGGCCGGTGTTAGGCTGGAAAGGGTCGCGGGAAGTCGTAGTAGCCCGCGCTACGCATCGACCCGAACGGGCCCATGACGACCCGACCCCCGCACCTGCGCCCCGTCCAGGCGCCGGCCGAGCCCACCCGCGGCTCCGCTGGAGGGGAAGCCACGCTCGCGATCGAGACCCTCGCGCGCGCGCAACGTGGCGACGTGTCCGCGTGGGCGCGCATCTACGAGCACCACTACATGGGTGTGTTCCGACAGATCCGCTACCTCGCGGGCGATGCCCAGCTCGCCGAGGAGCTCGCCCAGGAGACCTTCGCGCAAGCGATGGCGTGCCATGGGCGCTTCGATCCGTCGCGCAGCGTCGTGGGGTGGTTGCACGGCATCGCGCTCAACGTCGTGCGCAAGCACTGGCGGAAGCAACGCAATGCCGCGCGCGCGCACGAGCGACTCGAGAACGTGATGCGCATCGGTCCGGTCGGCGTCGGCGATCCCGACAGCGGGCACATGAAGAAGGAACGCGGGCGCGCGCTGCATGCCGTGCTCGACGATCTCCCGCCGCGCTGGCGCGAAGCGTTCGTGCTGCGCGAGCTGCAGGGCATGTCGACGTCGGAAGCCGCGGCGCAGCTCGGCATCTCCGCGGAGAACCTCGCGGTGCGCGTGAACCGAGCGCGCACTCGCATTCGTGAAGAGCTCGGTCGTCGCGGCTGGCTCGGCAACGACGGAGGCGCGCCGTGAACGACGAGCGCGACGACGAGCTCGACGACGTGCTCGATCACGCCGATGAAGCCGCCGAGCGCGACGTCGCGCTGCACGTGCCGCCGTCGTTCGCCGCGGTGGTCGCCCGTGCGCGCCGCATCGATCCGTCCACCGTGTCCGCGGACGTTCGTGCCGATGCGCGAGCGTCTCGCAACGTGCACGGCGTCGGTGCACACGACACGGCACACGTCGACGCGAAGCTCATCGCGCCGTTCGTGCTGCAGGCGCGCGAGGATGCCGAGGACGACATCGCCGAGCGCGAGCGCTGGGGCGTGCCGCCTCTGCGCGTGCGTCCGCTCGTGCGCGTGCGTGCATGGACCTTGATCGGCGGAGTCATGGCCGCCGCCGCAGCCACCATTTTCGCGCTCGGGCTCGTCGAAGGTTGGCGTGCGACTCGGGTCGACGAGACGCCGCGCGCCCAGTCGCTCGCCGGCGTCGACACCTCGCCCGATGTGCACGAAGCCACGCAGAACGACGGAGGCGCGCAGGAGCCCGCGAGCGTCCCACGCCGTCGCACGCCCGAAGCCGCGGATTCGCCCACGCCGCCGCCGCCTTCGATCGCGCCTGCGCTCCCGCCTGCAGAAGAAGCGTCGGTGCCGGATGCCATCGGCGAGATGCTCGAGCGCGCATCGTCACCGAAAGCCACACGCAGCGGCGCCGCGAAGGTTCCGCGCGAGTCGCTGAAGCAGCTCGATCTGCGCGCCCAGGCTGCGCTCGCGGCCGGCGATCGCGAGCTCGCCGACAAGCTCTACACGCAGCTCATCGCGCGCGGCCAAAAGCATCCACTCGTCGAGCTCGCATATGGCGAGCGCTTCGCACTGGCACGTCCGCACGGAGCGAGCGCGCAGCGGTCGCTGTGGCGCGCGTATCTCTCGAGCTTCCCGCAGGGTCGCTTCGCCGACGATGCCGAGGCTGGCCTCTGTCGCACCGCGGCCGCGCACGACAAGACCCGCTGTTGGAGCGCATACGTGGCCGCGTTCCCGACCGGTGCCTATCGCGATCACGCCGACCGCTGGGTAGCAGATACTTCGGCGCCATGAGGCCCGCGCCTTGGCTCGCGCTCGCGCTGCTCGTCGCAGCTTGCAAGAGCGAGGACATCTTCGTCGGCACCGAGCCCGAGGCCGACAGCGACCTGCCGATCGTCACCGGCAGCGGTGACGTCGACGGCACGAGCACGAGCACGAGCACCGGCACGAGCAGCACCGATCCCGGCGAGACCACGGTCGCGTGCGACACCGCCGAGTGCTGCACCGCGCCGGGCGAGCCCGGTTGTTGCGAGACCCCCGGTGATCCGCTGTGCTGCAAACAGAACGTCGACCCGTGGTGCTGCGACGACCCGGCCAATCCGAGCTGCTGCACGAAGTTCGGCGACATGGGTTGCTGCATCCCGATCGGACATCCGTGGTGCTGCCCGCAAACGGATCCGTGCTGTGTCGATCCGATGGGCGCGTGTTGTCTCGATCCCGGCGGAGCGTGCTGCGCCGCACCGGAGTCGACGTGCTGCGTCGGCGGCGGTCCCGACGCGGGCTGCTGCGATCCGTTCAACGTCGGTGACCCGTGCTGCTACGAGCCCGCGAGCACCTGCTGTGCGATGCAGCAGATGATGGGGATGCCCTGCGTCGGCGCGCCGTTCTGCCCGACGCTCGATCCCAGCAACATCTGCTGCTTCGAGCCGTTCATGCCGCAGTGCATGGGATGAAATGCGAGCGTTAGCTCGCGCGGCACCGCGGAAACTCTTCATGAAGCAGCGATGACGGTTGCGCGCGGTGAATGGTCGCCGCGCAGCTCCGAGGCATCGCGCCCATGACGAACGATCCTGCGCCCCCGCGGGATCGCTAGAGGTGGTCGATGAAGAAGAACGCGTTGCGTGGCTCGACGTTGTTGGCAGTGCTCTCGATGTTCGCGTGTGATCCACAGTTCGGCGAGCAGGAGAGCAGTGGTGAAGGTGGTGAAGCCAGTGGCATGGATGACGACGGCAACACCAGCCAGGATCCCGGCGACGAAGGTGGGATGGATCCGGGTGACGAAGGCGGCATGGATTCCGACGGTGGCGGCGGCGATGGCTGCCCGTGCGACGAGCCGCCTCCGCCTCCGCCGTGCGACGACAGCGGTGAGCCACCGCCCGACGACTGCATGCTGCAGTACGCCGAATGTCTGCAGTACGCGGACGACCCCGCGCAGTGCGACGAGATCCTCTTGTGGTGCTACCCGCCTCCGCCCGACGATTGCGAGGTCATCTATCAGCAGTGCCTCGAAGGCGCGATGGATCCCAGCGAGTGCGACGGCATCCTCGAGATGTGCTTCCCGCCTCCGCCCGATCCTTGCGAAGAGGAGTACTGGCAGTGCCTCGAGAGCGTGATGGATCCCGCGGAGTGCGACGAGATCGCGAACCAGTGCTGGCCCCCGCCGCCGCCCGACCCGTGCATCGACGCGTACAACGCGTGCCTGGAGCAGGGCGGCGATCCCGAAGCGTGCGACGCCGATCTGTTGCTGTGCTGGTGCGGCCCGGAGAACCCCGACTGCTCGATGGATCCGACCGACGGCGGCGGTGAAGAAGGCGGCGAAGAGGGCGGCCCCGCCTGCGATCCGATGCTCGATCCGGATTGCGGCTAGTCTCTGAGGCGTGCTGCTCACCGCGATCGGGCTCGCGCTGGCCCTCGTCGCTGGTCCACCCACGCTGCCGCCCGATCGCGGCGGCGGCGTGGAGCCGATCGCGGGCGAAGAAACTTCGCGCGTGATCCTGCGCTGCGATCCCGCGGACTACGAAGCGCTGTCGAACGAGCTGCGCGCGCGCTGGCCCAACGCCGAGATCCTCGAGTACGGCACCGAAGCGTTCGACAAGGTCGGCGGCCGACCGTTCGTCTATCTCGAGGTGACCGGCGAGCGACTCGGCGACGCGCCGATGTCGATCACGCTCATCACTTCGGATGGTCGCGCGTATCTGCGACGCGTCACGCCCAAGGATGCGGAGCGCACGCGCGTCGTCGCGGTCGCGAGCGCCAACTTGCTCGCCGCGGTCGCCGACGAAGACGTGCCGCCCGATCGCGAGCAAGCGGTGGTGCCGTTGCCGACGCCCGAAGTGCCCGACGCACCACCCGTCGAGCCGCCGCCCGACACGACACCGAAGCCGCCACCGAAGGAAACACCACCGCCGCGCGAGACTCCGAAACCGCCGCGCGAGAAGCCCGTGCGACCACCGCTGCCGCCCGAGCGCGATGTCTGGCAGCTCGGCCTCGATCCCGGTGCTGCGCTCGCGATCGGTCTCACCCCGCGAGCGCGGCGCGGCCCGAGCTTCGGCGGAGATCTGCGCGTGCACGCGCGCGCACCGATCGGCCTCGCGTTCGGCGGCGAGCTGCGCTTGTTGCTCGAAAGCGAAGGCGGCTATCGACTCGTGCGCACGCGCGTCGTGCCGCAGGTCGGTTGGGTCGGTCGCATCCGACGCATCGAGTGGGCTGCGCTGGTCGGCCCGACCTTCGAGCCGTGGCGTGTGCTACGCGACGGCAACCCGCAACCGCTCGGCAGTGATCGACGCAAGGGTCGCAGCATGCTGTACGGCGCAGCGGTGCACGGTGCGCTCGGCTATCGCGTCCGACTGCGGACCGCGTGGCCGAGCTCGCTGCGGATCGGCGTGCACGTCGATCTCGCGGCGAGCGCGAGGGGCACGGGACGCGCAGCGAACCTGTTGTCGCAGAACCGCGATCCACTCTTTGCGCTTGGTGGGCTCGAGCTCGGGCTCGGCCTCGACCTCGCGCTCTGGTTCGATCTGCGTCCGCGTTGAGGCCTTTGCGCGCACGCGGTGGGCCGGTTGGCGCCCTCCGACGTTCGTGCCATGGTTGCCGCCCGCGGGGGCGACAAGTGGGAATCGGACCAGGCGACATCACCAAGGCCGCACAGACCGCGCAGCAAGTCGTGCAGGCGGGCATGGACATCGCCGCGACGCTGGGCAACCTCATCGGCGAGCGCCTCGAGGTCGTGCGCTTCCGCTTTCGCGCGCTCAACGGTCCCGATCCGGACTGGCACGTGCGGCGCTTCCGGCTCAGCGAGGCGCTCTCGCAGCCCTACGAGCTGGTCGTCGACATCATGACCGACGACGTCGGTGTGGCCACCGACGAGCTGCTGGGTGCCGACATCGAGGTGGAGATCGAGCGCGGCGATCTGCTGCACAGCGTCTACGGTGTGATCCATCGCGTCGACTACGTCGGCATCACGGGCGACCGCGTGCTCGCACGCGTCTGGGTCGCGCCGGCGTTCCGCTTGCTCTCCCAGCAGATCAACACCCGCATCTTCCAGGACGCCACCGTGCTGGAGATCGTCGAGCAGGTGCTCACCACCGGCTTGCAGCTCTACGGTCGCACCTACGACGCCGCGGCCAACAAGCTCACCGAGCCCGATCAGTATCCCAAGCGCGACTACTGCGTGCAGTACGGCGAGAGCGACTTCGACTTCGTCTCGCGTCTGCTCGAAGAGGAAGGCATCGCCTACTACTTCGAGCCCGATGCCGACGCGAACAAGGAGAAGCTCGTTCTCATCAACAACAACAACGACTACCCCGAGGTCGCGCTCATCGGCGATCCCTCGGTGCCGATCATCCCCGACAACCCCGAGACCGCCGATCGCGAGTCGTTGCGGTGGTTCGAGTGGTGCCGGCCCGAGCAGATCAACAAGGTGGTCGCGTGGCACTACAACTGGAAGGTCGGCGCCGAAGAGCTGTTCCCGGTGCAGCACCTCGAGGCCGAGCACAAGGCCAGCCAGCCGGAGCGCGGTCGCGTGCGCGAGCTGTATCTGCACGGCGATCGCCGCAAGATCGTCGACAAGGCCGGCGACGATGCGTTCGACGGCTCGGCGATCGAAGAGCTCGCGCCGTTGGTCGAGCGTCGCTTCGAGCTGTTCGAGCGCCAGGCCCAGCGCGGGCAGGGGCGCTCCAACGTCACCGGCTTCGCCGCGGGCGCGAAGTTCGAGCTGCTCAACCACAGCCGCGCCGATCTCGAAGGCAAGAAGTTCCTGATCACCCGTGTCGTGCACTCGGCGGATTGTCCCGACGAAGAGCGCGCGCAAGGGGCCGCCGGCGGTGGCACGGGCTACGAGAACACCTTCGAGTGCATCCCCGACGACAAGGTGTTCCGCCCCGCGCTCGTCACCCGTCGTCCGCGCGTGCACGGTCCCACCACCGCGATCGTCACCGGGCCTTCCGGTGAAGAGATCCACACCGACAAGCACGGTCGCATCAAGATCAAGTTTCCCTGGGATCGACTCAATCCCAACGACGACACGTCGTCGTGCTGGGCCCGCGTCGCGCAGAGCTGGGCGGGGCCGGGCTGGGGCGCGATGTTCATCCCGCGCATCGGCATGGAGGTGGTGGTCGAGTTCCTCGAGGGCAATCCCGATCGCCCGCTCGTCACCGGCTGCGTCTACAACGCGCTGTCGCCCCCGCCGTTCGCGTTGCCCGACAACAAGACCAAGACCACGCTGAAGAGCCAGAGCTCGCCCGACAAAGAGGGCTTCAACGAGCTCACCTTCGAGGATCTCGCGGGCAGCGAGCAGATCATCATCCACGCGCAGAAGGACTTCAACGAGAAGGTCGAGAACAACCACTCGACCGCGGTCGGCGGCAACCAGACCAACAGCGTCGACGGCAACCAGAGCGAGTCGGTCGGTGGCAACCAGTCGATGTCGGTCTCGGGCAACCGCAACAAGACCGTCACGAAGAACGAAGACAACAAGGTCGACGGCAGCCGCACCACGAAGATCAAGGTCGACGACACGCTCGAGGTCACCGGTCACACGAAGATGAAGTTCGTGACCGGGCTCGAGCAGAAGATCACGAGCGGGCTCAAGCTCGAGGTCGCGCCGCTGTACGACGTCACCGTGACCGGGCAGCAGAAGGTCACCGTGAACGGCTCGTCGAGCCTCACGGTCACCGACAAGCACTCGGCGGTCGCGAACACCAGCTATGCGATCGCGCAGG
>DASZPU010001170.1:0-6928 GCA_035550195.1 Nannocystaceae bacterium
GCACGGGCAGCTGCGTCAGTGCCCAGCCGATCGCGGCCGAGAGCACCCCGAGCCAGATCGCCAGCGTCGCGGTCGCGAAGCGCACGACCGTGGTCTTGGCGAGATCGCTGTGCCGACGCAGCAGGAACGCGATGAACCACAGCTCGGTCGCGTGCACCCCGAGCGCGGCGCCGACGAGCCAACGATCGCCGCGCGACGCGTCGTAGAAGAGCGAGGGCAGACCGATCGCGCGTCCGAAGCCCGCGAGCGGTGCGAGCGGAACGAGCGCGAGGATCCACAGGAGCGGCATCGTCAGCACCCAACGCAACGACGCCCAACGGGTCGCCGTCGTCGTGGGAGCTGTGGTCACGCGGCGCAGCATACCCGGGCGGCGCGCGCTGCGACGCCGCGCGGTGCTCTGCGTCCAATCCCGCGCACGTTCGCGCGCGCGCAGAGCCGCAGCGGCGGAACGATCCCGGGCGCGGTGCGTGTCACGCTCTTGGATGATGCGGGGTCTGCTTGCTGCGTTGCTCGCGGTCTTCGGGATCGCTCCCGACGACACGCCGGTCGAGACGACGCCGGTCGAGACGGTGCGCCGACCCGAGGTCGACTGCACCGTCGTGCACGAGTCGGGCTATCGCAAGGGCAAGCGCCGCGCGATCGATGTCATCGCGATCGACGGACGACAGATCGAGCGCCGCACCGCCGACGCGTTCATGGCGATGCAGGCCGCCGCCGCGAAAGACGGCATCGAGCTCGCGATCTACAGCGCGTTCCGGACCCATCGCGAGCAGGAGTACTTCTACGCGTGCTACCAGAGCTGCGCGTGCAACTCTTGCGCGCCCGCGGCGAAGCCCGGCTTCAGCAATCACCAGAGCGGTCACGCGATCGACATCGGCATGTGGCCCGGCGTGCACGACTGGCTGGTCGCGAACGCGTCACGCTACGGCTTCGTCGCGACGGTGAAGTCCGAGCCGTGGCACTGGGAGTACCGCCCGAAGAAGAAGATGCGATGGCCGGCCGTTTGTGCGGAGGTCTAGACCCGCGCCAACGCTCGAACGATCGATACTCGGGATCGATCTGTTGCACTCCGTAGCCGTGTTAGCTTCGCCGCGCCTCCGGCGTTCGGCGCCTGAAGAGCGGAGCTGCCCGTGCCCCTACGCAAGACTCGGTTTGCCGTCGTCGCGCTCGCCACGTTGGTCGTGCTTTCGTGTCGCGACACGAAAGCAGGTCCGTACGGCGTGACGAATCCCGACGACACCGCACCGCCGGTGCGCACCGGCAACGAGCCCGGCCTCGTCATCGAGCTCTCGCACGCGGATCCGGCCGCCGCCAACGCGGCGCGACCGAAGCCGGTCGAAGGCACGGTGCTCTCCGCGAGCGACACGTCGAAGGTGCTCGCGCGCCTGCCGAAGATGCCGGCGGATCCCGACGACACCAAGGACTTCGCGATGCGCGAGCGCTCGCTGCCGCCGCCGCGCACGGGCGCGACGGTGCTCGGTGCATTCCCGCCGAGCAAGAGCAGCAAGCCGACCACGCCGAAGATCACCGGCCCGCTCGAGGTGGTGCGCTTCGCTCCCGAAGGCGACGTCCCGCTCGCGCCGCATCTGTCGGTGACCTTCAACCATCCGATGGTGGAGATCACGTCGCTCGAAGAGCTCGGCAAAGCAGACGTGCCGGTGACGCTCACGCCGACGCCGAAGGGCAAGTGGCGCTGGGTCGGCGCGAAGACGCTGATGTTCGAGCCCGACGTGCGCTTCCCGATGGCGACGAAGTACGACGTCGCGATCGCGAAGGGCACGAAGAGCAAGGTCGGCACCAGCACGTCGAAGGCCACGACCTTCTCGTTCACCACGCCCCCGCCCACCGTCGAGACGTTCGTGCCGCAGGGCGGCCCGGTGCGACTGCAGCCGGTGATCTTCGTGGGCTTCGATCAGCGCATCGATCGCGAAGCCGTCGCGAAGACGATGAAGCTCGAAGCCGGTCGCAAGGACTTCGCGGTGCGGCTCGCGACCGATGCCGAGGTCGACGGCGACGAGCTCGCGAAGCAGCTCTCCGCGCAGGCGGAGAAGGGTCGCTGGCTCGCGGTGGTGCCGACCAAGCCGCTGCCCGGCGACACCGACGTGAAGATGACGATCGGTCCGGGCACGCCGTCGGCCGAAGGTCCGCGCAAGACGACCTCGCCGACCACGTGGTCGATGCGCACGTACGGCCCGATGAAGGTCACCGAGCATCGCTGCGGCTACGAGGGCCAGTGCCCGCCGGGCACGCCGTTCGAGATCGTGTTCAGCAATCCGATCGAGGCCAAGAAGTTCGACAAGAAGATGGTGACGACGAGCCCGGCGATCCCCGACATGACCGTCGAGGTCTACGGCGATCGCATGTACGTCGGCGGCCGCACCAAGGGCCGCACGAAGTACGAGGTGAAGCTCGCGGCCGAGATCCCCGACGCGTTCGGTCAGCGGCTGGGCAAGTCGAAGTCGATCGACTTCAAGGTCACCGAAGCGCCCGAGAGCCTGTGGGCGCAGGGCCAGGGCATGACCGTGCTGGACCCCGCGGGGGGTCCGCGGCTCTCGGTGTTCTCGGTGAACCACCGCAAGCTGAAGGTGCGCGCGTGGCAGGTGTCGCCGTCGGACTGGCGCGCGTGGCTGAAGGCGCTGGAGAAGCAGAGCAACGACAGCCGCGATCTGAAGCCGCCGGGCAAGAAGATCATCGACGACGTGATCGACGTGAAAAAGGACGACGACGCGATCGTCGAGACCGCCGTCGATCTGAGCAAGGCGCTCAGCGGCGGGCTCGGGCACGCGATCGTGGTCGTCGAGCCCACGAAGGCGCCCAAGGAGCCGTGGATGCAGCAGCGCGTGATCACGTGGGTGCAGGCCACCAAGATCGGCCTCTCCGCGCACGTCGACGACGACGAGATGCTGGTGTGGACGAGCGTGCTCGCCGACGGCAAGCCCAACAGCGGCGTCGAGGTCGAGCTCGGCGGCGGCATCAAAGGCAAGAGCGACGCCCGTGGGCTCACCGAGCTGGTGCTGCCGAAGACGGCGGCGCCGATGATCATCGCGAGATCCGGCAAGGACGTCGCGTTCCTGCCCGAGAACTTCTGGTGGTGGAACGAGGACGGCTCGTGGAAGAAGAACAGCCGTCGCGACGAGGTGCGCTGGTACGTGTTCGACGATCGCCACCTCTACAAGCCCGGCGAAGAGGTGAAGCTGAAGGGCTGGATCCGCACGGTCGATCCGCGCGAAGGCGGTGACCTGGGTGGGCTCGCGGCGGTGGGCAAGCCGCAGAAGGTGAAGTTCTCGCTGCGCGACTCGGTGGGCAACGAGATCGACAAGGGCACGATCGCGCTCGGTCCGTTCGGCGGCTTCGACACCACCTTCAAATTGCCGAAGACGATGAACCTCGGCAGCGCGCAGCTCGAGCTGTCGCTCGCGACCACGCCGAAGGAAGCGCCCGGTTGGCAGACCTGGCACTCGTTCGAGGTGCAGGAGTTCCGCCGCCCCGAGTACGAGGTGAGCGCGTCGCTGAACGAAGGGCCGCATCTCGTCGGTGGGCACGCGATCGCGAAGGTCGAGGCGAAGTACTACGCCGGCGGTGCACTGCCCAACGCAGAGGTGAGCTGGCAGGTCACGTCGATGCCGGGCTACTACCAACCGCCCGGACACGACGGCTGGATCTTCGGCAAGTACGAGCCGTGGTGGTGCTTCTGGCGCTGGTGGGGCGGCTACGAGCAAGACCCCGCCGATCAACCGAAGACGTCGAGCTTCTCCGCGACCACCGATGGCGGTGGCGTGCACGAGCTGCGCATGGACTTCGTGTCGGTGAATCCGGCGCGACCGATGAGCGTGTCGGCGCAGGCGACGGTGATGGACGTCAACCGCCAGGCGTGGACGTCGGGCACGAGCACGGTCGTGCACCCGGCCACGACCTACGTCGGCTTGAAGAGCGAGCGCGCGTTCGTGCAGGCGGGCGAGCAGCTCGAGCTCGATGCGATCGCCGTCGACATCGACGGCAAGCCGGTGACCGGCGCACCGATCCACATCCGCGTCGTGCGGCTCACCTGGGAGCAGGTCGCGGGCAAGCTCGAGGAGAAGGAGAACGATCCGCAGACGTGCGACGAGAAGGCCGCCGCGGATCCGGTGCGCTGCACGTTCACGGCGAAGGAAGGCGGCAGCTACAAGATCGTCGCGACCACCACCGATGCGAAGGGTCGCGAGAATCGCACCGAGATGCAGACGTGGGTCGCGGGCGGCGAGCTGCCGGCGCCGCGCGACATCAGCCAGGAGCAGGTGTTGCTCATCCCCGACAAGGAATCGTACGCGGCCGGCGAGACCGCGAAGATCGCCGTGTCGGCACCGTGGCCGAACGCGGAAGGCCTGGTCACGCTGCGGCGCTCGGGCATCGTCGAAGCGCGGCGCGTGAAGCTCGACGGCAACAGCACCGTGGTCGAGGTGAAGATCACCGAGCCGATGACGCCGATGATGCACGTGCAGGTCGATCTCGCCGGTGCAGCGCCGCGCAGGAACGACGACGGCAAGCTCGACAAGAAGCTGCCGAAGCGCGTCGCGTTCGCATCGGGCAACGTATCGCTGTCGATCCCGCCCCGCGCACGCACGCTCGCGCTGAAGGTCGCGCCCGCGGTGGGGAAGATCGAGCCGGGCGGCAAGACCACCATCGCGGTCGACGTGAAGGACAGCAGCGGGAAGGCGGTCGGCGATGCCGAGGTCGCGCTCGTCGTCGTCGACGAAGCGGTGCTCGCGTTGACCGGCTACAAGCTCAGCGATCCGCTGTCGGTGTTCTACGGCTATCGCGAGCCCGGCGCGCGCGATCACTACCTGCGCGCGAACGTGTTGCTCGCGTCCACCACCGAGCTCACCACCGGCCTCGGTGGCGTCGCGGGCGGGATGCCCGGCGGTGCGAAGGCTGCGGATGCCTCGCGCGCCGAAGCTCCGGCGGCACCCCCTGCCCCGCCGGCCGAGCCCGCGCCCGTCGTCGCCGCGAAGCCGGCGAAGCAGAAGAACGGCAACGAACGCGACAGCCGTGGCGGTGAAGAGTCGCCGATCGCGATGCGCACCAACTTCGATGCGCTCGCGCTCTTCTCACCGAGCGTGCGCACCGATGCGAAGGGGCACGCCGAGGTGCCGCTGCCGTTGCCCGACAACCTGACGCGCTATCGCATCATGGCGGTCGCGGTCGAGGGCGACAAACAGTTCGGGCTCGGCGAGTCGGCGATCACCGCACGGCTGCCGCTCATGATGCGACCGTCCGCGCCGCGCTTCTTGAACTTCGGTGACAAGCTCGAGCTGCCGGTCGTCGTGCAGAACCAAACCGACGCGGCGATGACCGTCGACATCGGCGTGCGTGCGCACAACGCCACGCTCACCAAGGGTGGTGGCCGGCGCGTCACCGTGCCCGCCAACGATCGCGTCGAGGTGCGCTTCCCCGCCGCGGCGGAGTACGCCGGAGTCGCGCGCTTCCAGGTCGGTGCGTTGTCGGGCAAGTGGGCCGACGCCGCGCAGTTCGAGCTGCCGGTGTGGACGCCCGCGACGAGCGAAGCGTTCGCGACCTACGGCGAGATCGACAAGGGTGCGATCGCGCAGCCGGTGAAGATGCCGGCCGGGGTGTTCGAGCAGTTCGGTGGACTGGAGATCACGACGTCGTCGACCGCGTTGCAGGCGCTGACCGACGCGGTGCTCTACCTCGTCGCGTATCCGTTCGAGTGCTCGGAGCAGATCGCGAGCCGCGTGCTCGCGATCGCTTCGCTGCGCGACGTGCTCGATGCGTTCCAGGCCGAGGGCTTGCCGCCGGCGAAGCAGCTGGTCGCCGCGGTCGATCGCGATCTCGAGAAGCTGTCGCGCATGCAGACCGACGACGGCGGCTTCTCGTTCTGGGGCCGCGGCTGGCCGTCGTGGCCGTACCTCACCGTGCACGTGCTGCACGCGCTCGAGCGCGCGAAGATCAAGGGCTTCAAGGTGCCCGACAAGATGCTCGCACGCGCGCAGGGCTACGTGCGCGAGATCGAGAAGCACCTGCCGTCGGAGTACTCGATCGAGGCGAAGCGCGTGATCCGTGCGTACGCGTTGTACGTGCTCGACGTCGGGGGCAAGCCCGACGTGAAGAAGGCCCACGCGCTGCTCGACGAGGCCGGGCTCGAGAAGCTGCCGCTCGAAGGCATCGCGTGGCTCCTGCCCACGTTCGCGGGCGACGCCGGCTCGAAGAAGACCGTCGCGCAGATCCATCGTCACCTCGGCAACAAGGTGGCGGAGACGGCTGCCGACGCGCACTTCGTCACGAGCTACAGCGACGGCGCACAGCTGCTGCTGCACTCCGATCGCCGCGTCGACGCGCTCGTGCTCGAAGGCATGGTGGTGAGCGATCCGAAGAGCGACCTCATCCCCAAGCTCGTGCGTGGCCTGCTCGATCACCGCACCGCGGGTCGCTGGTCGAGCACGCAGGAGAACGGCTTCGTGCTGGTCGCGCTCGATCGCTACTTCGGCGTGTTCGAGAAGACCACGCCCGACTTCGTGGCGAAGGCGTGGCTGGGCGAGCAGTTCGCGGGCGACCACAAGTTCAAGGGCCGCACCACCGAGTACAGCCACATCGACATCCCGATGTCGTGGCTCGCCGACAGCAAGGCGAAGAGCGGTGCGGACCTCGTGCTCGCGAAAGAGGGCAAGGGCCGCATGTACTACCGCGTCGGCATGCGCTACGCGCCGCGCGACCTGATGCTCGATCCGCTCGACGCCGGCTTCGCGGTCGAGCGCAGCTACGAGCCCATCGACGACGACGGCGACGTGAAGCGCGACAAGGACGGCACGTGGCGCATCAAGGCCGGCGCGCGCGTGCGCGTGCGACTGAAGATGGTCGCGGAGTCGCGGCGCTATCACGTGGCGCTGGTCGATCCGCTGCCGGCGGGGCTCGAGCCCGTGAATCCCGTGCTGGC
>DASZPU010001171.1:0-41909 GCA_035550195.1 Nannocystaceae bacterium
ACGCACACCGAGCCGCCGTGCATCTGCACGAGCGAGCGCACCAGCGTGAGCCCGACGCCGAGTCCACCTTCGGCGCGATCGAGCGTGCGATTCGACTGCACGAACAGATCGAACACCTTGTCGAGCATGTCGACGGGGATGCCCACACCGTTGTCGCGCACGCGGATCACCGCGTCCTCGCCGTCGGCGTGCACCTGCAAGAGCACGTGGCCGCCGCGCGGCGTGTACTTCGCGGCGTTGCTCAGCATGTTGACCTGGATCTGCTGCAGGCGCGCCGGATCGCCGCTGACCCACAGCGGATCGGATTGCAGCTCGACCGCGAAGCCGAGCCCGCGCGCCTCCATCAGCTGACGCACCGCATCGGCGGCCTCGCGCGCGATCGCGGCGACGTCGACGGTGCTCTTGCGCAGCTCGATCTTGTCCTGCGTGACGCGACTGGCTTCGAGCAGGTCGTCGAGGAGGCGGGCCATCTGCGACGACTGGCGCTCGAGCGTCGCGAGCATGCGCTGGCGCTGCTCGCCCGGCGCGCCGTCGCGCAGCATGCCGGTGGCCATCACGATCGCGCCGAGCGGGTTGCGGAGCTCGTGCGACAGCATCGCGAGGAACTGATCGCGACGGCGCACCGCGAGCTCGATCTCGTGCTCGTTGCGCTTCTGCTCGGTGACGTCGCGCAGCACTCCGATCATGCCGACCACACGCCCGGCCTTGTCGCGCAAGGGCATGCGCGTCGCGAGGTCCCAGCCCTCGCCGCCTTCGGGACGCACGCGGCGATCGAGCGTGTAGAGCTCGGGCTCGCCGGTACGGATGACGCGCTCGTCGCGATCGCGGAGCGCACGCGCGAGCTGCGTGTCGAACAGATCGAACGCAGTGCGCCCGACCAACCGCTTCGGATCGCGCTCGCCACAGCGACTCGCCATCGCCCGGTTCGCGCGGATGTAGCGGCCGCGCACGTCGCTGAAGTAGATCGCGTCGGGGATGCTGTCGAGTAGGCTGTCGAGCAGGTAGCGCTCGTGGAAGAGCGCATCTTCGGCGGCCTTGAGCCCGCTCGTGTCGATGAGCGTGAGCACGACGCCGTCGACCTGGCCCTGCGCGCGGTAGGGCAGGATGCGCAGGAAGAGCGTGCGGCCGTGGCCGTCGCGCAGCTCGCGTTCGATGCGTTCGCCGGTCGCGAGCACGTGGCGCAGATCGTTCATCAGCTCGGGGTGATCCATCCCGTGCGTGAACGTGTCGATCGAGCGACCGACGTCCTGCGGCAGCAGGTTGAACACCTCGCCGATCGGCGGGGTCAGCTTGCGCACCTTCAGATCGCAATCGAGGAAGATCGTCGCGACGTCGGTCGCCGCGAGCAGGTTGTCCATGTCGTTGGTGAGCAGGGTGAGCTCTTCGATCTTGCGCTGGTACTCGGCGTTGACCGTGTAGAGCTCTTCGTTGACGCTCTGCAGCTCTTCGTTGGTGCTCTGCAGCTCCTCGTTCGACGCGAGCAGCTCTTCGTTGGCCGCCTGCAGCTCCTCGTTGCTGGTCTCGAGCTCTTCGATCGCGGCCTGCAGGTTCTCGCGCGTGTACGTGAGCTCCGCCTCGAGCGCGACGACTTGCTCGTGCGGCGCGTGATCCATGTCGATCGCCGACTCGATCGGCGCGGGCTCGACCGTAGTCGAGCTCTCGAGGCGCTCGAAGCCGATGAGCAGGTGCGGCGGCGAGCCCGATGGCGTCGACGCGCGCTTGATCGTCACGCGATAGGCGTGGACGCCGTCGCCCTCGGTGACGCGCACGCCGGTGAACACGACGCCCGGGGGATCGCGAAGCGCCCGCTTGAGCCCGCCCACGAGCGCCATCTTCAGCTCGGGGTCGACGAGATCGAGCACGTCGAGCGCCTGGCGACCATCGTGCGGACGCAGGAATCGGCTCGCACCTGCAAACGCGTGCACGAGCTCGCCGCGATCGTTGACGAGCAGGCTCGGCGGCATGTGTTGCTCGAGCAACGCGTCGTAGGTCTCGAGCAGCTGCGCGAGCGAGTGCCGCGCGACCGCACGCGTCGGCATGAGCGCAGAGTGCATCGAGCGCACCGGCGCCAAGCGAGTCTCGACGGGCATGCGCACGTCGCTGTGCTTGCGGAACAGCCGCCAGTGCCCCTCGACGGTCTCGAAGTCGCGGATGAGCAAGCCGGGGCTCTCGCTCGGACCGAGCAGCATCATGCCGCCGCGATTGAGCGCGAAGTGAAACAGACTCAACACCTTCTGCTGCGCCGCGGGCTGCAGATAGATGAGCATGTTGCGGCAGCTGATGAGGTCGACGCGCGTGAACGGCGGGTCCTTGATCACGTTGTGCGGCGCGAACACCAACAGCTGACGGATGTCGGGCACCACTTGGTACGCGTTGCCTTGACGTCGGAAGTAGCGCGCGAGTCGCTCGGGCGAGACGTTGGCGACCGCGTCCTCTTCGTAGATCCCGCGTGCGGCGTAGTCGAGCGAGCCACGGTGCACGTCGGTCGCGAACACCTTCACCGGACGACCACCCGGAGCGCCCGCGCCGAGCTCGTGCAACAGGATCGCGATCGAGTAGGCTTCTTCGCCGGTCGCGCAGCCGGCCACCCACACCCGCAGCGGCTTGTCGAGCGGCTTGCTGGCGATCAGCTCGGGCAGCACGCGCTCTTGCAGCAGCTCGAACGCTTCTTCGTCGCGGAAGAAACGCGTCACGCCGATCAGCAGATCCCGATAGAGGATGTCGAGCTCCTCGCGCTCGTTGCGGAGTCGCGCAACGTAGGCGTCGATGTCCTCGACGCGGCTCATCTGCAGCCGACGCTCGATGCGACGCGTGACCGTGCTGGGCTTGTAGTCCTTGAAGTCGAGCCCGAACTCGCTCTGCAGCATCGCGTAGACCGCGGCCATGCCGTGGGGCAGGGGACCCGCGGGCGTGATCGGCTCGGCGTTGCGACCGCGACGGATGTGCGCGAGCAACACGTCCAGCATCGCTTCGGGCGCGAGCTCCATGCATGGCACGCCGGCGCTGCGCGCCGTCTTCGGCATGCTGTCGAACTGCGCAGTCTCGAGGTCCTGCACGATCACGAGCCCGCCGGCCTTGTGTACGTCGCGGATGCCGCGCGAGCCGTCGCTGCCGCCACCCGAGAGCACGATCGCGACCGATCGCTCACCGCAATCCTGCGCGAGCGATCGGAAGAACACGTCGATGGGCAGCGTGAGCTCTTGCTGCGGATCGCGCTCCGAGAGCAGCAACCGCCCGCCCGCGATGATCATCTCTTTCTTCGGCGGAATGAGATAGACGTGGTCGGGCTCGATCGCCATCTGGTCTTCGACCAGCGTGATCGGCAGCTTGGTGCGACGCGCGAGCAGCTCGTCCATCAAGCTGCGGAAATCCGGCGAGAGGTGTTGGATCACCACGAACGCCATGCCGGTATCGGTCGGCATGTTCGCGAAGAAGCGCTCCAGCGCTTCGAGTCCGCCGGCCGAAGCTCCGATGCCGACGACGTGGGGGGCCTCGCGTTCCGACGACGAGGTCGAGGGTTCGATGGAATCGTGGTCCACCATTGTCGATGACCTTTGCGAGCTTCGGCGACTGCAGCGCCCGTGCCATCGCCCGTTGAACACGGGTTCGTGACGCGGGCGCTCGGCCGCAGTGTGCAAGCCCGCCTCACCGTGGCAAGCCCGCACGTTGCGATCACGAAGCTCGGCCGACCAGCGTCAGCTCGTAGCGAACCTCGACCACGGGCGGTCCCCAGGGCGTGCCCGGCTGTCGCGCGGTCTCGACGAAGCCGTGGCGCCGGTAGAGCGTCGCGGCCGCGGCGAGCGCGTCGATGGTCCACAGGTGCACGGCGCGGCAGTGGGCGGCGCGGGCGTAGTCGAGCGTGCGGCGCATCAGGTCGTCCCCGAGCCCGCGCCCGCGCAGGTGGGGCTCGAGCAGGAACCAGCGAAACTGCGCGAGCCCGCGCTCGGGGTGGCACATCGCGACGCTGCCGACGAAGCGCTCGCGCTCGCGCACGATCCAGAAGCGCGGCGCGAGCTCGCCTTCGACGAGCGCAGCCTCGCCGACGCCTTTGGCGACGTAGGCCTCGAAGCGATGATCGAGGCCGTACTCCGCGCGGTAGAGGCGACCGTGTTGCTCGGCGATGCAGCCGAGCTCGCCGGCACGGACATCGTTGTCGATCGTGATGTCGTCCATCGTCGTCGGACAAAGATGGTAGCGCGCGAGGATGTTGCGATCGCGGGGATCTTTTTCCCGAGTTCTCCGACTAGCCGTTCGTGGTCTGCAGGAAGCCAGGAAGGCTCGCTCCGCTCCTCGCGCTCGCGGTGGCATCGACTGCGTCGGTGCGCACTGCACACGCGCAACCGGAAGCGTGGCCGCAGGAGGATCCGATCCCTCCGCCACCGACGAAGGTCGAGCAAGCTCCTCCGCTGCCTCGCACCACGCGCGAGGTGCTGCGCGAGGATCCGGACATCGGCCCGCGCTACCGTGCCGCGCGCGCGATGACGGTCGGCGGCGGCGTCACGATGGGCGTGGGGCTCGGCATGGCCTTGACCGCGGGCGCCGTCGCGTTCTTTGCGGCTCCGTGGGCGCGCGAAGACTGGGAGGGCGAGCCGATCGACTACGAAGCCGCACGCGGTGAGCGTGTGACCGTCGTGGGTCTGCTCGTCGTCGCCACGGCGGCGACGATCGGCGGCGCGACGTTGCTCGGCATCGGTGCGCACCGCAAGCGCGGCGTGGTGGAGGAAGCGCGGCGCGTGAGCCTCGGGTTCAGCCGGGGTGGCTTCGCGCTGCGCTTCTGAGCCGCGCGTGAACTGGTAGCCTCGTGGCCGACGATGGCCGCGTGGATCGACTGGCTCAGGTGTCCGCGTTGCGCTGGCGCGTGCGAGGGGCCACCGCCGGTGTGTCGTGCGTGCGGGTTCGCGTTTCCGGTGCACGGTGGGATCGCGTGCGTGGTCGCGCGGCCGCACGAGCTGATCGATGCGTGGCGCGGGCGGCTGTTCGAAGCGGTGCGCACGTTCGACGATACGCGGTCGCGGATCGTTGCGGAGCTCGCGACGTCGGAGCTGCATCCGCGCACGCGTGCGCGGTTGGAGAAGCTCGCGGCCGGGGTCGCGGATCATCGCGCGCGCTTGGTCGCGCTCTTGGCGGAGGATGGGATCACGCCGGCCGCGCGCACGCGCGACGAGAGCGGTGGCGTGCCCGGCGAGGATTCGATCACGAGCTACTACCATCAGATCCATCGCGACTGGGGGTGGGACGATCGCGAGTGTGCGGCGGCGCTGCGCGAGGTGGAGCTCGTGCTCGCTGGATCACCGCCGCTCGGCGACACGCTGGTGATCGGTGCGGGCGCGTGTCGATTGCCGAGCGACGTGCACGCGAAGTGCGGTGGTGCGACGACGATCGCGATCGACATCGCGCCGCTGCCGATGTTGGTCGCGCGGCGCGTGCTCGCGGGCGCGACGGTGAAGCTGCTCGAGCTGCCGGTGTCGCCGTTGGATGGCGATCACGTGGTGGTGGAGCGGGAGCTGAAGGCGCGGTCGCAGATCGCTGCGGGGTTCGTGCAGCTGTTCGCGGATGGGTTCGATCCACCGTTTCGTGATGGGTGCTTCGACAGCGTGCTCACGCCGTGGTTCATCGATCAGGTGCCCGCGGACATGACCACGTTCTTTCCGGTGGTGCACCGCATGCTGAAGCCGGGCGGGCGGTGGGTGAACAGCGGGCCGCTCTTGTATCACCCGCACCACACGCAGCGACCGCATCGCTATGCCGAGGACGAAGTGCTCGCGTTGGTGGAGGCGGCGGGGTTCCGCGTGGAGGCGCATCGCCGCGAGCGGTTGCTGTACATGCAGTCGCCGGCGGACAGTCAGGGGCGCACCGAAGCGGTGCTCACGTTCGTCGCGACGCGGGTCGATGCGCCGACGAAGGCCGTCGCGTTGGAGTCACCCTCGTGGCTCGACGATCCACGCGAGCCGGTGCCGCGCTTCGATGCGCTGGCGCGCTACGTCGCACCACATCCGTTGTTCGCGGCGGTGATCGCAGCGATCGACGGACAACGCAGCATCGCCGACATCGCGCAGCTGTTGATCGCGAAGCACGGAGTGCCGGCTGCGGCGGCGCAAGGCGGCGTGCAAGCGTGTCTCCGCGAGATCTGGCGCGCGACCAGGTGAACGTCGGCAGGACGTGGCACTGGAACTGCCAATTCCCGGGGGTCTGACGCGATGACCCCCACGATCTGGCGCTACAACTGCCATGGTGACCGCGGCCACTCGCGAAACTACAGATTGTTCGCGTCGCCCCGAGTGATCACGGACGCCCGCACACGGGCGGCCAGAGGATGTCGCCGCTCATTCGCGCAGGATGAAGCTGATCTCGCCCGTGCGTTCGAGTCGAGCCGTGCGAACGCCCGCGACATCCTCGGTGCCGCAGCGCAGCCGCAACGCACCCAGGAGATCGCGCTCGGTGATGTGGCAGGCGTCGAGCGCCGACCACACCAGCTTGCCGTCGGAGACGAGCACGTAATCACCGCCCTTCACCAGCTTGCCGAAGTGGTGCGAACGAAACGCGAGCACCGCGAAGAGCCAGTGTGCGAGGATCAACGTCGCACACGCCGCGAGCGTGGTGACGAACGCGGCCTCGCCGTTGATCGTGCGACTCAGCACCGAGCCCAGCACGACCGCCAGCAACAGATCGAACGGCGTCGACTGACCGGGGAAGCGTCGGCTGCTTAGGCGCATCATCGCGATGCCGACCACGAACACGAGCGCCGCGCGGATCGCCATCTCCACCGGATGACCCGTCGCGTCCGGTGCCCCGAAGAAAATGTCGTGCAGCCAAGCCATGCGGCCACGGGGTAGCAGCCGCATGCGCTGCTGCAATCCCGAGGCAGCGCGCGCGGCCGCGAATGGATCGCGCCCGCGCGGTCACTGTCCTCGCATGACTCCACCGAAACGCCGCGCGACCGCGCCTCTGCCCCTCGTCGTCGCCACCTTGGCGCTGGTCGCCGTCTCGCGGCCCGCGGATGCAGGCGCGGGCTCGAGCAACGGCGTCTGGATCCTCGGATACGGCGGCGACCAGAGCTCGGGCATCGTCGTCGGAGCGCTGGGCCCCACGCGCCGCTCGGCGAACGAGAGCGAGTACATCGGCTGCCAGGTCTGGGGATTCCCGGGCTTCCGCAGCGGATACTGCGAGGCGCTCAGCGCCGCGGGGACATACCGCCTCTGCTTCACGGGCGACGCGTCGCTCCTCGACGTGATGTCGACCATCGGGCCAGCATCGGAGATCACCTTCGAGTGGCAGGACTGGACGACCTGCAGCTTCGTCGTCGTCTCCAACGGATCCCGTTCGCTGTGAGACGACCATGACCACGCGATCTCGACTCGTGCCATGGGGCGTCGCCGCAGCGGCGCTGCTCGTCTGCGCGTACTCCTACCTCGATCGGCCGGCGCGCTTCGAACCCGCGACGGTCACCTCGTCCACGGTCTCGCGGCGTCCGACCGAGCGCACCGAGAGTCGACGCGCGCGCGAGGCCGACGAGCGTCCGCAATCGAAGTGGCGTCCTACGATCCGACGTGTCGAGCGCGACGACGACGTGCGTGAGCGCGGCGAATCGCCGACCGTGGACGAACCGCCCGTCGACGAAAGCACGCGTCGTCGCAACGAAGCTGCGGTCGCGGCCGCACACACGTTCACCGATCGCATGATCGATCGCGGCGAATTCTCCCGAGCAGACGTCCGCGAAGTCGCTGCACTGGTCGCCCGCGTGCCGGCGGACGACCGCGCCGCGATCCTGCAGAAGCTCGGTCGGGCGATCAACGGTGACCAGATCGCCCACGTCGCAGCGCAAGACGGCGAGCCGCCGCGAATGGATTAGCGCGGCGGTGCGACTACCGAGAGGATGAACGCGAGCCACGAACGCCGGACGAGTCGGTGCGCAAGCGGATCGTGCGCGAGGCCCAGGCCATGGCGAAGCTGTCGCATCCCAACGTCGAGCAGGTGTACGAGGTCGGCGAGCACCACAGCAGCACGTTCATCGCGATGGAGCTCGCAGAGGTCGATGCGTGGTCGAAGACGCACGCGCGACCGTGACGTGATTCAGCCGCCGGGCGTGCCGCCCTGCTTCACGCACATCACCATGCCCACGCCGATCTGCATGTACTCGATCCGCGACTTGCGGGGCGTGCCCGCGCCGAAGCGAGGATCGGTCATGTCGGCCGCGCCGCACTCGTCGACGAGCTCCTTGATGAAGCCGACCATGCCCTTTTGATGGCTGGGGAAGTCGCGCGCGACCAGGCGATAGCGCAGGAAGCCGGTGAGCTTGCGCAGCGGCTCCACACCCGTCGCGCTCACGGTGCGATGCAGCGCGTTGAGCAGCTTCTCGTGCGGCGCGAAGTCGACGGCGCGCGGATGGTAGTGCGAGCCGTCGGGATAGACCTTCCAGTAGCTGCAGCCCCAGTCCTCGATGAAGTAGAGGCCGCCGGGCTTCAGATGATTCTCGAAGAGGTGCCAGAACGCGAGCCGCGTGTACTGCCCGACGTGCGAGCCGTCGTCGATGATCACGTCGAAGCCGTTCGGCGCTTGCTCGCGTGCGAGCCGATCGAGCAGCTCGGTGTCCTGCTGCTCGCCTTGGTAGAGGTGCACGCGACCGCTGTCGTCGTGGAAGCCCTCGGGCAGCTTGATGTCGAGGCCGACGATCGTGGCCTTGGGCAGACGATCGCGCAGGAACAACATCGAGTCGCCCTTCGCGACGCCGATCTCGAGCAACTTGATCGGCTGATCCGCGAACGGCTTGAAGACGTGGCGATCGTACCAACGCAGGTAGTGCTCGAGCGCGAGCTTGTCGAGCGGAACGCTCGTGGTGTCTTTCTGGGGCGCTTGCGCTTGGTCGGCGGGCATGTCCATCGCGGGTCCGCGGAGCCTACCAAACAAGCCCACTCGCGTGCCGCGACGCCCGCCATTCGCCGTTCACGCCGGGCTTGCGGCGGGTCGCTCGTTGGCTAGCTTCTCTTCGACCGGAGTCGCCGATGCGCTACCAGCAAACCGCGATCCACATCTACGGCACGCCCGACGAGGCGGAATCGAACGTCACGGTCGACGAGCTCAAGGGCTTGTTGGTCGCGACCGCCGGCTTCATCGTCTTCGTCGCGATCTTCGCGTTCGTGGCATTCGGCGACAGCCTGGGCTGACACCGAGCGCTAGCGCCCGCGTAGCCGATGGCGCGCGAGCTGATAGATGAACTGCGAGTTCGTGACGAGGTAACGGCGCCACAGTCGGCGCGGCTCTTGAGCGAGCCGATACGCCCACTCGAGGCCGCGTTGCTGCAACGCGAGCGGTGCGCGTGCGCGCACACCCGCGAGCACTTCGAAGCTGCCGCCGACGCCGATCGCGAGCTTCACTCCGAGGCGATCCCACTGCGTCTCGATGAAGCGCTCCTGCAACGGCACGCCCATCGCGACGAAGAGGATGTCGGTGCCGGACTCGCGGATCTGGTCGGCACGCTTCGCGGCTTCGTCCTGCGCGAACCATCCGTCGCCGGTGTAGGCGATGCGGACGTCGGGATACATCGAGGTCAGACGGCGCGCGGCCTCGTCGACCACCGACGCGTGCGCGCCGAGCAGCCCCACCGAGACGCGCTCACGACCTGCGCGTCGTGACAGCGCGTAGATGAGGTCGACGCCGGTGACGCGCGCCGGCAGCTTCGAGCCGAACTGCGGCGCGACCCACAGCAGCGGTTGACCGTCGGCGACGACGAACGACGCGCGATCCACGAACGACTGCAGCGCGGGATCTTCGCGCATCATCATCAGCATCGCGACGTTCACGGTGCACAACCAGCCGCGACGCCCCGCGTGCACGTGCTCGAAGACCCGCTGCACGGTCTCCGGCAAGGTGAGGCGATCGAATCGGCCGTTGAGGATTCGAGCCGCCTCCGCCGACTCGAGTGATCTCGCCACGTACAGATGCTTGAGTGATGCGAGGCGGCAAATCGATCAACGCCATCGCAGATGCGCCAGCTCACGCAATCGAGGGCGGACCGCGGCCCGAAACGGGGCCGCGGCCGCGCGCATGTTCATCACGCCAACACTTCGGTCAGCGGCGAGCTCGACTGCGGGGCTCCGCCACCGATCGAGGTCGCCGTGGGATCGAACGCCTGCAGACAAGTGAGCAGTACGTCCGAGGTGTTGCCGGCCCCGTTGGGGTTGCCGTCGCTGCCGTTCCACGGCGTCGCCTGGTAGTGGATGCCGGGGTACTGCAGGTACCCGTTGCCCGCACCGATGAGCAGGATCGGCTGGCGCTCGATCGAGTGCGCGTAGCCGGTGCTGCAGTCGGTGCTGGCGTAGACGATCGTCGAGTCGAGCAGGTTGTTGCCGGTGACGTCGGTGGTGTTCATCAACACCTGCATCACGTCGGACAGCTTCTGCATGCTGTACACCACACCGATGCGATAGTTCGGATCGTCGGGCCCGTTGTGGCTCGAGTTGTGGTGGATGTTGGTGGCGTTGATCTCGTCGAACACCGTGGACGACACGAACCGCTTGAAGAGGAAGCTCGCGACGCGCGTGATGTCGCAGGCGAACGCGTAGGCGATCAGCTCGGCGTGGGCCGCAACCACCGAGCTGATCGGCTCTTCGCCGCCGCTGTCGGTGTTGGTCTCGGTGGGCTGCTCCGGGATCATGCACGCGGGCGGCATCTGGGAGATGCGCGTCTGCAGCTCCTCGACGCCGGTGAGGTGGGCGTCGAGTCGTTGCTGGTCGATGGTGCCGAGCTTGCCACGCAGGCGCTCCACGTCGGCCTTCACCGCATCGAGCACGTTGACGCGCTCGGTCTTGTCGTCGATCTCCGGCATGAAGTTGCCGAAGAGCGAGTTCCACACGTCCTGCGGATTGACCTGCGGGATCTGGGAGGTGAGGTTGCCGGGCGTGCCGCGGTGCGAGAGCGCGATGACGGTGGTGCCACCGTCGCCGTCGGTGCTCTCGCGCTTGCTCACCTGCACCTGGATCGAGTTGATGTCGCGCAGGTGATCCGCGATGAGCATGTCCACGGTGGGACCGCCCGAGTCGCTCTCGATGCTGCCGCCACAACCACCTTGCGGGATGAACGAGTAACCGTTGAAGACGGTCATCCCTTCGTGGTGCGTGATCTGGCAGTTGCAGTGGTTGGTGAGCCCGGTGACGAGGTTGATGTAGTCCTTCACCGGGGCGAGCGGCTGCATCTGCTCCGACAGCTCCCAGCTCGCGCCGACCTGCGCGGGCTCGAAGCGTTCGAGGTTCACCCCGTCGGCCCAGTAGTACATGAGGAAGCGCAGCGGCAGGTCGCCACCGTGGGCGAGCGCGGTGCCGTTGCTGTTCAACATCGCCTCGAGCAGCGGCAGCCCGACCGTGACGGTCGAAGCGCCCGCGAATCCCCGAAGCATCGTGCGACGACTCAGCGTGAAGTTGCGCATGGTGGGATTCCTACTTGGGCTCGTCGACCAGCCGGAACAGCGGGCTCGCGGTGAACTCGGTCATGAGGTTCTGCATGCTGTAGTTGCCGGTCGCGAACGCATCGTCGAGCGCGATGATCGCATCGAGCTCGCCGACGGTTTCCTTGTGGCCGATGCTCCCGCGGATGAGGTTGTTGATGAGGCACATCGTCGTGCGCGGATCGGCGGCGATCAAGTCGGCCAGCTCGGCGGCATTCGACCACTCGCCGAAGCCGTCGATCGAACCCGAGGCATCGAGCGGTTGACCGTTGGCTTCGACGGTGCGGTAGGCACCGATCGCGTCGTAGTACTCGAACGCGAAGCCCATGGGGTCGGTGAAGCCGTGGCACGCTGCACAGGACTCCTCGTCCATGTGCGCGAGCAGGGTCTCGCGCAGCGTGGCGTCGGGGCCCACGTCCGGTAGCGTCGGATCGACGCCCGGTGGTGGCGGTGGGATCTCGTTGCAGAGCACCCACTGTTGGATGAAGCGGCCGCGCTTCGTCGGCGAGTTGCGCAGCGGGCCCGACTGATGGGTGAGGAAGCTGCCCTGCGAGAGATAGCCGGAGCGCAGCTGGTTCGCGGGCCAGTCGGTGCGCACGTACGTGTTGCCCTGACCCGGCGGCGTCATGCCGTAGAGGTTCGCGAGCGCGTCGTTCACGTAGGTGTAGTCGGCGGTGAAGACCTCGCGGTAGTCGCCGTCGTTCTCCCAGACGACGTCGTGCACGAGCAGCTGCGTCTCCTGGCGCATCGCAGCGGCGAGCTCGGGCGAGTAGTCGGGGAAGGTCTCGGCGTTCTTCGCATCGCTCGCGAGCGCGCGCAGACGGAAGTACTCGTCGAAGAAGCCCGACAACGCTGCACGGGCTTGCGCCGTGTCGAGCAGCTGCGTCGCCTTCGCACGGATCGCGGTGCCGTCGGCGAGCCCACCTTGCTCGGCTTCGTCGAGCAGCGATGCATCGGGGCCGCGGCCGAGCAGGAAGATCGACATGCGCGTCGCGAGCTCGTAGGGGTTGAGCTTGCGATAGCCGGTCTCGGCATCCTCCTCGCCGAGCTCGACGAGGTAGAGGAAGCTCGGGCACTGCAGCATCGCGGCGATCTCGTAGGTGAGGCCGGCATTGAAGTCGCCTTCGCCCCAGTCCTGTCCGTGCTGCGCGACCGCGACGAACATGTCGATCTCGGCCTGCTCGAGCGGACGACGGAACATCAGGCGACCGAGGTTGGTCGCGACTTGCTGATAGCAGGATGCGTCGGGCGCACTGACGCACGGCGCGGTCATGGCGAGCGTCGCAGGATTCGCGACGGCAGCCGCCGCGACGGCGCGCGCAGAGGTCTCGTAGGCTTCGACCGCGGTGCCGTCGAGCGACAGGATGCTCGCACCCACGGCATCGAAGCCTTCTTGCGCGACGTCGGTCGGTGGATCCGCAGCGTCTGCGGCTTCGCTGCCCAGCATCAGCTCGATCGACGAGATGTACTCGCGTGCCACCAATCTACGAAGGCCACCCGGTGCGGGCTCGATCTCCACGCCGCCGTCGTCGAGGCCGGTGTCGTCGACCGTCTCGGTGCCGCCTTCGGTCGGCGAGGTCGTGGGTCCGTCGTCGGCGGTGCCGTCGACGGTGCCGTCCGCCGTGCCGCCGATGGAGCTGTTGTTGCCGTTGTCGTCATGGCACGCGCCGAGCAGCGCAGCGCAGAGGAGCACGGGCATGCCGAGATGCATCGGCGCGCGTGCGGGTGGTGATCGCAGGATCCTGCGCGGCATGAAGAGCTCCCTCGCGTGGGGTTCGAGGTGTTGGTGGGCGTACGCTCGGGGGCGCGAGCGCACGCGGGCATGACAAGCTATCGGAGGATCCTTCGATTGGCACCGCTTGGAAAGCCCGATCTGCGGTGGACGTGTCGACATCGAACGGACCCGATGGCGATCGCCGATGGAACGACGCGCGATCACTGCACGCGGTTGCGCACGTGAGATCGATCGCACGCGGTCTCGGTGACGCCCCACGATGGACGTGTCCCGTGGCGCGCGATCGGTTCCGCTTGCTCCGCGAACAGGCCACGAATCGCGGGGCTGGAAGCGCCTTGACACGATATCAACTCTGCAGTAGATATCGGATCACGATGCGTGTGGCGCCGTACTTCGTCGTGCTCGCGATCCCTCTCGTCATCGTGCTCGGCGTCGTGCGCGGCTCGTGGGCCGCCGGCGCAGGCATCGCCTTCGTGTTCGTCGCGACGCCGATGTTGGATCTCTTGCTCGGACGTCGACGCGACAACGAAGGCACGAGCACGACGACGCGTGCTCGTGTGCACGACGTGCCGCTCTTCCTGTGGATCGCGATCCAAGCGGCGGTGATGATCTGGCTCGTCGATCGCGTGGCGACGTCACCGGGCAGCGCGCTCGAGCACGCGCTCGCGATCGTGTCGCTCGGTCTGCTCACCGGTGGTGCCGGCATCACCGTCGCGCACGAGCTCATGCATCGTCCCGGTGCGCTCGAGCGCGGGCTCGCCGAAGGCCTGATGTCGGTGGTGAGCTATCCGCACTTCACCATCGAGCACGTGCACGGACACCATCGCAACGTCGCGACGCCGCGTGATCCCGCGACGTCGCGGCTCGGCGAGAGCGTGTACCGCTTCTTGCCGCGCACGCTCGTCGGCGGGGTGACGAGCGCGTGGCGCATCGAGGTCGAGCGCTTGGACAAGCGCGGGCTCGGCGTGTGGTCGCGCGAGAACCGGATGCTGCGCTTCGCGTGCGTGCAGCTCGCGATGTACGCAGCGATCGCGCTGATGTGGGGCGTGCGCGGCGTGCTGGTGTGGGCCGCCCAGGCTGCGATCGCCATCGTGCTGCTCGAGCTGGTGAACTACGTCGAGCACTACGGGCTCGCGCGCGCAGCGATCGGCGACGGCCGCTTCGAGCGCGTGCAGCCGTGGCACTCGTGGAACGCGAGCGAGCGCTTCAGCAACTGGCTGCTGTTCAACCTGCAACGTCACAGCGATCACCACTTCCTCGCCGCGCGGCCCTACGAGACGCTGCGTCACTACGACGACGTCCCGCAATTGCCCGCGGGCTACGCGACGATGGTGCTCTTGGCGCTCGTGCCCCCGCTGTGGCATCGCGTGATGGATCGGCGGGCCATCGCCGCGGCGCGAGGCACCGCGCTGGCGCGCGCCGATCGGCTCGCGGTCGACGGCGTGTAAGCCGGCGGCGACGGCGTCGTTGTTCGGCGGCTGGGCTTCCGATGGCTGGTCGCTGGACGCTGGGATTCGTCATCGCGTGGGGTTGTGGGGGCGCGCCTGCGGCGGGTCCGGCCGATGGATCGAGCTCGACGGAGTCGGGCAGCTCGTCGGAGTCGTCGTCGTCGGACGACAGCTCGTCCGCGGCCTCGCGGCTCGACCTGGCGGTGAGCGGCGACGAGCTCGGCTGTCGGAAGATCGACTTCCTGTTCGTCATCGACGACTCGACCTCGATGGCCGACGAACAGCAGCGACTGATCGACGGCTTCCCGGGCTTCATCGCCGGTGTGCGCGAGACGATCCTCGACTTCGATCACCACGTGATGGTGATAACGACGGGCGTCGGCGAGCCCTCGTTCGACCCCTGCGAGAACACGCTCGGCACCGGGCGCGTGCGCGACAGCGCGGGCAATGATTGCGGGCTGCTCGACGACTACCTGCACGGAAAGCGCTACATCGATTCCGACCACGACGATCTCGAGGGTGCGTTCGCGTGCATCGCCGACGTGGGGTCGAACGGCGACGGCGACGAGAAGACGATCTGGGCGCTGGCCGACGCGATCACCGACCAAGCGGGGGCCGGGGACTGCAACGAGGGCTTCCGACGCGACGACGCGATCCTCGTGGTGACGATCATCAGCGACGAGGAAGACAGCCCCAACGATGGACCGCCGCTCGGCGACAACGACGACAACTCGCCCGGCGGTCCCAGCTCGTGGAAGACCGGGCTGGTGGCGTCGAGCGACGTCGACGAAGCCGCGGTGGTCGTGCTCGCGCTCGTCGGCGACAGCGATCTCGACGATGGTCTCTGCGAGCCCTACGAGCAGGCCGGCGTCGGGGCCGAGCCCGCACCGCGGTTGCGCGCGCTGGCGGAGTCCTTCCCTTACGGCTCCTGGGCATCGGTGTGCCAGGACGACTACGCGCAGTTCTTCAACCGGGCGATCGCCGACATCGGTAGCGCGTGCGCCGACTTCGATCCGCCGGGATGACGACGATGCATCGCGCAGGTCTGCTGATCGTTTGCGCGTTCGCGTGTGGCGAATCGACGCCACCGGTCGAAGCGATGGACTCGTCGAGCAGCGACGAGAGCTCGAGCAGCAGCTCGACGACGGACGCGCCCGAGCCCGCGAGCAGCGTGACCACCGAGGACATGCGGCTCGATCTTCCGACGCCGGTGGCGATGGGCTGCCAGAAGATCGACTTCCTCTTCGTGATCGACGACTCGGGCTCGATGGTCGACGAGCAAGCGCGACTCATCGACGGATTCCCCGGCTTCATCGCCGACATCCAAGAGGCGATCGCGCAGTACGACTATCACATGATGGTCGTGACGCCCGATGGCATGCTGCTGCCCGACGACCCCACGGCGTGCGATGCCACGCTCGGTGCGGGGCGCATCGTGTCGGGCGACGGCAGCGACTGCGGGCTCGCGGGTCCCGATCGCTTCGTGTCCGCCGCGGACGATCCCGAGGAGCTGGCGTCGATGTTCGGATGCCTCGCGGACGTGGGCACCGCCGGCAACGGGCACGAGATGCCGATCTGGGCGATGGCGCAGGCGGTCACCGAGCAGAGCAACCCGGGCGGATGCAACGAGGGCTTCCTGCGCGACGACGCGATCCTGGTGGTCACGATCATCACCGACGAAGAGGACGACGCGATGCTCGACTCGCCCGGTGATCCGGCTTTGTGGCACGACGTGATGCTCTCGGCGAAGTACGGTGATCCGAAGGCGATCGTGATGCTCGGCCTGATCGGCGACACCGATCTCGACGACGCGGTGTGCCAGCCGAGCGATGGCGAAGGCCACGGTGCCGAAGCCGCGCCGCGCCTGCGCGAGCTCGTCGACTCGTTCCCGCACGGCCAGCGCGCGTCGGTGTGCCTCGACGAATACGCGAGCTTCTTCAACGCGGCGATCGCCGACATCGGCGAGGCGTGCACGGAGTTCGAGCCGCCGGGCTGAGCGGCCTTGACGGTGGGGCGGGCGCGGTCGAGCATCCGTCGACGATGCGTCGCTTCGCGATCGTGTGCGGCTCGCTGCTCGCGGCGTGCAGCGAGCAAGACGAGCTGCCGCCCGGCACGTGCCCAGCGGTGGTGTGGGCGATCCCCGATCGCGAAGGCGCGCGCGTCGAGCTCTCCGGCGAGTGGGCCGACTGGCATGCGCAGCCGATGCGTGCGCATGTCGAGCGGCCGTGGGTGTACGCCGAGCTCGCGCTGCCACCGGGCGAGTACGGCTACGCGATCGTGCAGGCGGGCGAGCACGGGCTCGATCGCTACAACGGGCTCGGCGGGTTTCGTACGAGCGATGGTGCGGAGGTGTCGTGGCTCGTGGTCGACGACTGTCTCGCGCCGGGGCTTGCGATCGGCGAGGACGCGCTGCGGTTCGTGCCGTCGCGCGACGGTGATGCGCTCGAACGCGTCGAGCTCGAGCTCGACGGTGCGCCGATCCACGATGCCGTGGTCGACGACGATCGCGTGGTGCTGCCGAAGCCGTCGCTGCCGCGGGGCCGTCACGTGCTGCGCGCGACCGCGATCGATCGCGCGGGGTTGCGCTCGCCGACGCGCGAGGTCGCGATCTGGGCGGAGCCGGTCGCGGAGACCAGCGCCGATGCGATCGTCTATCAGGTGGTGATCGATCGCTTTCGTGGCGACGGCGGTGCGGTGCTCGATCCGCCCGAGGATCTCGGCGCGCGTGCGGGCGGCACGCTCGCGGGCGTGCGCGCGGAGATCGACGCGGGCACGTTCGCGGAGCTCGGCGTCTCGACGCTGTGGCTCTCGCCGGTCTACACGAACCCCGACGAGCTCCGGCCGGGCCGCGACGACGATCATCTATATAGCGCCTACCACGGGTACTGGCCCTCCGACTCGCGCGGCGTCGATCCGCGCATCGGCGGCGAGTCGGAGCTCGATGCGTTGATCACCGCTGCACATGCGCAGGGTCTGCGCGTGCTCTTCGATCTCGTGCCCAACCACTACGACGTCACCAACCCGCGCGTGTCGGGACACGAGGGCGAAGGTTGGTTCAACGAGCGCGAGCCGGTGTGCATCTGCGGTGCGTCCGATTGCCCGTGGTCGAGCGCGATCGAGACCTGTTGGTTCACCGACTATCTGCCCGATCTTCGCCTGCAACAGCGCGATGCGTTGCAGGCCGCGATCGACGACACGCTGTGGTGGCACGGACGCTTCGCGATCGACGGCTTTCGCGTCGATGCCGTGCCGATGATGCCGCGCGCGGCGACGCGTCGCATCTATCACGCGCTGCGATCGCAGGGGTATGTGCGCGACGACGTGCTCTTGCTCGGCGAGGTGTTCACCGGCGCGGGCGAAGGTGGCGTCGCGGATCTGCGCTACCACCTCGGCCCCGATGGGCTCGACGGTGCCTTCGACTTCCCGACGATGTGGGCGCTGCGCGACGTGCTGCGCGATGGCCCCGGCTTCGATGCGTTGCTCGAGGTCTTGCACGGCGAAGACGAAGCGCTCGAAGGCTCGGGCTCCGTGCTCGCGCGCATGCTCGGCAACCACGACACCACGCGCATCGCTTCGGCGATCACGGGCGATGACGACGGTGATCCGTGGGCATCACCGCCAGCGCAGTCCGACGACCCCGAGCTGTTCGCGCGCTTGCGCGTCGCGTTCGCTGCGGTGCTGACGTTGCCGGGGATCCCGGTGATCTACTATGGAGACGAGCTCGGGCTCGCGGGCGCGCGCGATCCCGACAGCCGTCGCACGATGCCCGATCCCGCGACGGTGTCGCCGGTGCAGCGTGACCTCTTCGCTGCCGTCGCGCGGCTGGGCCGCCTGCGCCGCTGCATGCCCGCGCTACGGCGTGGAAGCTGGCGTGCGCTCGGTGCCACGCCCGATCTGCTCGCGTTCGTGCGCGAGCACGACGACGCGCCCGCGATCGTGGTGCTCTCGCGCACGAGCACGCCGTCCACGATTGCGATCCCCGCCGCCGCACCGCCCGGGTGGTATAAGGACGCGATGTCCGAGCTACGCGTCGCGCTCGACGACACCGGCGCGACGCTCGAGCTGCCCGCGTTCGCGACGATCGTGCTGATCCCGGAGAGCCATGCGTGCGTCGATCCTTAGCGCGGTGATCCTCGTCGGTTGTGGCAGCAACGAGCTGCACTCCGCGACGTCGCTCGAGCCGCCCGACACCGACGGCTTCGATCCCACCGACGGCAACCCATCGGGCGGCTCGTACAGCAGCTCGGTCGGCTCGATGACGAGCGCCGACACCGGCGACACCGACGACGCGACCGGCGGGCCCACCGAGTGCGAAGACGCGAACAAGCGCTGCGCGCACGAGTTCACGCTCGCCGACGATGCGTACGAAGACGTCGCGGTGTTCGGCGACTTCGCATCCGATGGTTGGGAGGTCGGCGTGCCGATGACCAACGACGGCGGCACGTGGCGCGCGAGCGTGCCGGTGCCGTGGGACACCACGGTGCTCTACAAGTTCAGAGTCGGCGCGGACACGTGGATCCCCGATCCCGCGAATCCGACGCAGCAACCGGACGGGCAGGGCGGGCAGAACTCCGTGCTCGATCCGCTCACCTGCGGCGACGACTTCACGTGCGAGCCCGACGTGATGGGCACGTTCGACTGGCGCGACTCGGTCATCTACTTCACCTTCGTCGATCGCTTCTTCGACGGCGACGTCAGCAACAACGGTGGCATCGGCGTGCCGATGGCGGCGGACTTCCAAGGCGGCGACTGGGCGGGCATCACCGCGAAGATCGAAGCCGGTTACTTCGAGGATCTCGGCGTCAACACGCTGTGGATCTCCGTGCCGATGGACAACACCGACGACGCGGGCCTCGGCTCCGACGGCCACGAGTACTCCGCGTACCACGGCTACTGGCCGTCGGCGCTCGACATGCCCGAGGAACACTTCGGCACGCTCGCCGAGCTGCAGCAGCTCGTCGACACCGCGCACGCGCACGGGCTGAAGGTGCTGTTCGACTACGCGATGAACCACGTGCACGCGAGCTCGCCGGTGTACGCGGATCATCCCGAGTGGTTCTGGCCCAACGACAACGGCTCGGGTGGCGATTGCGTGTGCGGCTCGGGCTGCAGCTGGGACAACGCCGAGGCCAAGCGCTGCTGGTTCACCTCGTACCTGCCCGACTTCGACTTCACCAACGCCGAAGCGCGCACGTTCTCGGTCGACAACGCGCTGCAGTGGATCGGCGACACCGGCGTGGACGGCTTCCGCCTCGATGCGGTGAAGCACATCGAAGATCAGTGGCTGCTCGATCTGCGTGCGCGCGTGATCGACGAGGTCGAGCCCGAGAGCGGCGAGCACTTCTACATGGTCGGCGAGACGTTCACCGGCGATCAGGGCACCATCGCGCACTACGTGAATCCCGACATGCTCGACGGGCAGTTCGACTTCCCGCTGCGCATGCAGATGGCGTGGAACGTGCTGATGCGCCAAGGGTCGATGAGCGAGCTCGCCGGCTTCATGGACGCCAACGACGACTACTACGGCGCGGCGATCATGAGCACGTTCATCGGCAACCACGACATCCCGCGCGCGATCCATCTCGCGCAGGACACACCGGTGTGGAACAACCAGTGGGCCGACGGCAAGGATCGCGCGTGGAGCAACCAGCCCGGCTTGCCGACCGGCATGAGCGCGTTCGAGCGGCTCGCGAGCTCGTTCGCGATCCTGCTCACCACGCGCGGTGCACCGCTCGTCTACTACGGTGACGAGGTCGGCATGGCGGGCGCGGGCGATCCCGACAACCGTCGCTTCATGCAGTGGGAGGGCTACAGCGCGGGACAGTCGTGGCTGTATGCACGATTGCAGCGGCTGCTCGCGATTCGAGCCGCGCATCCGGCCACGCGTCGAGGCACACGCACGACGATCTCCGCGGATACCGACACGTTCGCGTACTCGGTGGAGTACGGCGGCGATGCGTTGTGGGTGCTGGTGAATCGCGGCGATTCGATGCGCACGATCGACGGCTTGCCCGACGAAGCGTTGGTCGACGAGGTCACCGACGAGCAGCTCGCGGGGCCGTCGATCGACGTACCGCCACGAACCGCGCGCGTGCTGGCGCGGCCGTAGTATCCTCGCGGGCGCATGGGCATACTCGCCGAATTCAAGACGTTCGCGGTCAAGGGCAACGTCGTCGACATGGCTGTCGGCGTCATCATCGGTGCCGCGTTCGGCAAGATCGTCGCGTCGGCCGTGGAAGACTTGGTGATGCCGCCGCTCGGCTTGATGGTCGGCGGCATGGACTTCAGCAAGTATGCGATCGAGCTCAAGGCCGCGGCGGGCGATCACCCCGCGGTGATGCTGAAGTGGGGCAAGTTCCTGCAGACCTGCCTCGACTTCACGATCATGGCGTTCGCGATCTTCATGATGGTGAAGTTCATCAACCGTCTGCGTCGCGAGCCCGAGGCGGCCCCGCCCGCGCCGCCGCCACCGACGAAGGATCAGGAGCTGCTCACGGAGATCCGCGATCTGTTGGCGGCGAAGAAATGATGCGTCGGGGCGCGCTGCTCGTCGCATCGCTGGTCGCGTGCGCGCCCCATGCCGCCGGGCCCGCGCGAGACGGTCCGCCCGCGACGCGGCGCGAAGCGATCGTCGAGGAGCTGCACGGCACGCAGGTCGCCGATCCGTATCGCTGGCTCGAGCGTGCGGACGATGCCGAGGTGAAGACGTGGAGCGTCGCGCAGGATGCCTATGCGCGCGGCGAGCTCGCGGCGCTGCGCGGGCGCGACGAGCTTCGTCGACGCGCGCGCGAGCTGATCGATATCGACGACGTGTCGGTACCGACGCGCTATGGCGATCGTGTCTTCCAAACGCGTCGTCACCGTGGACGCGACAAAGCGGTCTACTACGTGCGCGAGCGCGACGGCCGTGAGCGTGTGCTGCTCGATCCGAATCGGCTGTCGCCCGATGGCAGCGTGTCGGTGCGCGGGATCTTTCCCAGCCGCGATGGTCGGTACGTCGCGTACAAGCTCAGTCGCAATGCCGCCGACGCAGCGACGTTGCACATCCGGGATCTCGATCGCGACGTCGAGCTCGAGCAGATCGAGGGCGCGCGCTATGCCGCGCCGTCGTGGACGAAGGACGGCTTCTACTACACCGCGTTGCCGACGGATCCGTTGATCCCACCGCCGGAGCTGCCTGGCCGCGCCGAGGTCCGCTTCCATCGCGTCGGCACGCCGCCGTCTTCCGACGCGCTGGTGCATCCGGCGTTGCACGATCCCAAGACGTTCCTCGCCGCCGAGGTGTCGAAGGACGGGCACTGGTTGCTCTTGACGATCGCGCGCGGCTTCGATGCGCAGGACGTCTGGTTCATCGATCTGCGCGGCAAGGCGCGCGTGTTCCAGCCACTCGCGGTCGGCACTTCGCATCGCTACTCGGTGATCGCGCATCGCGACGCGTTCTACGTGCACACCAACGACGGTGCGCCGCGCTTCCGCGTGATGAAGGTCGATCCGGCGCACGTCGAGCGTGCGGCCTGGCGCGAGCTCGTGGCGCAGGAAGACGCGACGCTGCACGGCTTCGGCATCGTCGGCGGCATGCTCGAGCTCGACTGGCTGTGGCGCGCGCAAAGTCGCATCGAGCTGCGCACGACGGATGGCGTGCACGTGCGCAACCTGGCGTTGCCGGGCATCGGCACCAGCGATGGGCTGGTCGGCCATCCCGAGCGCGACGAGGCCTACTGGCGCTTCAGCTCGTTCGCGATCCCCGGGCAGATCCATCGCACGTCGATCGCGACCGGTGCGAGCGAGCTCGTGCACGAGGTCGAGCTGCCGGTCGACACCGACCGCTTCGAGGTGAAGCAGGTGGTGTATGCGAGCAAGGACGGCACGCCGATCACGATGTTCGTCGTGCACCGCGACGATCTGGTGTTCGACGGCAGCAGTCCCGCGGTGCTCACCGGCTACGGTGGCTTCGGCGTGTCGATGACACCCGCGTTCTCGTCGACGATCGTGATGTGGCTCGAGCACGGCGGCGTCTGGGCGATGCCGAACCTGCGCGGCGGTGGCGAGTACGGCGAGGCGTGGCACGACGCCGGCAAGCGCCACAACAAGCAGAACGTGTTCGACGATTTCATCGCGGCCGGCGAGTGGCTGGTCGACAACGGCTACACGAAGCCCGAGCGCCTGGCGATCCGCGGGGGCAGCAACGGGGGCTTGCTGGTCGGCGCCGTCGCGACGCAGCGCCCGGAGCTCTTCGGCGCGGTGATCTGCGCAGTGCCGCTGCTCGACATGATCCGCTACCACCACTTCGGCGCGGGCCCGACGTGGATCACCGAGTACGGCTCGGCTGACGACGCGACGGATTTCCGCACGCTCTTCGCCTACTCGCCGTACCACCGCGTGCAGCAAGGCGTCGACTATCCGCCGCTGTTGATGCTGTCGGCCGACAGCGACGACCGCGTCGATCCGATGCACGCGCGCAAGCTGGTCGCGGCGCTGCAGCACACCGGGTCATCCGCGCTCTTGCGCGTGGAGAAGAACGCGGGGCACGGCGGCGCCGACAGCCTGCGCGCCGCGATCGAGCAACAGGTCGACACGTTCGCATTCCTGCTGCACGAGCTCGACTGACTTCAAGGCGCGAAGGCGACCACCCAGCGGTCGAGCATCGTGGCTTCTTCGACGAGCTCGCCGGCGGCGACGACCACTGCGTCGCTGCGGATGCCGACCGTCCAGGCCTTGTTCTCGCCGACCACGACGTCGCCGGTGATCTCGTGGCGCCACGCGAGCGTGCCGTCGGGGGCGTACTTCACCACCAATGCGATCTTGCCGAGGCCGTTGTCGACCCAGCCCGACACCGCGATCTCGCCGGTCGGACCGATCGCAACGCCGTGGTAGTTGCCGAGCTCTTCCTGCTCGATCGGCGGGAGCATCTCGCCGTCGGTGGCGCGACGCAGCAACCAGCCGTGGCGTTCTTCGCCGAACACCAAGTCGCCGACCATCGCCATCGCGCCGCCCACCGCGATCGTCACGCCGTAGCCGGCGTCGGAATCTGCGCCGAGCGCGATGACGTCGGTCTCCCACGCCACACCACCGCTGCCGGCGTAGAGCTCGCGCACCCACGCACGCACGTCGGTGTTCAGCTCGCCCGCACCGGCGATGCGACCGTTCGCGCCCGTCGCGATGCCCCACACCACCGAGTCGGTCGGCAAGCTGCCGCTCGCTTCGTCGTGGATCGCGATCAACGTGCCGCCGGCATCGAGGTGCCAGAACGCGGCGGGTCCTTCGGCGTGACGGCCGGCGATCCAGATCTCGCTGCTACCGTCGCTGCTCGCGTCGTAGACGCGACCGGGCCCTTCGTACGTCCACAGCTCGACGCCGTCGGGATCGAGCGCGCGCACGAACATCACGTCGTTGTCGCCGGTGCCTGCGACGATCGATCCGTCGTTCAGTCGCGCGGCGCCCCAGGCATCGCTGTCGATCGCGTCGGGCACCGAGTGGCGATGCGACCACAGCTCGACGCCGTCGCGATCGACGTGTGCGAGCTCGGCCTGCAATCCTTCGACGGTGGTGATGCCCGCGAGCACGACCGTGTCGTCGGCGAGCACCGCGAGATCGTGGGTCGCGTCCCAGCCCGCGTTGCCGCCGTCGTGGCGGAGCTCCCATAGTTGCGCGCCGGAGGGCACGCAACCGACGTTGCAGCCGTCGCCGTCCTCGTCGTCGCCGTCGTCGCAGGGCTCGTCGCCTTCGACGATGCCGTTGCCGCAGATCGCTGCGCCGTCGCTGCCGTCGCTGCTGGCGGGATCGCTGGTGCTGGATGTCGTGATCGTCGTCGCAGCACCCTCGGTGGATGCGGCCGTGCTCGCGTCGCCGCTCGTGCTCGCGTCCGCCTGATCGAACGCGGGATTGATCACGCACGCCGAGCAGAGCGCGAGCACGCCCGAGCCGAGGCTCATGCCGACCCTCACCCTCACGCGATCAGCATACCGCGCGCGGGGATCGGTTAGCATCGCGACCGCGTGCACGCCCGCGGGTCCATCGCGCGAGCAACCCTCGTCGTCGGGGCGTTTGCGGCCGCGTGGTCGCCGATGCCCGCGTTCGGCGGCGCGCCCGAGAAGCAGCGCATCGTCGTGCTCGCGCCGCAGCTCGACGGGGACGTGTCGGCTGGCGCCGCGGCCGAGGTCGACGGCGCCCTGCGCGATGGCTTGTCGCGCGGCGACGTCGAGGTCGTGTCGTCGGACATTCCCGGTGCGAGCTGTGCGGATGCGGAGTGTCGTCGCGCCGCCGCGAGCGATGCACGTGCCGCGGCCGTGATCGCGGTGCGCGTCGCCGCCGTGCGTCGCGACTACGACGTGACGCTCACGTTGATCGATGGTGCGAGCGGTGAAGAAGTCGCGCGCGTCGAGCGACGCTGCGAGCTGTGCGGCGTCGCGGAGCTCGGCGAGCACGTCGATGGTCAGGCGGCCGCGTTGCTCTCGCGTCTGCAATCACCGCAGGCCGCACCCGCGACGCTGGCGGTGAGCAGCACGCCGAGCGGTGCGCTCGTGCGGCTCGACGACGCGGTCGTCGGCGAGACCCCCATCGAGCGTCGCGTCGAGCTCGGCACCCACGTGTTGCGCTTGAGCCTGCGCGGCTACGTCGACGAGCTGCGCCGTTTCGAAGCGCTCGCGGGCGTACGCGAAGCGATCGCGATCGACATGGTGCCGCTGCCGAACAGCGACGAGCGCAGGCGCTTGCGCGCGGGCGGCTTCGTCTCGCTCGCGCTCGGCACCGCCGCGATCGCGACGGGCCTGACGCTGGTGGTGCTGCACGATCGCCCCAACCAAACGATGTGCCGCGGCAAGAACGTCGACGACGACGGTGACTGCAAGTTCCTCTACGCGACGAAGATCCCCGGCGCAATCGTGACATCGGTCGGCGTCGCGGCACTCGTCGCCGGCATCACGATGCTCGCGGTCGAGCACCGCAAGCGCCGCGCCCGTCGTTGACCGGATCCCTGCCATCGGTGACGACCCGGCAAGGGCGGGTGCCCGCGGATGGCAGCGATCGGACCTCAGCCGCCGAGGCGTTCGTCGATCTTCTTCAGCGCGGCGGGGGCCGACTTGCTGCCCAGCGACTTCGCTTTCTCGTAGGCCCCGCGCGCGTCGGCGTAGCGCAGCACCTTGAAGTACGCGTCGCCGAGCTGCATTCGGTAGTCGGCGCGCTTCGGCGCGAGCGCGATCGCCTTGCGGGCGTGCTCGGCCGCTTCGGCGTACCGACCTTGCTCGAACGCGAGATCCGAGAGCGCAGAGAACGCGGCGTGGCTGCTCGCGTCGAACGCGAGCGCGCGATGCAGCGTCTTGTTCGCCTCCGCGAATCTGCCCGCGCGCAGATCGGTGCGCGCCTCGGCGACCAACGCCTTCGCTTCCGCGGGCGATCGCTTCGGTGCCGGTGCGGCCGCGGCCGCGGGCGTCGGCGCGGGCGTCGGTGTCGCGGCGATCGTCGGCGCAGCTGCGGGCGCCGGCGCAGCCGCGACCTTCTTCGGCTTCTTCGCGCTGCCCAGGCGATGCAATCGCTCCGCCGTCGACGCCGCGAGCGTCTCCTTCGCGACCACCTTGTCGAGCTTGCGCTCGCGCGTCTCCGCATCGGGCTCCGCCAACGCGACCAACGCATCCGCGACCCCGAGCTCGCCCGGCGTGAAGTCGTGCGACAGCGCGCGCTGACGCAATAGCGCGAGCTCGCCGGTCGTCACCGCCGCACGCTCGCGCGCCTGCGCCTGGTCCGGATCGAACAGCAGCGCCGCCGCATAGAAATCGATCGCGAACGGTCGCGCATCTTCGCGGGCCCAGTACGCGTCGCCGAGCTCGACCAGCGCACCCGCGAACTCGTCGCGCAGCGCCGTCGCCTGCTCGTGCGCGAGCTCCGAGCCGCTCATCGCTTCGAGCGCGACCACCTTCGCGTATGCGGTGTCGGCATCGGGCGCATCCGAAGGCGGATACACGTAGTGCCCCGCGCTCGCGGCTGCGCGCGCGTCTGCAGCGAGCGCTTCGATCGCACCGGTGTCGACGCTCGCCCGCGCACCCATCGACATGCCGACGCCCGCGATCGCACCGACCACCAACAAGCCCACGCCGAGCAGGCCCCAGCGAAACAGATGCCGCGGCGGACGAACCTCGCGCTCGAGCCCCGCGATGAGCTTTTCCATGTCCGCGTGGCGCTGCGCGGGATCGACCGCGAGCCCCTGCAGCAGGATGCGCTCGACCGATTGGGGGATCGATCGCCGCGGGCTCGCCTTGTCGAGCTCACCCGCGAGCACGCGCGTGCGCAACGCGAGCGAGTCGGCCGCGATGAACGGTCGCCGTCCCCACAACACCTCGAGCGCAGTGATGCAGAACGAGAACTGATCCGCGCGCGCATCGACGGCCGCACCGAGCCACTGCTCGGGCGCGAGATAGGCGGGCGTGCCCATCAACGTGCCCGATTGCGTGAGCTGCAGATCGAGCGCGCTCGTCGACGGTGCCGGCCCGCTCGCAGACGTCGCACCACGCGCGAGCCCGAAGTCCAACACGCGCGCGCGCCCGTCGTGCCCGATCATCACGTTGGCGGGCTTGAAGTCGCGGTGCACGATGCCGGCACGATGCGCGACCGCGAGCCCACGCGCCGCATCCAACAACGGCCCGAGCGCGGTGCGCCAGTCGTGCGAAGCCTTGCCCCACTCCGCGAGCGTGGTGCCCTCGACGAGCTCCATCGCGATGAAGAGGCGATCGTCGTGCTCGCCGACCTCGTGCACCGCGACGACGTGCGGATGCGAGAGCCGCGCGAGCGCCTGCGCTTCCCGCAGCACGCGCTGGGTGTCGAGCTCGAAGTCCTGCCGGCGATGCACGAGCTTGATCGCCACCCGCCGGTCGAGCTTGGGGTCGTAGGCGGCGTAGACGATGCCCAGCCCGCCCGCGCCGATCTTGTTGAGCACCACGAAGCGCCCGATCTGCGGCGCGGAGGGCAGCTCGCCGAAGAGCCGCGCCTCGATGCGCGATTGTGCCGCGGCATCGCTCGGCATCACGCGTGCGCGCGTGACCTCTTGGTCGATCGGATCCGCGACGCGTAGCGTCACGCCGTCGTCGATCAACGTGGTCACGCGACGATGCTATCATCCGCGCCGCGTGACCGGCGACGCAGAGCTGCTCGAGGCCTGGCGCATGGGCGATGGTGCCGCCGGTCAGGAATTGTTCGCGCGCCATGCCGCGAGCGTGATGAGGTTCTTTCGCAACAAGCTCGACGTCGATCTCGAAGATCTGGTGCAGCGCACGTTCCTCGCGTGTGTCGAGTCGCGGGACCGCGTGCGCGACGGCAGCAGCTTCCGCGCCTACGTGCTGCGGATCGCCCGCAACGAGCTCGTGAACCACTACGTCGCGCGGCAGCGCGCGGCGTCCCGCGTCGATCCATTGACCACGTCGATCCTCGACATGGGCGCGTCGCCGTCGGTGATGGTCGCGTCCGACGAGCGCGATCGTGCGCTGCTCACTGCGCTACGCCGTTTGCCGCTCGATCTGCAGACCGCGCTCGAGCTGCACTACTGGGAGGAGCTCAGCACCAGCGAGCTCGCCGAGGTGCTGGGAATTCCCCAGGGTACGGTCAAGACGAGGCTCTTTCGCGCACGCGAGCAGCTCCGCGTGACGCTGCGCGAGGCGGGGGCGGTGGGCCTCGATCCCGACGGACCGCTGCCGGATCCGTCAGGGCCCGCACGACAAAGGCCGTGAACCGGTCGCGGGGCTCGCTTGTCTGTTCCGCTCGTGACGCGGGGCAAGGGGACGAGTGCGTGCGCGTTCGGCATCGCAGGCGCGATGTTGGGCGGCTGCTACCAAGGGCTGCAGCACGGCAACGGTGCCGATGGAAACGCGAGCGCTGGCGAAGCCGGTGAGACGGCCGGCAGTGACGACGCGAACGACAGTGCCGGTGACGACGACGATCCCGAGCCGGTCGACGAAGATGCGGTCGGCATCTCGGGTCTGCGGCGCTTGAGCGCGGCGGAGTACGACGCGACGGTCTTCGATCTCGTCGGCGTGAGCCCCGACGCGGAGCTCGTGCTGCCCGAGGATCTGCGCGCGCCGTTCGACAACGACTACACCTTCCAGAGCGTGTCGGCGGCGCTGATCGAAGGCGCCGACTTGCTCGCGGGTGAAGTCTCCGAGCAAGTCGTCGCGGATCCGACGTTGCGCGACGCGATCATGCCGTGCACGCCGGCGAGCGCGAACGACGAAGCGTGCTTGCGCGAGTTCATCACGAGCTTCGGCAAGCGTGCGCTGCGACGCTCGCTCACCGAGGACGAGGTCACCACGCTCGCTGCGTTCATCGATCACGCCGACGAAGCCGGCGACTTCTGGGTCGCGGTGGACTCCGTGCTGCGCACGCTCTTGCAGCACACCGAGCTGCTGTATCGCGTCGAGATCGGCACGCCGGTCGACGGCATGCCCGGTCTGCATCGCCTCGCCGGCACCGAGGTCGCGACGCGACTCTCGTACCTGTTGTGGGGCAGCACGCCGCCCGAGTGGCTCATCGATGCCGGCGAGAACGGCGAGCTCTCGAACGCGGAAGAGATCGCCGCGGCGACGCAGATGTTGCTCGCCGATCCCCACGCCCGCGATCGCATCTATCGCTTCCACGGCATGTGGATGGGCTTCGAGCACGCCGGTGGCGGCGAGCTCGGCGATGCGATGAACGCCGAGACGCGCACGCTGATCGAGCGCACCGTGTTCGAGGAGCAGTCGGCGTGGGCCGATGTGCTGCGCGCGGACGAGACCTTCATCTCGCCCGAGCTCGCGACCCACTACGGCTTGCCGGCGCCGCAAGGCGGCGTCGCGGGTTGGGTGCCGTACGGCGACAGCGGTCGTCGCGGCTTGCTGTCGCACGCGACGTTCCTCAGCGTCGGCACGAAGAACGGCGACACGAGTGCGACGTTGCGCGGCAAGAACATCCGCGTGAACTTGCTGTGCACCGAGATCCCGCCGCCGCCCGACGACGTGAATCCCGACGCGAATCCGGCCGGCTTCCAGGACGGCGACTGCAAGTCGCGCAAGTACGAGATCTACGCGGAGAACGACGGCTGCGCCGCGTGTCACAGCCAGATGGATCCGATCGGTCTCGGGCTCGAGGCCTACGACAGCGCCGGTCGCTTCCGCACGAACGAGCCCGATCGTCCCGACTGTCCGATCGACGGCGTCGGCACGCTTCCCGGTGTCGGCGAGTTCCAAGGTCCCGCCGCGCTCGCGGACATCCTGGTCGCGGCGCCCGAGCTGAACCAATGCATCGCGACGCAGGTCTACCGCTTCGCGATCGGTCGCACGAAGCTCGATATCACCGACGCGACCTTCATTTCGACGTTGCTCGATGAGCTGGGTGAAGGAGAGATCGTGCTCGACGACTTGTTGCTCGGCCTCGTGACCTCGAGCGAATTCCGTCACCGCCGCGAGGAGGAGGTCTGACATGCCACGCTTCCGACTTCCTCGTCGTTCGTTCCTCCGCGGTCTCGGTGGTGTCGCCGTCGGGCTGCCGATGCTCGAGATCATGGCGCCACCCACCGTGCGCGCCGGCGGTACTTCACCGGCACCGCGCTACGTGTACGCGTTCGGTGGCTGCTCGCTCGGGCTCAACAACACCGAGCGCGTGACCCCGGTCGACGAGGGCGCAGGCTTCACGCTCGGTCGCGCGTTCGCACCGCTCGCGGATCTCGGCGTGCAAGACGTCGTCTCGGTCGCGAGCGGTCTGCTGATCCCGTGGGACGAAGGCAGCGGCATCCCGCCCGGTGGTCGCCGTGTCGGCTTCCACGCGTCGTCGCCGTGTCCGCTCACCTGCGGCGTGCGCTCGGCCGACAACGGTGACGAGAGCGCGACCGGTCCGACTTCCGATCAGCTCATCGGCGACATGTTCGGCGAAGGCCGCCCCGTGCTCGCGTATCGCGTGCAGCCGGCCTACTACCGCGGCGACAACTCGACCGGTGGCGATCGCGGGCGCATCTCGGCGCGCATGCAAGGCACCGATCTGCAGCAGGTCGATCCGGTGTTCAGCCCCTCGCTCGCGTACAGCAACCTCTTTTCCGGCTTCGTCGACCCGGACGAAGGGCAGACCGGTGCCACCGAGTTCCTGCTGCGTCGTCGTCGCAGCGTCGTCGATCTCGTCGCCGACGACACCGAGCGGTTGATCACCAAGCTCGGCGCCAGCGATCGCATTCGCATGGAGCAGCACCTCGAGGAGCTGCGCGCGCTCGAGAGCCGCATCGATCTGATCGAGCCCGAAGGCGCGTGCATGCAGCTGCCCGATCCGGGCGCGGACCCGGAGATCGGCCCCGCGGTCGAAGACGGCAGCTACGGCAACGGCGGTGCCTACAGCGACGAAGAGCTGCGCGCGACGCTGATGGTGGACCTCATCCACATGGCCTTCACCTGCGACATGTCGCGCTCTGCGTCGCTCATGTTCACGTATGCGCAGTGCTTCATGAACATGAACCCGATCTACGGGTATCCCTCGGATCTCCACGAGATCAGCCACTACTCGATGGGTGGCGGCGAAGAGGGTGCGAACTGCATGGCCGATTGCATCGCGTGGCACGTGAAGCACTGGGCGCGTCTCATCCAGAAGCTGCGCGACACCCAGGAAGTCGACGGAAGCTCGCTGCTCGATCACACCGCGCTCGTGCTGATGTTCGAAGGCGGCATGGGTTACGACCCCGAAGGCGGCACCACCGGTGAAGCGCACTCCACCGAGAACATGATCGCGCTCATCGGTGGTCGCGCGGGTGGTCTGCACGCCACCGCGGGTCGCCATGTGCGGATGTCGGGTCGCCATCCGGTCGAGCTCGTCAACACCGCGATGCACGCGGTTGGATACGTGGGCGCGCTCGGCGAAGTGCCGGGCGACATGGACGACGCCTTCATCGGCTGAGGAGTGCGTCAGAAACAGATCTGTCGCGCGTCGCCCGACGGCGTCTCGATGCCTTCGCAGCGCATGTTCGCGGGACACGATCCATGCGCGCAGTCGAGTGCGCACACCTGCCGTCCGTCGGGCACGCCGATGTCGAGGCACGAGACTTCGGCACCGTCACCCGGAGCCGGTGCACACGCGCTCGGATCGTCGCCGTTGCACGCCGCGGAGCAGTAGCCACCTTCGCGCGTCGGGAACACGCAGAACTCGAGCGGCGCGCACATCGACACGGTGGCGCACGCCGAGTACATCGCACCGGCACCGGTCGGCCGCTCGCCGGCACCTTCGCCACCACCTTCCGATTCGTCGACCGCGTCGGCATCGACCTGCGGTCCACACCCGAGCAGCAACGACACGATCGCGATCAAGCTGCGCGCCACGCCGTCAGCATAGCGCGTCCGTCACTTCCGGTGCTTGCGGGGCTGCGCGCGGCCGTCTTCGTCGCCCACGACGCGCAAGCGCAGCAGCATCTCGCCGCTCGCGAGATCGTCCTGACCGAGCACCTCGATTCGGCGGCCGCGCGACGAGACCGGTCGCACCACCACCGCAGGCGGCGACGGATCGCTCGGCGCCACCGCGGGCGGCGGCATGGGGGCGCGCGGTGGTGCCAGGCTGTCGAGTGGTGCAGTGCTCGCTTGCATCGATGCGGAGACGAGCTGTGGTCGCGCCGTCGGCACTGCGGCCGAGTGGTCACCGAGCGACCACGCCGTGCTTCCGCCGACCGCGAGCCCGACGACGAGCGCGGCAGCCAGCGCCAGCGGAGCGTTGCGCGGCGAAACGCGTGACGCGAGCGAAGGTGCGGAGCTCGTCGCTGCGCTCGCAGAGTCGCCGGTGCGCGGCGGCGGCGAAGCGGCGAGCTCCCATGCGACGCTGGCTTCTTCGATCTGGTGGGCGACCGCGAGCAGCTGACGATCGCACTCGGCTCCGCCCGGGAAGAGGCGATCCATCATGTCGGCGAGGTCGGCGAGCCCGACCCCGTGTCCGGCGTTCGCGATGAAGCGCGTGAGATCGCGGGCCATTGCGCGGGCATTCGGATAGCGCGCGTCGGGATCGCGCTCGAGCGCGCGCATGACGATCGCGTCGAGCTCGGGCGGCAAGCTCTCGCAGATCGTCGAAGGCGGCACGATCTCCCCGTTCGTGATCGCGTGCAGCGTCCCGGCCTCGGTATCGTGCGCGAAGAGTCGGCGCGCGGTGAGCAGCTCCCACAGCACGATGCCGAGGCTGAAGATGTCGGCGCGGCGATCGGGCTTCTTGCCCTGCAGCACCTCGGGCTGCATGTAGCCGTACTTGCCCTTCACGATGCCGGTGCGCGTCTCGTGCAGCTGATCGAGCGCGCGCACGAGCCCGAAGTCCATCAGCTTCACGTTGCCGTCGTAGGTGAGGAAGATGTTCTCGGGCGAAACGTCGCGATGCACGACGCCGAGCGACAGGCCCTCTTCGTCGCGCAGCTCGTGGGCGGCGTGCAGGCCCTCGGCCGCGTCGGCGATGATGCGGGCGATCACGCAGGCGTGCCACGACGCGGGCGTGAACGGAGTGGTCGTGGCGAGCTTGTGCAGCACCGCCTTCAGCGTCTGCCCCGACAGATACTCCATCGCGAGGTAGTAGGTGCCGTCGCAGACGTCGAAGTCGAACACGCTGCACACGTTGCCGTGATGGATCCACGACGCGATGCGAGCCTCGTCGCGAAACATCGCGACGAACGCGGGATCCTGCACGAGGTGCGGGCGTGCACACTTCACCGCGAAGTAGCCCCAACGGCCGCTCGGGCTGCCGCTCACGCCTTCACGATGCGCGAGATAGACGGTCGCCATCCCGCCGGTGCCGAGCTCGACGCACAAGCGATACGGCCCGAGTCGTTGGCCCACGCGCAGCGCGACAGCCGGCGGCGCTGCGGGCGATGGCGTATGCGGCGCTGCGATCTCGGAGTTGTGCATGAACCCACCCACACAGTGGAGTAGCGCGAAGAGCCCGCAACCGCGCGCGAGGCGTCCACCACCGAAGGTGTGAGCGACGGCGGAGGTCGACGCGAATGAACGCAGAACGTTCATTCGCGACGAGCGAGACGACTCGCTCGCGCTGGATGAACGCTACGCGAACATTTCGAGCTCAGTCGGCGTGGCGGCGGCGGAACAGTGCGATCGAGCTGGTGTAGCCGTGCATGTACGTGTGGCCGCCGACCGGGCCGATCTCGCCGTTGCAGAAGAAGCCGCCTGCGGGCACCTCGCCGAGTTGCTCGCGCAGCTCGTCGACGTCGTGGTTCGGCACGCCGTAGAGGCCGACGCCGCGACCGAGGCACGAGAACATCAGCGCGCCCGCGGGGCGATTGCCGCGCGCGGTGTAACCCCGCAACAGCGATCGCAGATCGTGCGCCGACGCGTCGGCATCGCGCACGTGGAATTGCACGACGCCGTTTTGGCGGACCTTGGCCGCGACCGCGAGCGCACCCGTGCGCGCGTCGAGCCCGAGGATGTTGCGCACGAGGAAGTCGCCCGCGCCGTACACCTCGCGACCAGGCTCGGTGACGAGGCCGACGAACAGCGCCTTGCGCATGAGCTCGCGGTCGCGCTCGTTCGAGCTCTCGTAGAGCTCCTGCAGCACGCGCGCCGCGGGACGTCCGTCGAGCTCGAGGATCACGTGCCCGTCGGTGCGCGTGACGAACATCGGTGTGCCGACCGGACGACAACCTTGTGCGACCAACGTGTCGACCACGAGGTTGCCGCCGAGCGAGAGCCCGATCATCCCGTCGTCGTGGGTCTGCCCGCCACAAAAGAGCGCGGTCTGACCCGGTTGCGATCCGCCCGAGGCGAGCCCGCCGATCTTCACGGCATCGGGGAACGCACGATCGAGGCCCGCGAGCATCGGCGGTACGTCGCAGGTGAACGGATCCGCGACGAGCAACAGCGCGCCGAGATCCGCGGGATCGATCTCCGCGCGACCGTGCCAGCTCTCCGCGGCGGAATCGATCGCCGGGATCTCGCCGGGCGCGAGCGCGAAGCTCCGCACCTCGACGCCGGGCAACACTGCGCCGACCAACGCGAGCGCGGGCGTGCGCTCGATCTCGCGTCCACCACCGATCACGCCGCCGCCCGAGCACCCGAACACCGGTGCACCTCCGAACGCCTCGGACACGACTTCGGGGATGCGGCCCCAGTGCTCCGCATGGTGCGGCGACACGAACGCGAACACGATGTCGGGCTGCGAGCCGTCGAGTCGCGCGTGCACGCCGGCCGCTGCTTCGGCGAGCGCATCGACGAAGCTCGCGGTAGAGGATAGCTCGGAGACCCACTGCATGCAGCGGACCCGACACTACCACGCCGGGGCGTAGGTGCTAGTCGAGCCCGACCAGAACTCAATCGAGGTGCGTCGTATCTGCGGTGCCGCCACCGCCCGCGCGTTCCCACGACAGCTTCGGGCGCTTGCGCGATCGTGGCGCGAGCTCGTCCATCGTACGCGCGTCGAAGAGCCGGCCGTTCACGACGGTGTAGCGCACGTTCTCGCTCTTGCGGATGTCCTTCAGCACGTCGCCGTCGATGATGGCGAGATCCGCGAGCTTGCCGACCTCGATCGAGCCGATGTCCTTGTCGAGCCCGAGGTAGTGCGCGCCCGACAGCGTGCCGGCGCGCAACGCCTCGTGCGGCGTCATGCCACCTTGCACGAACATCCACAGCTCCCAGTGCGCCGCGAGGCCTTCGCGTTGTCCGTGCGCGCCGAGCTGGATCTCCACGCCGGCATCGAGCAGCTGCTTGCACAGCTTCGCCACGGCGAAGTGATTCCAGTCGCCCTTGCTCGCGAGCGGCCGCCTGCGCGAGCGCGCGTCGATGTTCTCCGGCGACACGAACGTGCGTAGCCGTTCGTGCTCGAAGACATTGGTGTGCGCGTACCAGTAGTTCTCGCCCCACAGCCCGCCGTAGCCGACCACGATCGTCGGCGTGTAGCCGACCTCGGTGCCGCTCCACAGCTGGTGCACGTCGCGATAGCCCTTCGCGATCGGCACGGCGTGCTCGACCCCGGTGTGCCCGTCGACCACCATCGTCATGTTGTGCATGAACAGCGAGCCGCCCTCGGGCACGACCATCATCTTCAGCTCGCGCGCGGCGGTGAGCACCTGCTGTCGCTGGTTGCGACGCGGCTGGTTGTAGCTCTTCACGCTGAACGCACCGACCGCGTTCATGCGCTTGAGGTGCATGCGCGCGTCGTCGAGGCTGTCGATCCGCGCCTTGATGGGCGAGCGTGCACCATAGAGGATCGTGCCGGTGGAGAAGATGCGCGGCGCGGTGAGCATGCCGGCGCGCGCGAGCTCGGCGGCCGCGAAGATCTCACCGGTGTCGTTGCTGGGGTCGTGCACCGTGGTGACGCCGAATGCGAGCTCCGCGTAGTGCAGCCAGTTGTGCTGCGGCACGAAGCCGTCGCGACCCTGCGGGCCGTGGGCGTGTACGTCGACGAGCCCGGGGATGATCGTCGCGCCCGCGACGTCGTAGCGCTTCGCATCCGCGGGGATCTTCACGCTGCTCTTCGGGCCGACCGCGCTGATGCGATTGCCTTCGACGACGACCACACCGTCTTCGATGATCTCCTTGCCCTTCATCGTCACGATGCGCGCGCCGACGAACGCGAGCTTGCCCTTGGGCACGTCGCTGTCGACGTCGAAGCCGATGTCGAGCCCGTGCTCGGGCGGATCGGGCAGCTTCTCCGGCGCGCCTTCGATGAACGCGAACGAGTCCTTCAGATCGCGACCGAAGAGCTCCGGCCCCATCGTCCAGTGCAGGCGCTTGCTGTCGCCCGAGAAGTGCAGGAACTCGCCGGCGTCCTTGCTGACGCGCGCGATCGGCAGACCTTCGGCCTTGGGGCCCACGTCGAACGGCTTGCCCACCGGCGGGAACGGCATCACGTGCGCGGCGAAGCCTTCGCGGAACGCGACCCACTTGCCGTCGGGCGACACGCGATACTCCATCGCGGCTTCGCTGCGCAGGTGCGTGCGGAGCTCGGCGCCGGTGAGCGCGATCGATCGCAGCACGTAGCTGTCGCCGTCCTTGCCCGGCTCGGTGTCGAAGAAGAACACGCGATCCGACGACGCACCGAAGTGCGGCGTGCCGGCTTGGCGCGTGACCAGCTGCGGTGCGCCGCCGCGACTCGGGATCGCGTAGAGCCCAGGGTCGTGCGACCACTGTTGCGACACCACGCCGCCGCCGGGGATCTTGCGCGCGACGATGGTCTTGCCGTCGGGCGAGAACACCGGCTCGCGCCAGTGTGCGGGCGTCGTCGTCACCGCGCGACCACGACCACCGCTCTTCGGCGCGACGCGGATCGTCGCGAGCCCGTCGTCGGTCCATGCGACGTACACGATCGATCGCCCGTCGCGTGACCACGACGGCTCGAACTCGAATTCGTCGGCGCGGGTAAGCCGACGCGGCTTGCCCGACGGCAGCTCGCGGATCCACACGTGCCCGAGAGCCTGGTACACCACCGCCTTGCCGTCGGGCGCGACTTGGACGTTGCGCAGCATCTTGGTGTGGAAGCGCTGCGGGTGCACCTCGATCGGGAAGCGCAGCGCCTCGGTGACGGTGCGCGTATCGGCGACGTGGAACGGGATCTCGCTGCGCGACGACTTCGCGACGTCGACCTTCACCAGCTTGCCGCCGGCCCACAGCACGATCGCCTTGTCGTCGGGCGTCCACGCCATCGCCGGATACACGCCGTGGATCGCCCAGGTCTCCTGCATGTCGCGATCGAGCCCGTAGTCGATCGTGCGCTCCGCACCGCTGTCGAGATCGTGCACGACCAACGCGGTGTTGCGCCCGACCCGACGCACGTACGCGAGCGACTCGCCATCGTGCGACGGCGTAGGCCGGCACGCACCACCCGGACCACCGACGAAGTTCTCGACGCGACCTTCTTCGCGATCGAGCCGCTTGATCACGTAGATGCCCGCGTACGGATCCTTGTTGTACTCGAACACCGGACCCGGCGTGTCGTCCTGGCTGAAGTACACGTAGCGACCATCGGGCGAGAACGCGGGCTCGCCGACATCCTTCTGGTCGTTGGGCTTCTCGGTGAGCTGCACGCCCTTGCCACCGCTCGCATGGAACAACCAGATCTCGCCGGAGCCGAGGCTGCGCTCCGCGGTGAAGTGCTTGTGCGCGGCGATGAACTTGCCGTCGGGGCTCCACGTCGGGCTGTTCAACAAGCGGAAGTCTTCGTTGGTGACCTGCGTCGGCTCGCCGCCGGCAACGGGCATGATCCAGATGTTGTCGCCGCCGCCGCGATCGCTGGTGAACGCGATCAATTTTCCGTCCGGGGAGAAGCGCGGCTGCATGTCCCACGACACGCCGTGCGTCAGCGACTTCGCTTCACCTCCGGCGATCGGCAGCGTGTAGAGATCGCCGAGCAGATCGAACGCCAACGTCTTGCCGTCGGGGCTGACGTCGACGCTCATCCACGTGCCTTCGGCGACGTCGATCTTCACGTCCTTGGTCGCACCGGGCGGATGCTCGACGTCCCACTTCGGCGGCTTGTCCTTGTCGTCGCCGCTCGCCGCCGGCGCGTCGGATTTCTTCGCGATGCGAAACCCGTCGCCGTCGGCGTTCGTGCCGCCACCGTCGGGCGCATCGGTGGAGGGCTTGCGCGTGCACGCGATCGCCAGCAGCAGCCACGCAAAGGACGCGAAACGGACGGCGTTCATGGTCATCGCGAGAGACCCGCGGTGTACCAGCTTTGCTTCGTGATCCCACGTGCTTGGACCAAGCTGCGCTTCTGTGCAGCCCGGGCCCGTGAACCATGGCGGCAGGATCCGTCACTCCAAGCCGAGGGGTGGCGGCATGAAACGCCTGCACTGGTTTTGGTTTTCCGCAATTTCGGTCGGTGCCTGCGCTCAGGGTGCGGAGCCGGGCAACGCGACCACCGCGGGCCTGGCGAGCGCGAGCGCGAGCGATACCGACACGATGGACCCGTCGGAGAGCGACACGGGCGATCCCACCGAGGATCCGACCGTCGATCCCACCGACGCCGAGGACGAGAGCACGACCGAGGATCCGACCGGCGTGCCCTCGTGCGGCGAGATGGAGTTCCAGTGCGGCGACGGTGAGTGCATCGCGGCCGATCGCGCGTGCAACGGCAACGACGACTGTGCCGATCGCAGCGACGAAGCACCGACGAATCCCGACTGTCATCCCGAAGGTTGCAACCTCCTCACCGAGTTCACCTGCAAGGACTTCACCTGCATCCCGATGGTGCGTCGTTGCGACGGCAACGAGGACTGTCCCGACGGCTCGGACGAGCCGCCCGACAATCCGTTGTGCGATCTCGAGGACGCGTGCGGTCCGACCGAGTTCAAGTGCGCCGACGGTCCGTGCATCCCGGTGTTGCGCGTCTGCAACATGATGAACGACTGCATGGACGGCAGCGACGAGGAGATGCAGCTCTGCGAGAACCAAGGCGGCGGCCACGGTGGTGGCGGTGGTGGCATGGGCGGCTGCATTCCGTTCGTGTCGTTCGAGTGCAGCGATCACACCTGCGTGCCCGCGTGGTGGGAGTGCGACGGCGAAGAAGACTGCGCGAGCGGCAACGACGAAGCCAACTGCGGCAGCGACGGTGAAGGCTGCGAAGCCGGCGAGTGGCAGTGCGCTGCGGGTCAGTGCATCCCCGAAGGTTGGTTCTGCGACGGCATCGACGACTGCAACGACGGCAGCGACGAGCCCGCGGAGATGATGTGCGGCACCGAAGGTTGCGGCGCGGACGAGTTCGCGTGCACCGACGGCCAGCAGTGCATCCAGAGCGGTTGGTACTGCGACGGTCTGGTCGACTGCGAAGACGGCAGCGACGAGCCCGACGACACCTGCATGCCCGCGAGCTGCGAAGGCACCGAGTGGCAGTGCAGCAACGGGCAGTGCATCCCCGACAACTACTACTGCGACACGATCACCGACTGCGCCGACGGCAGCGACGAGCTCGACGAGGATTGCGGCGCGGGCACCACGTGTGACTTCGGCGAGTGGGCGTGCGAAGACGGCCAGTGCATTCCCGGCGACTACTACTGCGACGGCATCACCGACTGCGGCGATGGTTCCGACGAAGTCGACGACTCGTGCGGTGGCGGCAACACGTGCGGCGCGTCGGAGTGGACGTGCGACGACGGCTCGTGCATCCCCGACAACTACTACTGCGACGGCATCCCCGACTGCGCCGACGACAGCGACGAGCCCGATGCGAGCTGCGGCGAGCCGATGGGGTGCGGTGCCGACGAGTGGACGTGCAACGACGGCGCGTGCATCCCCGACAACTACTACTGCGACGGCATCGTCGATTGCGGTGACGGCAGCGACGAAGCCGACTTCGGTTGCGGCGAGCCGATGGGTTGCGGCGCGTCGGAGTGGACGTGCAACGACGGGCAGTGCATCCCCGACGACTACTACTGCGACGGCTACTACGACTGCAGCGACGGATCGGACGAAGCCGACTTCGGTTGCGGGGACGACAGCGGCGGTGGTGGCTGCGGCTTCGACGAGTGGCAGTGCTTCGACGGCTCGTGCATCCCGGACAGCTACTACTGCGACGGGTACTACGACTGCGGCGACGGCTCGGACGAGGACTTCTGCTGAGCCCGGCGACAGCCGCAACTTGACCGAGGCAGGTCGCACGCGCGAGGCTCGCTGCTCGCCCATGCGATTGCCCGGCACCGGACGACCCTGGCACTTGATCGAGCGCCCACGCGCGCCGTTCCACTGCGACGTGTGCGGGGTCGAGATCCCCGAACGCGACGCCGCCAGCTTCACGACGTTGCCGAAGATGTACTACGACACTCCGCCGGCCGGGTACGTGCCGTGCAACCGCGGCTACGACCCCATGCGGGCCGGCTACGAAAACGTGGTCGATGGTTCCGATGAGCAGCAGTAGCGAGAACCTGCATCCGCAGACCGGTGCGCGCTTCGTGTTCGAGCGCGCGCACGAAGAGCCGCCGCGCTATCGCGTGCGCGTGTTCCTGCCCGCGGATGCGTTGCTCGAGAGCACGCTCGCGTGGGACGGTGAACGCGCGAGCTTCGATCCGCCGCTGCCCGAAGGTTGGGCCGCCGACGAAGCGACCAAGCTCGCGCGCGTGCTGCATCGCACCCCCGCGACGCGGCTCGTGCGTTGGCGCGGTCCGTGATTCAGATGTGTGCGCGTGCGGTCGATGGGCGTTGCGATGCCCTGGCCGACCTTCGCGCTCGCCCTGTCCCTGCTCGGGACGGAGCCGACCGCGTTCGCACACGAGCCCGAGGACGAGGCTCCGGTCGCGACCGGCAAGCGGCTCACGGTGCGCACGATCGATGCGCTGGTCGAGCTCGACGAGCTCGCGATCACGATCGACATCGGCGAGCCCTCGGAGATGGAGCAGGGTGGCGTCGACGCGACCATCGGCGTGAACGCGATCGCGCACCACTCGCTCGATGCGACGGTCGGCGAGCTCGAGCTCGGGGTCGCGCTCTTGCCCGAGCCCGACCTCGCGTTCGTCTGGGATCGCCTGCACACACCGCCCTTGCAGCTCACCACCGAGCAGATCGAGCGCAAGCTGCCGAGCTCGCTCGCGGTCGTGTCGGTGGTCGACGACGGCGATCCGTTCGGCCACGAGCGCGATCGGCCGATCAAGAGCGAAGATCAGTTCGACGGTCTGCAGCTGCCGCGCGCGCTGCCCAGCGCGCTCGTGATGGTCACCATGTACTCGCTCGATGCACCGAGCGAGCGCGACGTGCTGCGCATCCTCGCCGACGGTGGGCCGACCGATCTCGGTGCGCTCGCGGCCTGGGCGAGCGCGCTCGCGGTCGACGGCACCGAGCCGTTCGATGCCGCGGCGCGCACACGCATCATCGACGCGGTGGAGAAGCGCCTCCGGGAGCTGCGCGCACCTCCGGCGTTCGGTGACTTCCAACGCATCAATGCACTCACCGCGCTCGCGTACGCGTGTGCCGGCCCCGGCGATCTCGAGCGGATGCTCGTGCTGCAGCGACCGGTGTCGATCCTGCTGTCGGGTGCGATCGTCTCCTACGACGATGCAGTCGGCGAGGAGAACGCGCTCGGTGTTCCGGTGCACGGCTTCCGGCGCATGTACTCGCGCTCCGACGCGACGCTCTCGTGGGAGGGCGGGCTGCAACGCGTGCGCAGCCTCGCGATCGATCATCTGCTCGAGCTCGCGTTCGATCCGCTCGACTTCCGCGCCGCGCCGCCGACGATGCGCCGACATCCGACGCTGCACGTCGGTGCCACCGAGCTGCTCGCGCCGCTCGACGTCGCCGACGTGGGCCGCGCGCTCGCGCTCGCCGGCGATCGCGTGGCGGTGCAACGCGGCGTGCTGCGCTTCTACGTCGAGGTCGGTCATGCGCAGGTGGTCGAG
>DASZPU010001172.1:0-7228 GCA_035550195.1 Nannocystaceae bacterium
CCTGCGCGAGCTCGCGCAACCATCGGGTGCACGCGTGCCGATCCCGACCACCCCGCGCGCGGCGTGGTGCTGGTTGCGGGGTCACGATCGCGGCGATCTCTTCGTGCGCTCGCGTGCACTGGCCGACGCGGTCGCGCCCGCGCTCGTGGTCAGCGAGGCGCTCGACGGCTTTCGCTACGACATCGGTCGCGATCTCTCGGGCTTCGAAGACGGCACCGAGAATCCGAAAGGCGACGCGGCCGAGCACGCCGCATTCGTCGACGGCGCGGGCGCAGGCCTCGACGGCTCGAGCTTCGTCGCCGTGCAGCGCTGGAACCACGATCTCGATCACTTCGCCAAGCTGAGCCGACACGCGAAAGAGCACGCGATCGGCCGCGCGCTCGACGACAACCACGAGCTCGACGACGCGCCTCCTTCGGCGCACGTGAAGCGCACCGCGCAGGAGTCGTTCGATCCCGAAGCCTTCGTGCTGCGGCGCTCGATGCCATTCGTCGACTCGAGCGGACAAGGCCTCGTGTTCGTCGCGTTCGGCCGCTCCTTCGACGCCTTCGAAGCGCAGCTGCGGCGCATGGTCGGGGCCGAGGACGGCATCGTCGACGGTCTCTTCGGCTTCTCGCGACCGACCACCGGCGCCTTCTTCTGGTGCCCACCGGTGCGCGGCGATCTGCTCGACCTGCGCGCGCTCCAGCGCTGAGCGCACGGCGTCGTGCTCAGCCGGGTCGGCTCTTCTGCGGGCGCGCGATGCCCAGCGCGTCCATCTTCAGGCCCAACGTCTTGCGCGAGATGCCGAGCTGTTCCGCGGCCCGTGTCTGATTGCCCGCGCATGCCGTCAACGCCGCGAGGATGCGCGCACGCTCGTCGGGCTCTTCACCATCCGACTGCGTCGACACCACCGCTTCGAACACGAGCTGCTCGGGCTCGAGCGTCGGCGTGTCGCAGAGCACCACCGCCCGCTCGATCACGTTCCGTAGCTCGCGGATGTTGCCCGGCCACGGATGCTCGCGCAGTCGTGCCAGCGCAGCCGCGGACACGCGCGGTGTATCGCGGCCCGCATCCGCTGCGGCCTTCGCCGCGAACTCGTCGACCAGCTTCGGCAGCTCGCCCAATCGATCGCGCAGCGGCGGAATCTGCAGCGTGATGCCCGAGAGGCGATAGTAGAGGTCCTCGCGGAAGCGTCCGCTCGCGACGTCGGCTCGCAGATCGCGGTGGGTCGCGGCCAGGAAGCGCACGTCGATCTCGCGCGGTGCAGTGCCGCCGACCCGTTGCACGCGACGATCCTCGAGCACGCGCAACAGCTTCACCTGCGCCACCGCGGGTAGCTCACCGACCTCGTCGAGGAACACCGTGCCCTTGTGCGCCGTCTCGAGGATGCCGGGCTTCGCTGCGACCGCACCCGTGAACGCGCCGGCCTCGTGTCCGAACAGCTCGCTCTCCAGCAGTGCTTCGGGCATCGCGCCACAGTTGATCGCGACGAACGGCCCGCTCGCACGCTGCGAGCTGCCGTGGATCCGTCGCGCCATCACTTCCTTGCCCGCACCGGTCTCGCCGACGACGAGCACGTTGATGCCGCTCTTCGCGATGCGCGGCACGAGATCCGCGAGCGACGTCGAGCTGGGCCCGCCCGGCACACGCACGCCCGGTGCGGTCGGCACCGGTGGCCCTTGCACGAGCACCGTGATGTCGCCGAGCTCGATCACGTCGCCCGCGACGACGGTCTTCGGTGCCCGTGCTACGAGCGGCACGCCGCCGAGCCGTGTGCCGTTGCTGCTGCCGAGGTCCTCGAGCTCGATCGTCGCACCGACGCGCAGCACCGCGTGCTTGCGCGACACCGAGTCGTGATCGATGCGCAGATCGACGTCGTCGCCGCGACCGATGCGGACCTCGCCCGCGTCGGGCAGCGGCACGCGGCTCACCTCGCCGTCGCCGAGCACGAGCAGGTGACCGCGGCCCTCGGGCGGCGGTCGGTCGGTTTGACGCGTGACGTCGTAGCGAGAGACCACGCGAGCGAGATGATCGCGCGAACTCAGTCGCGCGTCACCCCGGCGGCTCGAAGTCGTCGCAGGCGCTCTTGATGACGCTGATGGCCTCGACGAAGAACGGCCCGTAGGGCTGGCAGACCGAGCCGACGAAGCCGTAGGTGAACATCTCGGTGAACTCGATGATGCGCGGCGCGATCTCGGCGCCGGCGATGCCCCCGTTGCACTTGTCGAGGGTCGGGCACGGATCGTCTTGCGGGCCGACCAGCGCGAGCACGACGATCGAGCTCTCCTTGCCGCCCTTCGCTGCGGTGACGGCCGCGAACCATCCCGGCGGCTCGCCGTTGCTGCCCGGCTGCGGGAGCATGTCGCACGCCTGCGCCGTGCCTTCGTGATCGTCTTCCTCGTCGGTGATGATCACGACGACGAGCAGCGCATCGTCGCGCAGGAAGCCTTCGTTGCACGCGCCCGGATCGGTGAGCGCGGGGCTGAGCGCGGCCGACAGCGCGCCCATCGGTCGCTCGTTGCCGTCGCCTCCGGTGCCGACCTGCGCCGCACAGGCGAACTTGGTCTCGAGGTCGTCCGCCTCGGTCATGTAGCGTTTGCCCGATGCGTACGGGTCACACACCATGCCGCTCGAGTCGGCGCCGCCGGTCTGCGTGACGAGGATGCCGTCTTGCAGCGGCGTGCAGCTCAAGTCGAACACATACGTGTCGGTCGTGATGATGCCGACGTTGTAGCCCATCGTATCGGCGAGCTCGGTGCGCATGCCGTCGATGAGCGCGGGGAAGCTCTGCACGAGATTGATCTGCTCGTCGGCCATGCTGCCCGACGTGTCGATCACGAACAGCAGATCGACCTTCTTGCAGCCGCCGTCGCTGCTGGTGTCGACCGGACCGCTGGCGCCGGCGTCCCCGGCGTTCAGCACGTCGAGCTTCCCCAGCGTGTCGTTGCTGGGATCGATGCCTTCGGATCCGGTCTCGCTCGCGGTGATGCCGGTCAGCGACGCCGACCCGCTCGCCGACGTCTCCTTCGCACGCCCGCCATCACCACATGCGACGAGCGCCGCGAACGAGAGGAGGGTCGAGACACGCATCCGCACGATCGCAGCATTGCCGCTGCGACGCGTGCTCGTCAACCGCGCTTGCGTCGGTACGCAAATCCTACGAACAGTGCGAACGACCACGCCGCGATCGTCTGCGCCCCAACGTCCGAGGCAGCCGCAATCGCACAACCCTGGGAACCTCCGCCGCGCGGCGCGTCGCCACCGTCGTCCGGCGTCTGGCCGCCCTCGTCCTCGGCCGCGCCGGTGCCTTCGTCGCCACTGTCGTCGCCCTGCGGCGCACCATCGTCGGTCGACTCGCCGCCGTCGCTGCCCGTGCTCGTGTCGCCGCCATCGGGCGGAGTATCCGGCGGCGCAACGCCGACTCCGACCGCGATCCATCCGCTGTCGGTCTGGTTGCCCGCGTTGTCGGTCGCGATGAGCTTGAGGTTGTAGCCACCCGCGGGGAACTTCGTGTTCCAGCGATAGGGCGCGTAGCCGAGCGTTTGCGTCACCATCTCGCCGTCTTCGGGCACGACCTGCAGCTCGACGCCTGCGATGCCCCAACCATCACCGTCGTTCGCGTCGGCTTCGATGTGCAGCTCGGCTTGATTGCCGCCGTCGACTTCGAAGGTCTGATCGCCCATCGGCGACACCACCTCGAGCACCGGCGGATCGACGTCGGGGAAATCGGTGAGCGGTGCGCCGCACACCGCCGAGAAGCCCGCGAGCGGACCGGTCTCGCACATCGCGTTGTAGCTGCCTTCGCCGCCGGTGCCGGGATCGATCGGGAAGCCCTGACAACCCCACGTCGGCGACCAATCGCCGCCCGCGGTGAAGCACGGCGTGATGTCGATACCCGACTCGGTCTCGATGAAGTCGATCGCGCGCGAGGCCAGCGTGCTGCCGGCCGATCCGCCGCACACGCCTTGTTCGGCCATCTGCGCCCACGAGTGGATGCCGATCACGCGCCAGCTGTCGTCGCCACCGAGCGCGGCCGAGAGCTTCACCATCACAGGTCCACCGGAGTCGCCGCTGCAGATGCCGTCGCCGTTGCTGCCCGTGATGAGCTCGCCGTTGCCGGTGACGTTCTGCAGCGACAACGACACGAACTTCTTGCGCCCCGAGTCGCCGTTCTCGTCGTTTCCGTAGCCGACGTGCGTGACGTTGCGGCCGGGCGAGATCACGCTCTCTTCGCAACCGAATGCGATCGGCGTGACCGGAATGTTGTCGATCGGCGTCGCGAGCTTGCAGAAGCCGTAGTCGGTGCCGTCACCGGTGTCGCCGAAGCCCGGGTTGGCCTTGCAGAACTCGGTGTCGGCGAGCTTCACCGCCGTCGAAGCACGCTCGCCGAAGCGCACGTCGGCGCTCGCATCACCGGGCAAGCAGTGCGCCGCGGTGAGCACGATCTGCGGATGGATCAGCGTGCCCGTGCACGCGGCACCATCGGTGGTGAGGTACGCGACCGAAGGCCACGCGCACTGCTCGGTCTCGGCGCCGCCGTAGATGTGCTGCGGATGCGTGCCGTCGGTGAGGCTCGGCTCGGCCGCGAGCGCGAGGGCCGGGGCGAAAACGATCGCGAGGCTGCTATAGAGGATCCGGCGGGGCATGGGCGTCTCGAAAGCTGGCATAGCTAACATCCGATCGCAACATAGATCGCGTCGTCGCGGGTCCATGCCGCCGAACTGCGCGGGATTGCGTAGGCTGGCCCGGAACCTCGCGGACCCGGCGAGCCACGTGCCGGGTGCCATGCACCTGCTCCGCTCCGCCTCGCTCGCCGCGATCTGCTTGCTCGGTCTCGCATGCGACGAAGCGCCGCCCGAAGGCGAAGAGGATCGCGGCGAGTGGGCACCGTCGGGCAAAGCCGACGAGATCGCGAGCTGCGTCGACGCGTGCGGTGGCAAGGCGGCCGCAGGTTGTTGGTGCGACGATCAGTGCAAGGACTTCGGCGACTGCTGTCCCGACGTCGATGCGGCGTGCCATGCCGCGGGCGAAGGTGGCGGCGACGATGGTGCCGAAGCCGTGTGCACGCTACCGAGCGACGGCAACTGGTCGTGCGGTGGGCTCACCGGCAAGACCACGAATCCGGATCGCGTCTACTTCGCGACGTCGTTCGGTTGTTGGGTCGACGACAACGGCGTCGCGCACGGCGACGCCGGCGACAACTGCATCCCGGCGTGTACGCTCGCGTCGATCGGTTGCGCGGGCATGAGCGGTCCGCAGTGCGAGCGCTCGATCAACTGGTACACCGCGGATTCCGATCGCTTCGGCTGCGGGACGAAGCTGCACGTCACCAACCCCGACAACGGCAAGTCGGCGGTGTTGATGGCGATCGATCGCGGCCCGAACTGCCGCATCGAGAAGAAGGTCGATCACTGGGTGCTCGACATCTCCACGCGCGCGTCGATGTACTTCTTCGGCGGGCAGACCTCGGCGACCGAACGTGCCGATCTGTTGGTCGAGGTCGTCGACGCAGCCACGCCGCTCGGGCCCACCGATGCGGGCCCGAGCTGTGGCTGAGCCTCACGGCGCGTAGTCGAAGATGCCGAGCTGCACGGTGCTGCCCGCGTTGCCGCATGCACCGATCGCGACCGCGTCGTCGTTCGGTGCGCTCGCGACCGCGATGCCCGCACCGCAGTCGTCGCGCACGTCGAGCCAACGCACGCTGCGATCGGCTTCGTAGCGAGCGACCCGCATGTTGCTCGGGCACGGGCCCGACCCGGTCTCGCATGCGTTGGGATCTTCGGGCGGCAACGTGAGGCCGTCGGTGATCACGAAGCCGCCGTCGGCGGTCGCGGCGATCGTTTGCGAGCCGGTGACCTCCGCCGGTGTGAACGTCCACAGCTCCGCACCGGTGTCGGCGGCGAGCGCCTTCACGAACGGTGTCTCCGCGACGCCGATGACGAGCACGTCGCCGTTGCTCGCGATCGCGACGTCGTTGACCGAGTCGGTCACCACGCCGTCGCTGAGCAGCGCTTCCCACAGCGTGTTGCCGTCGGCATCGACCGCGACTGCCCATGCGCGGCCGGCCGAGCTCGCGAGCGACGTGCCGGCGTGACCACCGAGGATCGCGCCGCCGTTCGCGGTGGCTGCGATCGCACGCACGTCGCTCCACTTCATCGTCGGGTCGCCCCACTCCTTCGTCCAGCGCACGACGCCGTCGTCGTCGAATGCACGCGCCCACGCGACGCCGTGGTTCGAGCTGGTCTCGCGACCGCCACCGACGATCACGCCACCTTCGAACGCGCCGACGCTCTCGGCGTACTCGAGATCGGTGCTCGTCCAGCGCAGCGCGCCGTCGGCTTCGTGCGCGGAGATCCGCATCACGTCGCCGGCGAGCGAGACCTCGCGCCAACCGACGTAGACGGTGTCGTCGGCGGCGACGTCGAGCCCGAGCGGCCACACCGAGCCTTCCTCACCGTCGACCGGCTCGTCGAGCACCCACAGCTCGGTGCCGTCGGCCGCGAGCTTGCCGAGCCACGAGCGCTCGAACGTGCCGCCGTCGCCGAACCACATGAAGCCCGCGTTGCCGGCCACGTGCACGCTGCCGTCCGATCCGATCGCGAGATACGAGCCCGACACGTCGGGGCGCAGCTCGTCCCAGCGCACTTCGCCGCCGGGCGGGGGCTCGACGCCGGTGTCGCTGCTGCCAGCGCTCGATTCTTCTTCGGATCCGGAGCCGGATGCGTCGCCGCCTTCTTCGCTGAGCGACTGCGACTTGGGATCGCACGCGAGCGCGAGCAACGACAACGCGAGCAGACTACGAGGTGACCAACTACCAAGCACAATGTCCATGTCGATTCAGTCCCGTGTCACGATCGAATCCGTCACTTTGCCCGATCGGAATCGGCAGCGGGGCAGCGCGCGCGCACTTTCGCGGCCGCCGACGTGTCTGCATGGGTGCGCAAGAAGGCGGCCGCGTCGTCGCGCGCGCCGGCGCGGTCGAGCACGCAGCGCGCGCTGAGCTCGATCGCGCGGCGCTCGAGCGCGAGCTGACCATCGGCGAAACGGTCGGCGTGATCGGCCGCGAGCGCGAGCGCTTCCTCGGCGCGTCCGCGGGCGAGCGCACGATCGGCCGCGGAGACGAGCTCGGTCTCGGCGACCAGCGTGTCTTCCGCTGCGATCGGGGCGATCGCCGGCGCAGGCTGCTCGCGGCGCGGCGCCTCGAGCTTGGGCGGTCGCGGCACCTCGCGTTCGTCCGGCGTCGGCG
>DASZPU010001173.1:0-15419 GCA_035550195.1 Nannocystaceae bacterium
GCCCTGCAGCTGCGGCAGCGGGCGCGCGGGCACGTTGACGTTGAGCACGTGCAGCCCCGCGGGCCGCGCGAGCAGCCAGTCGGCGATCGTCGCCGCGACCGCGACCGCACCGGCGATCGCGGTGGCTTGAGCCGAGCTCAGTGCGGAGTGATGCCGTGCTCGGCCATCACCGCCGCGTTCTTCGCGTCCGCGCGCTGCAGTGCCGGGCGTTGGCTGAGGCGCTCCGCGTACGCCGTGAATTCCGGGCGGGCCTCGAGCATGCCGAAGCGCAGCATGTAGCGCACCGTGCCGCCGAAGATCACGTCGGCCATCGAGAAGCGGTCGCCGAGCAGGAACTGCTTGCCTTCGATCGCCGAGCTCATCGCGTCGAGCATCGCTTCGTGCGTGCCCCAGCCGACTTGGCCCGGCTTGAATTCCCAGCCGCTCATCTTCGCCATGGAGCCCGGCTCGATCACCGACGGCGAGAAGAACGACCAGCGTAGATACGTGCCGCGCGCGGGATCGTCGGGCTTGGGTGCGAGCGTGCCGAGTGCGTAGCGGTCCGCGAGATAGAGCCCGATCGCCGCCGACTCGGTCACCACCGTCTCGCCGTCGACGAGCACCGGCAGCTTGCCCATCGGGTTCAGCTTCACGAGCTCCGGCGACTTCTGCTCGCCCTTGGTGATGTCGGTCCACTTCAGCTCGTACGGCTGCCCGATCTCTTCGAGCTGCCACACGGAACCTGCCGCGCGTGAAAACGGATGATGGTAGAGGGTGAGTGCCACGGCCGCTGATCTATCGCGAAACCAGTGCGCTCGCGAGCGGCGCGATCACCGAGCCGCGGTTTGCGGGCGCGTCGCGTTGCGATCCCGCCGCGCCACCGCGCCCCAACGCGCCGCGCCTGCGATCGTCAGTGCGCCGCCCAGCGCGAGCAGCACGATGCCGGTCACCGACAACGTGCGCACGGTGTCGCCACGCGTTTGCCACTGCGTCTCCGACTCGAGATCTCGATCGCGCGCACGCACATACGAGCCGCCGAGCAAGCCAGCGCCGATCGCCGCGACTGCGAGCCCGCTGCCGAGCAAAGCTGCACCGGCGGCATCGCGGTGCCACGGCTTCGGCTTCGCCGGCGGCGGTGCGATGTCGACGACCGGCGGCGGCGCGGGCTCGACCACCGGCGGTGGTGGCTCGTCGTCGATGCCGAGCACGCGCTTGCACGAATCGATCACGCGGTTCGCTTCTTCGACATCGGGCGCAGGTGGAGCGAGCGCGATGAAGCGCTCGAGCTCCTCGATCGCCGCCGCGCAGTTGCCCGCCCGTCGCAGCGCCTGCGCACGCCCGAACACGAACGCCGGATCGCCAGTCTGCGTGAACGCCTGCTCGAACGCGTCCGCGGCCTCGACGAACTCGCCCGCATCGAAGTGTCGCGCTGCGCGTGCCGCCGGATCCTCCACTTGTTGCGGGGTCTCGGGCACCTCGGTGGGCACCGGAGCCACCGCCAACGCGAGCGCGAGCAACAGCTGCATCGCTCAACCACCTCGCCGCGACGGCGGCAGATACTCCGATGAAGGCGTGCGCGCAGGTGCAGGCGTTGCTGCGCTGCGCGCAGGCTTGCGCGTGCGCGCGCGCTTGCCCGGCTTCGTCGCGCTCGCGTCACTGTCGTCGAGGATCACCGCATCGTCTTCGTCCTCGTCGACGACCTCCGCGGGCGCAGGCGGTGGCACCGGCACGGCCGCGGCACCGGCCGTGTTCGTCGGCACGATCGCCGCGGGCTCGGCCTCCACACGCGGTTCTTCCCTCACCGGATCGCCTGCGAACAGCCGCTGTACGCCGAGCCCGAGCGCGAGCCCGGCCGCCAGCGCACCGGACACGCGCCACCACATCCCCCGCTTGCGGGCGCGCGTCGACGTGCGCCGCGGTGCCATCGTCGGTGCAGTCGACTCCGCCTGGCTCGGCAATGTATCGACGGTCGGATACGCCTCCGCAGTGAAGCGCTCGCGCATGTAGTCCGACAGCACCGTGCTCGACAGGCGGATGCCGGCCGTGCTCGCGTACTCCTCGATGGCTTCCTGCAACGCACGCGCAGTCGGGGTGCGTGCGTCGGCTTCGACCGCGAGCGCATCGAGCAGCACGCGTTCGAGCGACGTCGGGAATCCCGGCGCGGCCGACGAGGGCTTCTCGAACTTGCCCGCGGCGACGCGATTGATGAGCGCGAACTCGCCGCTGGCGTAGAAGCAGCGCTTCCCGGTGCACAGCTCGTACGCGACGATGCCGAGCGCGAACACGTCCGCGCGGCGATCCACCGTCTCGCCGCGGATCTGCTCGGGCGCCATGTACGAGAGCTTGCCTTTGATGGTGCCGGTGCGCGTCGCCGACGACTGCGTCGTGGCCTTCGCGATGCCGAAGTCGCACAGCTTCACGTCGCCCGACCAGCTCACCAAGATGTTCGACGGCGACACGTCGCGATGCACGAGCCCGAGCGGCAGACCATCCGCACCACAGCGCTCGTGGGCGTAGTGCAGCGCCGCCGCCACCTGCTTCAGGATGGTCAGCGCGCACGCGATCGGCACGTCGCCGGCCTTCAGGATGTCGCGCACGTTCTTGCCGTGCACGTACTCCATCGCCATGAAGTGCTCGCGGCCGCTCGAGCCGAAGTCGAACACGCTGGCGATGCCGGAGTGCTCGAGCCCCGCAGCGAGCCGCGCTTCGTCGAGGAACATCTGCACGAACTCGCCGTCTTCGGCCAGATGCGGACGCACGCGCTTGATCGCGACCAGCTTCTCGAAGCCCGCACGCCCCACGTTGCGCGCGAGGTAGAGCTCGGCCATGCCGCCGACCGCGATGCGACGCAACACTTGATAGCGCCCGAGCTTCGCGCCCGCCGGCAACGCGACCGCGGAGATTTCCTCGCTCACGACCTCGCCCCGATCGCCGGCAGCGCATCCGCGGCGAGCACCGAGCCGAGCAGCTGTTGCAGCGTGTCCTCGTCGATCGGCGACGCCGCGCCGGGCTTGCGCAGCGACTCCATGCGCTCGCGCAGACGATCGCGAGCACGCTCGAGCCGCGTACGAATCGTGCTGGGTGGCACCGCATACGCTTCGGCCAGCTCGGGCGTGCGCACCCCGTCCCAGTAGTAAAGGATGAGCAGCGCCTGGGTGCTGCGCGGCAGGCTGGCCAGCGCACGCAAGACCAGCAGCTGATCGCGGCTGCGTGCGACGAGCGTGCTCATGCGCGTGCTCTCCGGCGCGGCATCGAAGCGCGCGAGCGCATCGCTCTGCGCGAGCTGTCGCAGGTGTCGCGCGAGCTGTCGTCGCGCGATGCCGAGGAGCCAGCCGCGAAACGCCGCAACGTCGCGCACATCATCGGCGCCCTCGATGCACGCGAGGAACGTGCGCTGCGCGAGATCGTCGGCGGCCCAGCTCGCGTTGAGCTCGAAGAAGCGCAAGACGGTGCGGTAGTGCCGGCCGATCAGCGCCTCGCCGGCCGCGCGGTCGCCGGCCCGCCAGGCTTCGAGCAGGCTGGCATCGCTCGGAAGCACGATCGGCAGCCTATCAAAAAAAGATCGAGACACTTTCCCGGTTGGTGGAACCAGTGCCCACCGATGACACCCACGCAACCGCTCTGCAGGGTGCTGGTGCTGCTCGCAGCAGCACCGCTGGGCTGCTACACCGGGCTCGACCGTGGCGGCGCGGCCGATGGGGCAGGCGATGCCGCGGGTGAGGGTGCGAACGAAGGATCCGCGAGCGAAGGCGGTGCCGACAGTGGTGCACCACCCGAAGCGCCGGAGCAGGTCGCGCCGATCGGCCTGCGGCGTCTGACGGCAAACGAGTACGACAACACACTGGCGGATCTGCTCTTCGACGAGACGCGCGCGAGCGCGCTCGTGCTGCCCGAGGATCAGCGCACGCCGTTCGACAACGACTACACCACGCAGGAGCCGTCGCTCGCGCTCGTCGAAGGCGCGGATCTGTTGGCCGCGGATGCAGCGGGGCGCTTGATCGCCGATGTCGACAAGCGCGACACCGTCGTCGGCTGCACGCCGAACGGGCCCGGCGACGAGGCCTGCTTCCGCGCCTTCGTGACCGCGTTCGGACGCCGCGCGTTCCGACGCCCGCTCACCGACGACGAGATCGCCGGCTTCATGACCTTCCAACAGCACGCGATCACGAAGAGCGACTTCTACGTCGGTGTCGACTCGGTCGTGCGCACCGCGTTGCAGTCGCCGTCGTTCCTCTATCGCATCGAGGTCGGCACGCCGACCACCGACGATCCCACGCTCTTCCGCTTGAACGGCTTCGAGGTCGCGAGCCGGCTCTCGTACCTGCTGTGGGGCTCGATGCCCTCCGACGACCTGCTCGATCTCGCCGATGCCGGCGCGCTCGACGATGCCGAGGGCACGCGCGCCGCGGCCGAAGAGATGCTCGACGATCCGCGCGCGATCGATCGCATCGCGCGCTTCCACGCGCTGTGGATGGGCTACGAGTTCCTGCCCCACGACTACGAGCTCTCCGCGGCGATGCAGACCGAGACGCGCGCGCTCATGCAGCGCGTCGTGATCGACGAGCGCAGGCCTTGGCAGGATCTGCTGCGCCTCGAAGAAACGTTCATCGATGCGACGCTCGCCGAGCACTACGGCTTGCCGGCGCCGACCGAAGCCTCGTGGGTGCCCTACGGCGACAGCGGCCGCAAGGGTCTGCTCTCGCAGGGCAGCTTCCTCTCGCTCGGTGCGAAGTTCGGCGACACCAGCCCGACGCAGCGCGGCAAGCTCGTGCAGACGCGCTTGTTCTGTCTCGACGTTCCGCCGCCGCCACCGGATCCCGACATCAACGTCGACGAGCCGCCCGGCGATCCCTCGTCGCAGTGCAAGGCCGATCGCTACGCCGCGCATCGCCAAGCCGGCACGAGCTGCAAGGGTTGCCACGATCTCATCGATCCGATCGGCTTCGGGCTCGAGAACTACGACGCCGCGGGTCGCTGGCGCGATCACGACGACGGCAAGCCCGAGTGCACGATCGACGGTGAAGGCGAGATCGCCGGCGTCGGCAGCTTCTCCGGCCCGGCCGAGCTCGCGGATCTGATGATCGCATCGGGCGGGCTCAACACCTGCGTCGCGACCCAGGTCTATCGCTTCACCATGGGTCGCTACGAGATCGGCGAGCTCGACGGCCCCGCGCTGACGATGCTCGAAGAACGCGTCGGCGACGGCGACTTCCGCTTCGACGAGCTGCTGCTCGCGATCGTCGAGTCCGACATGTTCCGTCACCGCCGCTTGGAGGAGGGCTGACATGATCCGCACGATCCCTCGTCGATCGTTTCTGCGCGGCATCGGTGGTATCGGGCTCGCACTGCCTGCGCTCGAGATCATGCTGCCGCGCAAGAGCTCCGCGGGCGGGATGCTCGCGCCGATGCGCTACGTGATCGCGTTCGCGGGCACCTCGACCGGTCGCACCGATGGGCAGTACGCCGAGAGCGGACAGACCGCGGATCTGTTCGTGCCCGACATGATCGGCGCGGGCTACGACCTCAAGCGCGCGACGATGCCGCTCGCCGATGTGCAGGACGAGGTGTCGATCGTCTCGGGCATGACGATCCCGTGGGACGAAGGCAGCGGCATTCCGGCCGCGGGACGCCAAGTGGTGTTCCACGAGAGCTCGATGTGCCCGCTCATCTGCGGCGTGCGTGGCACCGACGAAGACGACGCGACCGGACCGACGAGCGATCAGATCGTCGCGAACGCGATCGCCGGCGACACGCCGCACGCGGTGCTCCCGGTGTGCGTGCAAGCGGCGTCGTATCGCGGGGGCAGCGGTGGCGCGAGCGGTACGCTGTCGTATCGCAACGGCGCCGACGGGCTCGAAACGGTCGCGCCGATCGTCAGTCCGCGGTTGTTGTTCGAGTCGCTCTTCACCGGCTTCGTGCCGCCCGACGCGGATCCGGCCGCGGTCGCGGAAGCCGAGTTCCAGCTCGCGCGCCGCAAGAGCGTGATCGATCTGGTGAAGACCGACGCGGATCGTCTGGTGGGCAAGCTCGGCGGCACCGACAAGCAACGCATGGAGCGGCACTTCGACGAGCTGCGCGAGCTCGAGATGCGACTCGACATGCTCGAGCCGCTACCCGAAGGTTCGTGCGCACTGCCGCGCAACCCCGGCGAAGACCCGCCCATCGGCAACTCCACCGAGACCTCGGACTCGGGGTCGTACGACACGAGCGCAGCGTGGAGCGACGAGGAGTCGCGCGCGATCGTCATCACCGATCTCTTGCACATGGCGCTCGCCTGCGATCTCACGCGGTCGGTCGCGCTGCAGTACACCTACGCGCACTGCTGGCTCAACATGTTCCCGGTCACCGGGCACACCAACGACGTGCACGAGCTCGGGCACAGCGATCCCGGCGACGACAGCTCGCCGCTCGAAGCGATGAGCGATGCGATCGCGTGGCACCTGAAGCACTGGGCGCGCTTCGTCGCGAAGCTGCGCGACACCACCGACTTCGACGGCCGACGCATGCTCGACAACACCGCGATCGTGCTGGTCTTCGAAGGCGGCCACGGCTACGACCCCGAGGGTGGCGAGAACAGCGTGCATTCCACCGAGAACATGGCGGCGCTCATCGCCGGTCGCGCGGGCGGGCTGAACCCTCGAGGTGGCAAGCACATCGTCGCGCCCGGAGAGCACCCGACGAAGGTGATCACCGCGGCGATGCAGGCGGTGGGTGCGGGCAGCACGCTCGGCGAGGTCGATGGTGTGATCACCGAGCTGTTCGCGTGACGGATCGCGTATGATCGCGTCGCGATGCGCTGGGCGACGCTCGCCGCGTTCGGTGCGACGACGATGATCGGGACCTCCGGGTGTCCCAAGCTCTCGCCGTTTTCCTGCGACGACGACGATCAATGTGATCGTGCGCAGGACGGGGTGTGCGTGGACAACGAGTGCGCGTATCCGGATCCCGAGTGTCCGGGCACGATGCTGCGCTACTCGCCGAACGCGGGTGCCGTCGCGAACGTGTGCGTGCCGCCGGCGCATGCCGACACCGGCAGCGGCACGTTGGTCGCGACCAGCGAGTCGAGCACGAGCGGCGGCATCGCGGGCTGCGGCACCACGCGCGAGCTGCAGCTCGAAGCGGGCGTGCTCGGCAGCACGAGCTTGCCCGGCTATCCCGCGCTGATCCTGGTTCCCGCGGACGCGGGGCTCGCCGACGAAGCCGCGAGCGATGCCAGCGACGTGTGGTTCGCGGCCGAAGACGGCACCGTGTTGCCGCACGAGATCGACACGTGGGATCCCACGAGCGGCGCGCTCGCAGCGTGGGTGCGATTGCCGGGCTGGCAGGTCGGCACGCCGCTCGTCGTCGTCGTGCACGTCGGCGATGCCGCGAGCGCGCCGGTGGCGGATCCCACCGCGGTGTGGGGCGACACGTTCGCAGGCGTGTGGCACCTCGGTGATCCGCTCAACGACGGCCGCATGGATCTCATGCGCGATAGCACGATGCTCGCGAACCACGGCTATGCGGTCGGCGACATGACTGCGGATCAACGCGTCACCGGTGTGATCGGTGGCGCGCTGCAGTTCGACGGCGTCGACGACGAGGTGCAGATCGATGCCGCGTTCACCGGCATGTTGGGCTCGTTCACGATCACCGCGTGGGTGCGTATCGATGGCGACGACACCGTCGCGCATCCGCTCTTCCAGCAGCTCAACGGCACGTTGTTCCCGCGCTGTCGACGATTGCCCGCGGAAGCCGGCGGCAACGTCTTCTGTCAGCTCGAGCTCGAAGCCGAAGCCGAGCTGCTGCAGGTCGGTGCCTCCGATGACGCCTTCACCGACGGCACGCTGCGACACTTCGCGCTCGTCTACGACGCGAGCACCGGTGAAGCGCGGCTCATCGTCGACGGCGAGCAAGTCGACTCCGGTACTGCGACGGCGGCGGTGCCACCGGTGGGCGGCACCGATCGCTTCGGGCTCGGGCGCATCGAAGAGTTCGGCACGCTCGACGGCATGCTCGACGAGGTCCGCATCTCGCTCGCAGTGCTGGACCCCGCGTGGATCGCCGCCGACTATCGCGTGCAGGGCATGCCCGCGAACCTGGTCGTCGCGGTCGGGCCCGCGCAGCCGTGGAGTTGCCCGTAGCCTCTGATAGAATGGGCGATGATGTTGGCTTCGCGGTTTGATCCGTCACCGTGGAATCTCGGAGTGCCGCTCGTGCTCGCGGCGGCGTGCGGTCCACCGCTCATCGGCGACGGTGACGACGGCATCGCATCGCTCGATCCCGAGAGCAGCGAAGTCGGTCCGAGCACCACGGTGTCGACGACGATCACGAGCGCGACCACGTCGCCGCCGGATTGCTACACCGACGAGCAGTGCCCGCCCAACAACGACTGCATCAACGGCGTCTGCTACTACGCCGGGTATTGCGACGACGACGACTATTGCTGCTACGACGAGTGTTGCGGTCCGGAGTGCGGCTGGTACGGCTGCTACAGCAACTACCAGTGCGGCATCGGCTACGCCTGCAGCTACGGCAACTGTCAGCCGGTCGAGGCCGAGCTCGGCTGCGGTCCACCGAACATCGACTACGAGCTCTCGCTGCCGGTGAACGCCCCGGTCTACGCGCTCGCGTTCCTCGACGACGGCGTCGCGGGTGACGATCTGTTGATCGGCCGGGACGACGGCGTCGTGCGCATCGACTTCGAGTCGCAGCAGCCGATTCAGCTCGGCGACGTCGGCGGGGCCGTGTACGGCATCGCGGCGCGCGACCTCGACGCGGACGGCGACCAGGATCTCGCGCTCTCCAGCGACTACAGCGGCAGCGTCGAAGTGCAGGTGATGCGCAACGACGGCGCATGGACGGCCGAGTCGATCGTCGGCTTGCCGAGCTACGGCGGCGTCGCGATCGTCGACGTCGAAGCCGACGGCTACCCCGACGTGTACAGCTACGGCCCCGTCGGTGCGACGTACGTCGCGTTCAACTGGGGCGACGCATGGTCCGAGCCGTTCTATGCCACCGAAGCGAGCATCACGCTCGGCTACGGCGATCTCGACAGCGACGGATTCGAAGACGTCGTCACGCACGGCTACTACACCACCGCGGTGTATGGCGGCCCCGGCCTCTACGTCACGCAGCTGCTCAACGCCGAGTACTTCAGCACCACGAAGGTCGTCGGCGTCGGCGACTTCGACGGCTCCGGTGTGCCCGATGTGCTCGCGCTGGAGAACATCCAAGGCGTGTCGACGTTGGTGAGCTCGTGGCAGGCTCCGGCGCTGCAGAACATCGCGTACCAGACATGGTGGGAGCTCCCGATCGATCACAGCGTCGTCGCCGACATGAACCAAGACGGGTTCCAGGATCTCGTCTTGGGCTCGTCGTGGGGGTATCTCGGCGTGGCATACGGCGGCATCGAGGGGCCGCCCGACGTGATCAGCTGTGTCGGCTACCTCGGCACGCTCCCGATCGCGGTGATGGCGGTCGGAGACTTCAACGGTGACGGCCGGCCCGACGTCGCGTTCACCGACGGCAACCAGGTCGACGTGATCATCCAAGCACCATGAGACGCGCCGCGCTGTTGTTGTCGATGTGCGCGTGTGGGCCGGTGACGGGCGTCGCGGCCGATACCGACACGAGCAGCAGCAGCACGCAGGCCTCGCTCACCGACGCGGCCTCGGTCACTGCGAATTCCACGGTGCCCCCGCAAGAGGCGAGCTCGTTCGAAGTCGGCTCGTACGATGCGGTGTCGTATCCCGAGAGCGGCTTCGAGGACGGCGCCAAGCTCGACATGTACTACGACGACTGTCCGCAGGTGATCGACGTGTATCAGGTACCGAGTGCGGTCGCGTTGCTCGTCGATGCGTCGCAGACGATGGTCACGCAGCTCGTCGATCACGACGGCATCGCCGAGACCCCCGAGATCACGCGGTGGGCCATGGCGACCAACGCCGTGATCGAGCACGCGCCGCAGCTCTACGAGGCGGGATGGATCAGCGTGCAATCGTTCCCGGCATTCGTCGCCGAGGCGCCGCCGTCGACGGCAGCGTGCGACGTGGATCCCGCGCACCCAGCGTTCGGTAGTGGCGTCGAAGCGATCGTCGGGTATCTGCCACCCGTCAACGCGACGTTCATGCTCGGCGCGACGCCGACTGCTTCGGCGATCCTCACCGCGCGCACGGAGATCGAAGCGCTCTCGCCCGGGAGCAGCGCGCACATCGTGCTCATCACCGACGGTGCGCCCAACTGCACGCTCGACGCATCCGCGCCGCAGCTCTTCGAGGACATCGACCTGCGCGCGTACGTCGAAGCCGTGAACGCGGCGTCGAGCGGCATCGCGGTGCACGTGATCGGCATCGACGTGCCCAGCGGGACGGTGGGCGGCGGCCCGGAGGGTGATGCCATCACCGATCATCGCGCCGCGCTCACGCAGCTCGCGGATGCGGGCGGCGGCGCGGCGATCTTCGTCGAAGACGCGACGGTGCTGGATCTGGTGCTCGATGCGATCGCGGACGACGTCGAGGACTGCCGCTTCGTCGAGCCGGCCGCGTTCGCCGGGGTCTGGTACCACGTGATCATCGGCAACGATCGCTACTACTACGAGCTCTCGCCGGAGCTCTGCGCGAACAACAGCGGCTGGTACCGCAGCACGCAGGGCGGCGTGGAGGTGATCCAGATGTGCGGAGCGGCGTGCGACTCGCTGCGTCTGCACGGCGCCGCGATCCTCGAAGAAGAGTGCGTGATCGCGGAGTAGGTCACATCCGGCCGATCCCCGAGTCCCCGCGTCGTGACGAACATCGTGACGCTGCTCGCCCTGGTCGGTGCGCTCTCGGGCACCGCGCCGCAAACCCCTGCGCCCGCGCGTTCCGAGGCGTCCCGGGCCGCGTCCGCCCGGGTGCGAACGCAGCGGATCCCGTCGCTGCGCAAGTACCCCAAGCCCAAGATCGAGAACATCGCGCCGAAGACGACCGGCAAGACGTCGCATTCGATGGGCACCACCACGCCCACGACGCCGGCGCTCACCGACCTGGACGCGATCGACGTCGTCACGCTCGATCTGAACGTGTTCCGCACGCCTCAGGTCAGCGTGACGCTGGTGGGCACTACGCTGAACAACCACAGCCTCTGGATCCTGAAGCGCGGGCTGTGGATCGAGCCCGGCGGGCGCGTCGACTTCTTCCCGCGTGCGAGTTGGATCTCCGACCGCGCGTTGCTCGTCGAGTGCGATGGGAGCTTTCCGGGAAGCGTCACCGTGAGCTTCGCCAAGTACCAAGGCTGGAGCGGCGTGGGACTCGGCGAGCTCACCTTCGAGCTCGACGGTGCCGACGAGCTCGCGTTCGTCGTGCCCGCGACGTCGATGGCGGGCTACGACCAGCTGCGTCTGCGCATGGAGGCCGTCGCGGACCCTGATCGCCGCGTGCGCCTGACCGAGTGCACCTTCACGCGGCTTTGATCGTCACATCCGTCCGGCTTCGCAGTCCTGACGTCGTGACGATCATCGCACCGCTCCTCGCACTGCTCGGCTCGCTCACGAGCGCGCCGCCTCGACCTGCGACGCCCACACGATCGGAGACATCGCTCGCTGCATCCGCGCGTGTGCGCGCGCGACGGATCCCGACGCTGCGCAAGCACGCCGAGCCGAAGATCGAGGACGTGTCGTCGAAGACGATGGGCAAGACCTCGCACTCGTTCGGCACCACCACGCCGACGCCGCCCGTGATGACGTCCGACGCCATCACACTCGATCTCGACGTGCTCGGCACGCCGCAGATCGGTGTCGAGCTCGTGGGCACGTCGCTCGACAATTCCAGCTCTCCCGCGTTGCAAGGCTTGTGGGTCGACCAAGGTGGACGCGTCGACTTCTTCGCGCGCAGGGGTTGGACCTCCGATCGTGCGTTGTTGGTGGAGTGCCGCGGTGACTTCGCGGCTCCGCTCGCGCTGAGCTACGCGACGCTGAGCTCCGACGAGCTCGTCACGCACGAGCGCGGCGGGCTCACGCTGGATCTCGAGGACGGCGAGGCGCTCGCGTTCGTCGTGCCGGCGACGCCGACCGGGGACGAGTTCCTACGGATCCGCGTGACCAGGGTCGAGGGCGCGGACGAGAGGCTGCAGATCCTCGCCTGCACGTTCACGCGTTTGGCGTGAGCAGGAGTGCTACAGTCCGCGCGGCCATGCTGGACCTGCACTTCATCCGCGAGCATCCCGACGTCGTCCGCGAGGCGATCAGGAACAAGCACTTCCAGGTCGATCTGGATCGCCTGCTCGACGTCGACGCGCGCTATCTCGCGTTGGTGCAGGAGGTCGAGGGCATTCGCAGCGAGCGCAATCGCCTGAGCAAGGCGATCCCGTCGGCGAGCAAAGACGATCGTCCCGCGATGATCGCGGAGAGCAAGGCACTCGGCGACAAGGTCGGCGTGCTCGAGACGCAGATGGGCGAGCTGCAGATCGAGCGCGACAAGCTGCTGCTGACCATCCCCAACGTGCCGGTCGCCGACACGCCGATCGGGCAGGGCGAGCACGACAACAAGGTGGTGCGGCTGTGGGGCGAGCCGCGCAAGTTCGACTTCAAGCCGCGCGATCACATCGAGCTGTGCAAGCTGCACGGGCTCGCGGATCTCGAGCGGCCCACGAAGTTCGCCGGCAGCCGAGCGTACGCGCTCACCGGATTCGGCGTGTTGCTCGAGCAGTCGCTCATGCGCATGGCGCTCGATCTGTTGTCCGAGAGCGGCTTCACGCTCGTCGCTCCGCCGGTGCTCGTGCGCGAAGAAGCGATGGTCGGCACCGGCTTCTTCCCGCTCGGCTACGACGACACCTATCGCACCGAGAACCGCGCCGCGAACGCGACGAGCCTGTTCCTCATCGGCACCTCCGAGGTGTCGCTGGTGTCGCTGCACGCCGACGAGATCTTCGAGCCCGGCACGTTGCCGGTGCGCTACGCCGGCATCTCGCCGTGCTTCCGTCGCGAGGCCGGTGCGGCCGGTCGCGACACCGCGGGCCTGTATCGCGTGCATCAGTTCAACAAGGTCGAGCAGGTGGTGTTCTGCGAGCCCGACCCGGAGATCTCGCTGCGCGAGCACCTGCGTCTGCTCGGCAACAGCGAGACCATCCTGCAGCGACTCGAGCTACCGCATCGCGTCGCGCTCGCATGTACGGGTGAGCTCGGGCTCGGTCAGGTGCGCAAGCACGAGGTCGAGACGTGGATGCCGAGCCGCAACGCGTACGCCGAGACGCACTCGTGCTCCACGCTGCACGAGTTCCAGGCGCGGCGCTCGAAGATCCGCGTGCGCCTCGAGGCCGGCGGCAAGCCGGTGCACGTGCACACGCTCAACAACACCGCGCTCGCTTCGCCGCGCATCCTCATCCCCGTGCTGGAGCACTACCAGGACGAGGACGGTTCGATCCGCATCCCGAAGGCGTTGCAGCCGTATCTCGGCGGTCGCGAGCGTCTCGAAGCGCCGCGTTAACCCGGCTCGCCGGCGATCGCGAAGCCGAGCGCGTCGGTGGCGAGCACCGTCTTCGCGCCGTCTTCGTGGCGCGTGAGCTCGCTGCCGTCGCGCACGAGCAGGCCGGTGCCGCTCTCCCATGCGTGCTCGCAATCACCGCTGGTGCACGTCGTCACTTCGGTCTGCGCGCCTCCGTCGATGCTCACGCGCACGATGCGAGTGTTGTCGCGGTAGGCGACTTGCTTGCCATCGACGGAGAGCTTGGGCCACTGGTACTGCGTGAAGTCGCCTTCGGGCGACAGCTCCACCAGCGCCGAGCCATCGAGCTTCGCGCGCACCACTTGGCTGCGATGATCCTTCGGCACGCGCACGTAGACGATGTGCTCCGCGCCGACGACGAGCTGCGTGAAGCCGTAGTTGCCGGGCAGCCGCTGCTGCAGCTCGACCTTCGCGTCTTCGAGCGCGTAGGTGACGAGCTCCGTCGCGCCGCCTTCGCGACGCTCGAGCACGACGCGCGTGCTCCCGGCGGTCCACGCTTCGAAACCGGTGAGCAGCGGCAGGTGCTCCGCGCTGTAGCCGGTGAGCTTCAGCAGCGTGAAGCCGGCCTTCACATCCGCGGGCAGCGGCATCGCGTCTTCGGCCTGCACCTCGTGTTGCTCGAACATCAGGGTCGCAGAGTCGGGTGAGAAGCCGGAGATGAGCACGCTGACCTGCGACGGGCCGTGTCGCGTGATGCGTTCCTTCATCGCGCCGTCGAGCATCGCGACCATCAGGTGACCGCGATCGAGATATGCGAGCCACACTCCGTTCTGCGACAGGAGCGGGGTCATCGTGCCGATGCCGACCGCGCCGCCGGCCTCGTGGTCGACCACGAGCGGGAGCTGCTCGCCGATCGTCGGATCCGCCGCGCTCGGTCGCCACACGGTTGCGCGATCGCGTTGCGGAGCCTTGCGGAAGTACACGCTCGCGCGCAGATCGGCGCGGGGCGGCGTGGGGAAGTTGGGATCGTCTGCATCGTCCGCGACCTTCGCGGGCGCCTGCGCTCTGGCGGTGCTCGGCTCGGCGACGACGACTTCGTCGGCGCCGTCGTACTTCGCTTGCGGAGCGACGGCCTTGCCACCGTCGACCTTCGTGCGCGGCGCAGGCGAGGGCGCTGCGGCACCACCACATCCACATGCGAGCACGAAGAGCGTCGTCGCGAGCCTCGGGGACATGCCGAGCCGAGAGATAGCACGACTCAAGGCGGCCAGCTCGCACCGTCGGGCGCGCCCGCGGTGAGCCAGTCACTGATCGTCGCGAGATCTTCGTCGGAGATCCGATGCTGCGGGTTGCCGTCGATCGAGCAGTTGATCGACGGCATCGGCAACGGATTCGAGAACACCACGCGCTGCTCCACCGCGAGATACGTCGGCATCGTCTCGTAGCCGGTCGGGAACGTGCCCATGAAGTTCTCGTGGAAGTGCGCCAAGGTCGACATCTCCTGGTGATGCGAGATGTAGTCGACGTATCCGGGCGGCACCATGTCGGTGTAGTGACAGCCGCAGTTGCGCAGCAGCACTTCGCCGATGACGGTGGGAATCTGCCCGACCGCATCGCCTTCGTCGATCGCCGCGTCGGGGTCGGCGCTGGGATCGAGATCCTCGAGCCCACACGGGCGCGGCATCGGTGGCGTGCCGGTGGTGGACATCGTCGACATCGTGTCGTTGCCGCTGCTGCTCTCCTCGAGCATCGTGGTGCTCTCGGCGTTGCCGCTGCTGCCACCGCTCGAGCCGTCACTGCTGCCGACCTCGGATCCACCCGACGACGAACCGTTCGCACCCGACGTGCTCGGGTTCGACGTGTCGTTCGCTTCACCGCCCTCGGGCTCTTGCTGCGCACACGCAGCGAGCCCGAGCAGCAACCACTTCGTCGTCCAACGAGCCACGCGCAATCCTACCCCGGCGGCTCCGTGTACTCGGACAGATCGCCGCCGCCGATCTCGTAGACCGACTCGCCAGCGGTCGCCCAGAAATGGTTGAGCGG
>DASZPU010001174.1:0-8767 GCA_035550195.1 Nannocystaceae bacterium
TGCTCGGCGTGGGCGGATCGTTACTCGGTGGCTTCCTCGGGAGTCTCATCAGTCACGAGCGCGTCACCGACTTCAACACTGCGGGTCTGATCGGCAGCCTCGTCGGTGCGGTCTTGCTGCTCGCGATCTTCCTCGCCGTGACGCGTCGTCGCCACATCGGCGGCGGCATCATGGCGCGCTGAGCCGGCGTACGAACGCCGGCGCGCCGGTGATCACTCGGATCACCGACGCGCCGGGCGATTGCCTTGGGGGGCTGCTCGCGATCAGAGCGGGTTGCCGGAGTGCGGCGAGGCGAGGTACGGCATCTGATCGAAGAAGGGCAGGTCGTTGCTGTCGACGCCGTCACCGACCGCACCACCGTTGTTGCAGAGCACGGTGAGCAGCGTGTCGGTCACGTCGTCCTCGAGGCGGCGACCGTTCGGGAAGCCCGAGTCCGCGTAGGTCTGACCCTGCGCCACGTTGATGCGCATGAGGTCGGCGGGCGCCGTGCCGTTGGGCGAGAGGATCCCGACGATGTCGAGACGACCACCTTGCGGCGTGGGAGCACAACCGGCGCCGAGCACCGCGTTGAGCAGACCGGGGAGCTCCGGGTTGAGGATGTACGAACCGAAGTTCGCGACATCGTCGACCGGCGCACCGCGGTTGAATGCGTTCTTGTCCTGCAGCGGGATCACGGCCTCGTTGACCAGCGGCACCGCGAGGCGCGAGACCTGCTGCCAACCACCGAAGTTGCCGTCGTCCTGGTTGCCGTTGCGGATCGTGACGATCGGACGGAGCGCGCGCGCCCACACGCCGGCGATGGCGGTCTGCGCGGTCGGATCGGTCGCGCGCTGCTGGTAGCGCGAGATGTTGGTGATCGGCACCTCGAGCACGATCGACATGACGTTCACACCGTCGGTCGTCGGCGCACCCGCGACCCCGAGGAGGTCGAAGACGTGCAGGTCGACGAAGAACGGCTCGTCGCGCGGACCGGCGAAGATCGTCGAGCCGTCGCTGGCGGTCGTGATCGCCGACTGGGCGATGCCCTCGTAGCTGTCCATCGGGAACGTGCGGTCACCGACGTGCCACGGCGCAACGCGGCCATCGTCGACGATCTGCTCGACGACCTTCTTGTTGCCGACGCCTTGCTGGTACGCACGGTAGACGTCGTACGTCTGCGTGACGTTGAGGTTGCCGCTCTGCAGGCTGTCGACCGGCCCGACGTTGTAGAGGAACGTGCCGCCGTTGGCCACGTGGGTCTGGAAGGCCCAGTGGTAGGTGACGTCGGTCTGCGCATCGCCGTCGTTGTCGATGCGGATCTCGTAGCGCACGTTGTCCGAGAACTTGTAGAAGTTCGGACCCGACGACGGGATGAGCAGCGGCACGTAGTTGGCGACGATCACCAGCCGGTCTGGGTTGTTCGGGCTGATGAACGTGTAGACGTCGGTGTTGTCGGCGAACTGATCTTCACCGATGGCTGGCGCTTCGCGGTGGCTCGACGCAAGGGCGGTGCCGGGCATCGCGACGAGTGCAGCGGCGGCGGTCAGGGTCGAAAGCAGGATGGTGGATTGCGTCTTCATGGTGTCCTCTGATCTCCGTCGTTCTTCACTCGTAGGTGGCGCTGTAGATGGCGTTCTCGGTGGCGACCGCCATCACGGGGGCGTTCTTCGCCGCCGCGACACCGGTGGGGAACTGCAGGTCGGGTGCGTCGACGACTTGCTTGTCGCCGGTCGACGTGTCCGCAGTGATGAGGAAGGCCTTGCCCTCGCCGTTGCTCGCGGGGATGACCGCGGTGGTGCCACCCGGTGCGAGCGAGACGCCGCCGTGTCGGCCCATGCCGATGCCGCTGGCGACCGGAGTCACCTTGCCGGCGCTCGTGACCGCGAACAGGCTGCCTTCGCCTTCGCCACCACGTGCCGCGTGATCCATCACCCACGCTACGTTGTCCGCGTCGACGTGGATTCCAGTCGGCGACACGAGCGGCTCGCCCTCGTGCAGCACCTTCGCCGCACCGCCGGCCGTCGGCACGGTGAACACCGCGGGCACGTTCATGTCGGTCCAACCGCTGACGTAGAGCGTCTCGCAGTCGGCACCGACCACCACGCCTGCGGCACGCAGGATGCCGGTCGCTTGCAGCTGCGCCGGCGCGCCGCCGTCGGCGTCGAGCGTGTAGAGCCCGCCCTTTTCCTGCGTCGGCATGGACTTGTCGCCGCCGCCGATGTCGTAGTCGGCCGGCGCGACGCCCATGTCGGCGACGAAGATCGTGTCGCCGTCGCAGGAGGTCGCGAGGTCCGAAGGGTAGAGCAGCGGCGCGCCGAGGTGCAGCGAGTCGATCGTCTTCGCTGCGACGTCGACGGTGAAGACGCCGGGCGTCTGCATTTCGTCGTACGCGGCGACGTAGAACGTCTCACCGTCGGGGCTCACCGCCACTGCACCGGCGTTCTTGAAGCCTTCGTCTGCGACGCGCTCGAGAACCGTCGGTGCGGTATCGGGGAGATTGCCGCCACCATCACTCGTTCCACATCCGAGGGCAGTGGCGATGACCCCCGTGAGGGCCAGTGGGCCCAGCTTGCTGTCGTATCTGTGTTGCATGCGTCCTCTCCAAGGCGCGACGCCGCCTAGTGGCGACGCGCCATCACGTCGTTCGTCCAGTCGATGAGCGAAGGAGTCTCTACTCGGCGCGTGCGGGCCGATGAATCACAGCCCGAAGCTGCGCTCGACCAGCCACACGCATCCGCATGCAGCGATCGCGAGCGAGCCACCGCGCACCACCACCAGCGGGTAGCGACGATGACCGGCGGCCCACACGAGCGGCAACATCACCAACATCACGAAGGCGAGCTGTGCGAGCTCGATGCCGACGTTGAAGCCGGCGAGTGCGAGCGCGCGATGGGCCGTGGGCAGCCCGACGTCGGCGAGCACCGACGAGAAACCGAAGCCGTGCACGAGCCCGAATGCTCCGGCGATCCACGGCTTGGCGACGCGGGCCTCGGGGCGCGCGATGTTCAGCGCGGCGACGAAGATGATCGACGCTGCGATCGCGCTCTCGACGAGCTGCGACGGCATCGCGACCCAACCGAGCGCTGCGGCGGCGAGCGAGAGACTGTGGCCCACCGTGAACGCGGTGACCACGAACGCGACGTCGCGGATCGAGCGGCGCAGGCCGGCGACCTTCGCGAGCATGCCCGCCGAGAGCACCAGCGAGAGCAGGAAGAGCATGTGGTCGTAGCCGGTGACGAGGTGCACCGCGCCCTCTTTGAGGAACGAGCGCAGCGTCTGCCAAGCCGACGCGACGGTGCCGAGCTCGACCTCGCGATCACCACCACGCAGCACGTGCGACTCGCGACCTTCGGGGGTCACCAGCGACACGAAGGTCTCGTGATCGGGATCCTCGGCGAAGACGGTGTCGTCGCGCAGCACGAGGTTGCCGTTCGGCTGCGGGCACGCGTAGTCGAGCGCGACGCGCACGACCGGCTTGCCGTCGTCGGTGCTGGCGAACTCGGGCGCCTGCGCGCGGCCGATGCACGCGCCGCTCTCACCGGTGACGACGATGCCGCTCGCGAGCCAGCCACGCAGCAGCACGTCGTGCTTCGCGATGCGATCCTGATCCGCGGTGACCGGCAAGCCGAGCGCGAGCGCAGCATCGACCGCGTCGACCTGCACGGTCAGCTGCGCGCCACCTTCGTCGACGCGTGCTTCGATCGACTTGCTGCTGCCCATGTGGGCCGAAGCGAGGGTGGGAGCGAGCAACGAAGAGCAGAGCGCGAAGGGAGCCAGGAAACGCCGCACCGCATGGTTGGTTCGGGTGCGCTGCTCAGTGTTGCTTGCCATGGGGTGGGCGTCTCCTGGCGTCCGACCCTCGCGGGCCGGGTTCGCATGCCTGTACGGAGCCTGCGCGGTCGCGGATCGGCTGGAGGTGGCACACTGTGGCGATTCGTCGGCAAAGGCCCGCTAGGCCGCCGTGCGAGCGCGTTTTGGCGCGCTCACTGCCGCGGCGCGCCGCGTGCGATCCACTGCCGGATGATGTCGATCTCCGCCGCCGGCAACGGTGGGCCACCGAGCGGCATCGGCTCGCAGTCGGGCGCTTTGCACAACGCGGGCGAGATGCGGCGGTAGAGCTCGCTGCCCGCGGGCACGCCGGACTGCACGTGCTGCACGACGTGGGTGTAGGCCGCGGCGCCGCTGCCGAGCTCGAACGCGCCGCCCGCAGCACCACCGTGACACGCCGCGTCACCGCAACGCGCCGACAACACCTTCATCACCGCGGCGAACGAAGAACGATCCATCACCGGAACGCGCGGCGCGACCGGGCACATGCCGCTCGTCTCGCAACCGGGACCGGCTTCCGGATAGACGACGTCTTCGACCGGACCTGCAGGACACGTCTCGTAGTCGATCGGGTCCATCGCGTTGCGGCCGTCGGGCTCCAGCCCCGCGATCCAACAGTAGAGCCCGCGCAGCGCGGCCTTCGACCAATGGCAGCAGTTCGCGCGCGGCATGAGCGGACCCGCGGTGGGATCGGTGAGCCGCTTCATCAAGTAGCTCCGCTCGGGATGACCCGGAACGATCAAGCCACCGCCGAGCTCCGCACCGAAGATGCCGTTGCCGTTGGGATCGCCGAAGTGCACGACCTCGGGATCCGACGCACGCGCTGCGCGGGGCGAGAGCCGCGCGAACACGCGGTAGGGATCGCGCTCCGCCGGGATGTCGTAGTTGCCGTTGGTGGGAAAGAGCGGCAAGCCGACGACGAGCGTCTGTCCGCGCTTGCCCGTCTTCGTGCGCGCCGCGTCGCGCACGATCCTCATCGTTGCGAGCGTGGCCGGCGGATCGCCGCTGCGAATGATCGACACCTCGCGCCCGAGCTTGGTCGGCAGCTTGCGCAGGCGCAGGTAGAACTTGGTCTGATCGAACGATTGCCCCTGCGAGAAGAAGAACGCCGCCTCCGCATCGAGCGACGCATCCATGCTCTCGAGCGCGGGCGTGCGGATCGAGCCGATCTCGATCTGCTCGCCACCGGTCGCGACCATGTCGCCCTTTTGCTCGCAGAGATCGTGCATCTCGCTCGCGAGCTCGCGGGTCACGTTGCAGGGCCCACCGATCGCCGCGACGACCGAGCCCATCGTCGCGAGGTTGGGATACTCCTTGTCGTTGTGACAGACGCCCTGGTTGGCGGCGCAGCTGCGGTAGATGCCCGCGTTGCCGGCGTAGAGCGCCGCGAGATCGGGGTAGAGCCGCGGTGCGTCGGCCATCGGGCCGTGCGCACGGATCTCCGGCAAACCGTCGCGACGACCTTCACGATGACAGGCCGCGGCGAGCACGAACATGCACAGTGCGATACGCCGCATGGTCATGCCCACAGATCCGGGATCGCGCGCGCGCCTTCGAAGCCCCAGCGTGCATCGGTGGGATCGGCACCGACCGCCTGCAGCACGGTCGCGAGCAGCTGTTGCGGGCTGAAGCGACGCCGAGCATGTCGTGCGTCGAAGCTGTCGAGATCGACCGCACCGTGGTACTTGCCGCCGCGGATCCCGGCGCCCATCAACGCGTGACCGAGATAGAAGCACGCCGGATGGCTGCCGTGATCGCTGCCGCCACCGCCGTTGAAGCCGCTCTTCGGCTGACCGGGATCGCGGCCGAACTCGCTGGTGGTGAGCACGAGCGTGCGATCGAGCATCGTGGTGCCGGGCTCGCTCGGATCTTCGGTGTGCGCGAGCAGGAATCGCAACGCCGCCCAGGCGGCACCGAGCCGAGCGTACAAGGCAGGTGCGGCTTCTTGCTCACCGGAGTGCATGTCGAACCCGTCCATCGTCACCGCGACCGCCGGGCTGCCCATCTGCAACAAGCGGATCGCGAGCGCGAGGTTGCCGGCCGTGTCGTCGCCTTGTCCGAAGCCACCGTTGGGCACCGAGAGGATCTCCATCAGCATCTGGTTGGTCAGCGGCAGCGAGCGCTTGCCGTTGCGGAACGTGCCGAGTGACGCTTGCTGATCGCCGTAGGCGTCGAAGTGCACCGCAGGGTTTGCGAGCTTCGTGCGCAGGCGATGGCTCATCGCGTGCTGCAGCACGTACGACTCCACCGCTTCGAAACCACCTGCACCGGTGTGGCCGAGCAGCTCGTCGTCGAGCCGCTGGCGCTTCTTCTCGTCGACGGCGAAATCGCGGCCCGTGCGTGCCGCGAGATCGCGGCGCTCGGGGCTGTCGCCGGGGAGCTGCTTGCGATCACCGATCTCGACTGCGGCGGAATTCGCTTGCCCGCGCGGTGCCGCCGCGAGGCTCGAGGCGCGGCCGATCGCGAACGGTGGCACCTCCGGCGCGCTGCCGCCTCTGCGGGTCTCGACCAGCGCGCTGTACAGCCGCACGAGCAACCCCGCTGCGTTCGGATCGACCGTGCCGGTGCCTTCGACGAGCTCCGATCGCTGATGATCGCCGCGCTCGTCGTCCCACGTGCCGAGCACTGCGAAGCCGTCGCTCGTCTCGCGCAGTCGCGGCACGCGGAGCCCTTCGAGCCCGGGGCTGCGCAGCTGATAGCCCTCGACGCGACTGGGCACGCCGGGTCGCACCGGATCGTCGAGCAGCTTGCCGAGCGGGAGTCGCACGCCCTCGATCACGCCCCACGGATTCAGCGACTTCGATCGACTCGCGATGAAGCACGCGCTGGAGCGCACGCCGCCACCCAACGCGAGCACGAGCACGCGATGCGCTCGCACCGGCGACGTGCGTGGGGCCGTGCGCGCGGGGCCGGCGAGTGCGAGCGCGGGCGGCAACGCGATCACGCTGGCGAGCGAAGCGAGCAAGTGGCGGCGAGTGAGCATCGTTTCTTCTCAGTAGGTGCCGAACTCGGCGGAGGTCATGAGTCGCACGCATGCCCAACGCACCGCGGCGGTGGGGCTGTCGCAGCCACGCGGACCGGCGGCGACGCACTGGCGCATCTCGTCGCCGAGCGCCTTCTTCTGCGGCGGCGTGGGCTCGCGGCCGAGCAAGCGCGCGATGAGATGCGCCGCGGCACCATCGAGATCACGGCCATCGAAGCGCGGCGGCAGCACGGCGCGACCTTGCGCGCACAGCCGCGTCGCGAGCTCGCGCTGCGACTGCGCAGTGCCGAGCGTGGGCGAGCTCGATCCGTGCGCACCGCAACCACCGAGTGAGCGCGCGGCCAGCGAGTATGCAAACGGTGCCCGGTTCTCGCGGAAGCTCGGCTCGACCGCGGTCGCGAGCCCGGGCTCGACGCGCGACTCGGGCCCGTATGCGGCGAGCGTCGCAGCATCCGCGAACGCGGAATCGAAGTAGGGGTTGCGCGTGACGAAGCGATGGTCGCACCCGCCCAGCGTCTCGCCGATCGCGATGCCGGCGGAGTCGAGCCAGCGTTGCCCGGTGAGCAGCTTGCGCGGCCCGCTCGACCACGGTGGCAGCGCGTTCGCGGTGGCCGTCGATCCGTGCGATGCGGGCATCGTGTACAGCACGCTCGTCACGATCGCGCGACGCAACGCTCGGATGTCGCCGGTGCGCGCGAGCTCGCCGGCGAGCGCATGCCGCAACAACGGGAGATCCGACTCCGCGCGCTGGAACGAGGTCTGCCACCAGCCGAGCAAGCGCGCGAGCTCGCGATCGACTGCGGCCTCCCAGAAGTCCGGACGCGCGACGAGTGCATCACCGAGCGAGTGCAGCTTCTGCTTCTGCTCGGCGCTCGCCTCCGGCCAGGGTTTCGCGAGCTCTTCGCCGTCGAGATCGCGCTCGCGCCACGTCGAGGGCTTGCCGTCGCTGCCCTTGCGGGGCATGCCGGCGCTCACACCGACGAGCCGCACCGGCTCGGGCAAGCACGGCGTGCCGTCCTCCTTCGCGAAGCCACCGTACGTGCGCGGCTTGCATTCCTTGCTGCACTCTCCGCTGCCGAAGTCGATCAGCTTGCCCAGCGCGCGCGAGCGACAGCCGCCGACCGTCACCGCGCAGCCGCACGGATCGAAGCCGACCTCCTCCGCGTATGCGCGGCCGTAGTTCGTGACGGTGACCGACTTGCCGTCGCTCGTGGCCGCGTTGTCGGGCCCGAGCATGAGCGGTCGCGAGGCCCACACGCGCGCGAGTGGTGCGAGCGCGACGACCTCGTCGATGCGCGCCGCTCGACCGAGGAAGATCGAGTACATCGCGCGCGACCAGTCGAGGTCGGGATGACGACCGTAGAACGCCGGATGCAGCACGAGCTCGCTCGCGAACTTGCCGTAGCCGAGCTGGCCCTTCGCATAGCGAGTGACGAGCGCGTCGAGATCGTCGACCAGCACGTACCACGAGTAGTCGACGCTGTAGTCGACGAGGTCGGCCCAGTAGCGGCGCTCGTTGAGCACGTATGCATCGGAGGCGAGCCAGGCATCGACGGTGGCCTCGACCGGGCGCGCGAGACAGCTGCGCAGCTCGGGCCCGGTCGGGATGCGGCCGAGCAGATCGACCGCGAGTCGGCGGCACAGCTCGGGCATGTCGGGCTTCGCCGCCTGCAGACCGGCCTGCTTCAGCTCCGCGAGCACGATGCGGTCGACGGGATTCTTGCAGCGCGGATCGGCCTTCGCATCGCAGTCCGGAAGTGTCGGTGCGCGCCACGGTGCCGGCAACGCGACGGTGGGCTCGCGCTTGCGATTGCGATGGCCGCACGACGCGACCAACGACATCGCGAGCGCGCAGAGCAGCGTGACGATGCGCGACGACACGAGCGGCTTCACCTTAGCAGACGCGACGCGCACCGTCCGACTCAGGTCTCTCGAAGTGGGCACAGGTTCCGAGTCACGATGATTTTGCTCCCGTGC
>DASZPU010001175.1:0-3324 GCA_035550195.1 Nannocystaceae bacterium
GTCGGTGCTCGCACGGCTCACGCTCGGGCTCGCGCAGCTGCACGAGGCCGATGCGACCGGTGCACGTGCGACCGCGGAGTCGCTGCTCGCCGATGCGCCCGAGCAACCAGCTGCGCGCGCGCTGTCGCGTCGCGCCGCTGCGCTCGCGGGCGGACCCGCGCCCGATGCGAAGCAGGGCGAGCCCAGCGGCAGCGAAGGCGGCACGACGCCGCCGCCCGATCCGACCGCGGGCGACGACGATCCCGTGCTCATCGCGACGCCGACGGGCGAGTCGGCCGAACGGTTGATCGACAAGGGTTGTCGCAAGGTCGAAGGCGGGGATGCGACCGGTGCGGTGCCGCTCCTGCGCAAGGCGCTGGAGAAGAAGCCCAACGACCTCGATGCGCTGTTGTGCCTCGGCGACGCGAACGTGAAGCTGGGCAGCTACGACGCCGCGCTGCGCAGCTACGAGAAAGCGCTCGGACGCTCGCCCGACATGATGACGGCGCTGCAGGGCGCTGCGCGGGCGTCGGCGCGACTCGGTCGCACGCAGAAAGCGGTGCAGTACTATCGCCGCTTGCTCGAGCACGATCCCGGACACAGCCAGGCGCGCGCGTACGTCGATGCGCACGAGGGCGGCGGCACGCCCGATCCCGGGGCGGGCGAAGGCGAGAGCATGGGATGAGCGGAGGGCCACGGTGAGCGAGCGCGACGAAGAAGGATCGAGGAGCGGCTCGAGCTGGGACGAGGTGCAGCTGCGGCGTGACGCGAAGCGCCGTCGCTATGCCGAGCTCGGCCCGGCGGAGCGCGAGGCGCTGAAGAAGCTGCATCACATGCACTGTCCGAAGTGCGGCAGCGATCTCGACGAGATCACGTTCCGTGGCGTGCGCGTCGACAAGTGCTTCGCGTGCGGCGGCGTGTGGCTCGACGACGGCGAGCTCGAAGAGCTCTCGGCGAAGCCGGGCTTCTTCGAGGCGCTCAAGCACTTCTTCTCCGGGGAGTGAGGGGCGCGGCGATTCACTCGAGCGCGGTGACCAGCGCTTCGAGCAGTGTCGCGAGCGTGGTCTCGTCGAGGTCGCCGAGATCGCTGCCGAGATCGAGCTCTACGCCGCTCGGCCACATGCCGATGCGGAGGGTGGGGAAGGGCTTGCACGCGTCGAGCACCGCGTCGCCCCAGCGTTCGAGCATGCGCGCGTTGCCGACGACGCGATGCGTGCGACCGATCGCGTGGGCCGGGCGCTCGCCCGCATCGCCACTCGCGGGCGCGAGCGCGACCTCGGGCTTGCTGCGTCCGATCGCACCGAGGCGCGCGCCGACCTGCGGCTTGCGCTCGTCGATCTGCGCGCGCACGTCGACGTCGACGCCGCGGATGCGACCACGCAACGCGTGCAGCGTTCGTTGGCCGCGCTTGTCGGCGGCGATCGTCGACAGCTCGAGCCCGAGCGCCGCGCCCGTCTTTTCCAGCACGTCGGCGATCGAGGTCTTCGGCGCGCGCGCGGGCACGATCGGATCGTCGAGGTCCGCGATGAACAGCAGCGCGCCCGCGCCCGACATCAGCACGAGCTGCGGGTTCGACCAGCCGACACCGGCGACCAGCACGAGCGCGAGGCCGATGCCGCGATCGCGTGCGTCGTCGGAGGTGAGCGCACCGCCGGCGGTCTGCAACGCGACGAAGGCCCCGAGCATCACCGCGATGGTCGCGATGCCGGAGACGTACTCGGGGTAGGGCGGTACGAAGCCCAGCACCGATTGCGCGAGGCCACCGAGCCCGTCTTCCACCTCCGCGAAGCCGCGGCGATACACGAGGTAGAGCGTCGCGATCGCGAGCGCCGAGAGCACGGTCATCACGATCGCGACGACGCGCGGTGGTCGTGGGCGCAGAAGGACCGCGAGCGCGGCGGCACACAGCACGAGCACCGTCATGAACGCGACGCGCCAACCGGGAGGGATCGGCGCTTCGTCGAGCGCGCGCGGACCGACCAGCACGATGCGCAGCGCGATCGGCAAGAGCAGCGGGACGACCGCCCAACGTGTGGGTGAACGCGGGTCGCGACGCAGCTCGTCGACGCCCCACGCGAGCGCGGCCCCGAGCATCGTGAGCACCGCGATCGTGCGCAGCACGTCGGCGATGCGCGCGGCGCCTTGCACGTTGGCCACGTGGGCCGCGAGCGCGACCGCGATCGCGAGCACGACGAGCGCAGCGATCGGCAGCCGCACGACACCTCGCTCGCGCGCACGCACGAGCTGCACCGCGAGCACGCCACACACGCCCGCGCAGAGCAGCGTGACGAAGTGGTGCAGGATGAACTCGCCGTGCAACGCGAGGCCGAGCACGCTCATGCGTCGCGACAACGGCCACAAGATGGCGGCCTGCCACACGAGGAAGGCCATGCACGCGATCATCGGGCGACGACGCAACGTCCACAGCGCGACGAGCCCGGTGCACAACGCCGCGGCCGCGATGAGATACATCGTCGGTCCTTCGCTCGCGGCGATCGTGAGCGCGTCGAGTCGCGCGAGCCCGAGGACGACCGAGGCGAGGATCTGGACCAGCCCACCCAACAGGGCGAACGCGGTCAGGCTGGCTGCGGTCGGGCGGAGATCCACCGGGCCTTCGAGCCCTGTGGTGTAGCACGCAGGCGCCCCAAAGCGGGCTGGAGCTGGGCCTGGCGGCTTTCTTGCGTGATTGCAGACATTATCCTACATGTCGGCAATGATCGGATCCCTGCTCCTGCTCGGCGTGCTCGCCGGGGCCGACAAGAGTGCTGCGACGGCGCGTGGGCCACGGCCGGTGGTCGAGCACGGCTACACGATCGTGCTCGATGCCGGGCACGGCGGCACGAACTCGGGGTGCACGAGCCTGGACGGTCACGCCCACGAGAAGGCGATCAGCCTGCAGCTCGCGCGCGCCGTGGAAGTCGCGCTGCGCGAGCGGCTGCCCCACGCCGAGGTCGCGCTGACCCGCGACGACGATCGCACGCTCGCGCTCGCCGACCGCGTCGCGCTGGCCAACGCGCAGGCCGCCGACGTGTTCGTCAGCCTCCACGCGAACGCCTCGCCGCGCCACGATCAGGCCGGCTTCGAGACGTATGTGCTCGATGCCGAGGCCAGCAGTCGCGAGGCCGCTTGGACGGCGCACCGCGAGAACGGCGAGGCGATGGACGACGCGGCCGGGCCCGCGCCCGCGCGCGCGGAGGCGATGATCGCCGAGCTCGTGGCCACCGCGCAGCGCGCGAGTGCGGTCGCGCTCGCGCAGTCGATCCAACGCGCGCAGGACAGCCGCATTCCCACGCGCAGCGATCGCGGAGTGCGACAGGCGAGCTTCGACGTGCTGGTCGGCACGCG
>DASZPU010001176.1:0-4431 GCA_035550195.1 Nannocystaceae bacterium
TCACGACGAGCACACCGGCACCGATCGTACCGAGCGGTCCGGTGATGACCCACTACACCAACCTGCAGATCCGCGTGACCGATGCGGCCGCATCCGCCGAGGTCGCGCGCAAGGTCATCGTCGATCAAGGTGGCGAGGTCACCAATCTCTCGTCGGGTCCGGGCAACGCATCGCTCAACGCGACCGTGCCGCCCGCAGCGATGGAGCGCGTGCGCCATGCGTTGTCGCGCTTGCCCGGGCAGGTCGAGAGCGAGAGCTCGAGCACCGGCGACATGACGCCCACCGTGCAGCAGCTCCGTGATCGTTTGACCAAGCTCGAGCTCGCGGAAGCGGAGCTCGATCGCATCATGCGTGCGTCGACTGATCACGCGATCTTCGACGCGCTGCTGACCCAACGCGAGCTCAACACGCGCGAGCGCGACTCGCTGCACATGCAGATCGGCAGCTACGTGCAGCAGGCCAAGCGCGCCCAGCTGAACATCGGGTTCATCGGCCCGACGCCGCCCACTCCTGCCGCGCCCATCCTGCACGGGCCCGACTTCGGGTGACGCGGGCGCCCACCGCCGAGTTACGGGTGCTCCGCCGCGCATCCGCACGCGCTCCCGATGTGACGCAGCGCTCGTGCGTGCTACACCCTCCGCCGTGACGCGACCACAGCTTCCCGCCTCCAAGTTGTCCGAGCCCGTGCTCGAGAAGATGAATCGCTTCCACGCCGACGTGATCGCGCGCGTCAGCGAGGCCATCGCGACGCATGCCATCGTCGTCGTCGGCATGGCGCAGAATCCCCACGTGAAGCGGGCCCGTCGCACGCTCGAAGCGGCCAACCTCGCGTTCGAGTACATCGAGTACGGCAGCTATCTGTCGGGTTGGCAGACGCGCCTCGCGATCAAGCTGTGGAGCGGATGGCCGACCTTTCCCCAGGTCTATGTCGACGGCGTGCTGATCGGCGGCGCCGACGAGACCGCGAAGGCGCTCGAGGACGGCTCGCTGCGTCGCCGGCTCGACGCTCGCTCGGCGGCTTAGGGCTCGAGCAAGCGTTCGGCGTACTCGCCGTGGCGCGCGAGCAGCTCGCGGAGGCTACGGCCGGGCTCGTCGACGAACGTCTCGTCCAGTAGCTCGCACGCGCCGATGCGATCGAGCCGGAACGTGCGGAAGTCCTCGCGCAGCTCGCAGTAGGCCGACACGGTCCACACGCGGCCCCAGAAGAACGCACCGAGCGGACGGATGACGCGTGCGCTCGTGCGTTCGTCGTCGGTGGTGTAGTCGATGCGCACTTTCTTGCGCTGCTGCAACGCGATGCGCAGCACCTGCAGCGCCTTGCTGTGCTTGCGATCCGGTGCGACGCCCGGTGCGAAGAGCAGCGAGCGCGACAGCAGCGGACGCAGCTCGTCGGGCAGCACCGCCGACACCTTGTCGAGCACGCGTCGCGATGCGCGGGCGAGCTCGGCATCGCCGAACGCACCGACGATGCGTGCACCGAGCACCAGCGCTTCGATTTCACCGGCGTCGAACATGAGCGGAGGCAGATCGAAGCCGGGGCGCAGCGTGTAGCCCACGCCCGCGGCACCTTCGATGGGCGTGCCCGAGGCCTGGAGATCGGCGACGTCGCGGTAGATCGTGCGCTCGCTGACCTCGAGACGTTCGGCGAGCTGCGCCGCGGTCGTGACCCCGCGCCGTTTCCGGCGCAGGATCTCGATGATCTGGAACAGTCGATCGGCGCGCCGCATGGCTGCAGCTTCGCAGATGATGTCCCTCGTCGGTCAAGCGGCCACCAGACCGATGACGTGGCCCTGCGGATCTTGGAACAGGGCGATCTTCGTGCCGTCACCGATCGCAGTCGGGGGCAGCACCGTCTTCGCGCCGAGCTTGCCCGCCTGCGCGAGCGTGCCCGCGAGATCGGGCGTCTCCACGTAGAACGTGACGCGCGGCTGCTCGGGCGCCTTGGTCTGCCCGACGCCGCCGGGGATGCCCTTGTCGGCCTTGGTGTCGACGGTGCCGTACTTCATCGGGTTGTCGGCGTCGATCTTCCACCCGAACAGCGAGCGATAGAACTCGCACAGGGCAGCGCCATCGTTGCCGATCACCTCGAACCAAACCACCGGATGCTTCGTCATGAGTGTCGCTCCTTCGCGCCTCGGCGCTGAGGGAGGTCTACTCCGGTGCTCCTGACAACGTGCTGACAGGAGGGTTCGGCGATTTGCCGGTGTCTTGGTCGTGACACCAGCCGCCCTGCGGTTCACGGAATTCCGCCGGGACCCTGCAAAATACGCGATTGCACCGAGGCTCCTGCAGGAAAACGTGGCAGTCGAGAAACCTCGACGCCCCCTCCGCCCACGTTCGGGGCGATGTTCGAAAGGCATGTTACCGCAACCCTCCTGGTGGTTGCAGGGATCCTCGGTGGATGTGCACAAGGGGCCACCGTGCCGGTTCGCGGTGCGCTCGACGAGGATGTCGATGCTGCCGATCTCGTGCCCTACTCGAACGAGAAGTTCGACGGTGCGCTCGCGACGTTCGATGCCGATCTGATCCTCGACGATGCGCTGTTCGAGAACGCCGACGCGGTGACGGTCGAGTCGATGCAGGCGCTGCTCGAGTTCTCGCCGTACCAGAACCGCAGCTTCCTCGCCGACGAGTCGGTGAACGGCAAGCCGTTCTCGCAGGTGATCGTGGAGGTCGCGCAGGCGCACCAGCTCAACCCGATGCTGTTGCTCGTGCGCGTGCAGGTCGAGACCTCGCTGGTGTCGAAGAGCGAGCGCCCGGGCAACGGCGCCCTCGACTTCGCGCTCGGTTGCGGATGCCCCGACGGTTCATCGTGCAGCGAGAGCATGCGCGGCCTCGATGCGCAGCTCGACTGCGCCGCGCAGACGCTGCGCACACGCTTCGACGACTCCGCGGACGGCAGCGGGCAGTGGACGATGGGCGAGGCCCGCGAGACGCTCGACGGCGAGTCCGTCACGCCGGGCAGCCACGGCACCGCGGCACTCTACGCGTACACACCGTGGGTGCTCGAGGGCAGCGGTGGCAACTGGTTGGTGTGGAACGTCAGCCGCAAGTACATCGGCACGATGCTCGATCGCGGCACCTACGACGTCGACGAGCCGATGGACGACGAGCCCGATCCCGAGCAGACGGGATCGTGCGCGGATCACTGCGGATCGATCAGCGCAGTTCCGCTGGGCGACGGCGAGGCGTGCTTCTGCGATGCCGACTGTGTCGCGAACGGCGACTGCTGCGACGACTACAGCGACGAGTGCGGCGACGACGAGCACGGCACGAGCACCGGCGAAGACGACGGTGGCAGCACGGGTGGCGACGACGGCTCGAGCTCCGACGACGGCGCCGCCGACCCCGATGCGCCGTCGTGCGACGGTGCCTGCGGATCGCCGGGCCCGATCAGCGACGGCCAAGGCGGCTTCTGTTACTGCGACGCCGGCTGCGTGCAGCTCGGCGATTGCTGCGGTGACTACGACGCCGCCTGTTGAGTTGTGTCATGCTGCGTGCTGGCCGGATGTCGGCGCACGACGAGACACTGCTCGCGTCCGACTTCGCGTCGGCCCGTCCGGCCGAGCGCCGCGACATCGTTCCGGGCAGCCGAGTGGGCCGCTACGTCGTGGTCGAGCGCGTCGGCAGCGGCACGATGGGCACGGTCTACGCCGCCCACGACCCCGAGCTCGATCGCGAGGTCGCGATCAAGCTGCTGCACGAAGGCGCCAGCGATCCGCGGCAACGCGCGGCGCAGCTGCGCGAAGGCAAGGCGCTCGCGCGACTGTCGGATCCCCACGTCGTCGCGGTGTTCGACGTCGGGCTGCACGAGCAGCGCGTGTTCGTGGCGATGGAATACGTGCGCGGCGCGACGCTGCGCGCGTGGTGCGAGCAGCGAACGGTCGCCGAGATCGTGGCGATCTACGTCGACGCCGCGCGCGGGCTCGCCGCGGCCCACGCCGCCGGCATCGTGCACGGTGACTTCAAGCCCGACAACGTGATCGTGGGCGCGGACGGGCGCGCGCGCGTGAGCGACTTCGGCCTCGCGCGCGGACACGATCTCGACGTGACCGATCCCGACGACGCCGCGCGCGGTGAACCGAGCGACACGCTCGGCTCGGGCTGGCTCGGCACGCCCGCGTACGCGGCCGCCGAACGCTTCGCGGGATTGCCCGCGAGCTTCGCCTCCGATCAGTTCGCGTTCTGCGTGTCGTTGTGGGAAGCGCTCGTGCACGAGCGACCGTTCAGCGGCAGCTCGCTGCCCGCGCTCGCGGCCGCAGTGCTCGCGGGGCCACCGGCGTGGCCGCGCAACGTCTGGGCACCACGCGTCGTCCGCGACGCGATCGCGCGCGGCCTTGCGAGCGATCCCGCGGCACGTCACGTCGGCATGGATGCACTCGCCGATCTGCTCGCGTCGGCGCTGCGACCCCGACGCGCGCGGCGGCGGCT
>DASZPU010001177.1:0-2219 GCA_035550195.1 Nannocystaceae bacterium
GGACCAGGGCTTCACGTGGCTGCGCACGCGCATGTGGCCCGCCGGCGATCCCGAGCCGATGGGTTGGGATCTGGAGACCACCGACGACGCGCCCGAGCTGCAGGACACGCGCGGCGGGCTCGGAGCGGACGTGTACGAGTACGAGAACACGCCGTTTCTGTGGTTCGACGACATCGCCGTGACCGGCAGCTGAGCGCACGCGCACGTTTGACGTGCGGGCCTCCTGTCGCACCTTGTCGGGGGACCCATGAGAATTCGATCGATGAAGCAGCCATGGCTGGCGCTCACGCTCGTGCTGGGCGCATGTCACGACGATGGCGAGGCGAGCGCCAACGACGAGACCAGCTCGAGCAGCAGCGGCGCCGAGGATCCGTCGAACGGACCGAGCTCGGATTCGCCGAGCACGACGACGACGTCCGCGAGCACGACCACCAGCACCACCACCACGAGCACCACCACCAGCGCCGACGAGAGCACGAGCACATCGGAGACGTCGACCAGCGAGAGCGAAGGCGAGAGCTCGAGCGAAGACGACACCGGTGTGCCGAGCGACACGATCTACGAGCAGTCGTTCGCGGAACCCGACGGCGCGCCCTGGCCCGATCCGTGGCAGGTCGTCGGCGACGGCGTGATCTCCTCGGAGATCGACGGCGGCCGCGGACGCATGGCCGGTACCACCACGCACACCGGTCGCATCATCCTGCCCGGCTATGCAGAGCTCGACAGCGAGATCTGGGCGACCATCGTGTTCGAAGATCCGACGCAACAGGGCTTCGGCTTCTACGTGCGCCAAAACGGCGGCGCGCTGCAGGACACCGATCCGCCGGGGCTCGGCTACGCGGTCTACCTCGAAGGCTCGTTCCTGCGTGCGATCGGAATCTGGCGCGAGACCAACGGCGTCGAAGAGCCGCTGATGGAGACGCCCGATCCCGTGCCGGGTGGATTGATCGCGGGCGTGCCGTATCGCGTGCGCTTCCAGTGCCAGCAAAACGGCACGATGACGGCGATGCGCGCGAAGGTGTGGCCCGTCGACGGCGACGAGCCCGATGCATGGGCGGTGTCGGTCGAAGACGGCACGCCCGAGCTGCAAGACTACGCGGCCAGCTTCGCGGTCGACGTCTACAACTACGCGGGCACCGGTAGCATCTGGATCGACGACATCGTGATCACGCGGCTGTGATCACGGGCGCAAGCGATCGCGGAGGCGACGGAGCACGAGCTCGGTCTTCGCGTCGCTGATCTCGCCCGCGACGCACGCGGCGATCGCCGCATCGAGCTCCCGCCACTGCGTGCGTGCGCCCTGCTCCATCGGGCTCCCGTCGCCCGGAGGTGGCACCGCGGTCGCGCCCGCGTCGACCTCGGCCGCGACCAACCAGAACTTCTCGGGCATCGAGCCCGGGGTCGGGAACGTGCCCGCGCCGAGCAGCTCGACGCGCGCCGCATCGATGTGCAGCCCGGCTTCCTCGAACGCCTCGATCGCGGCGCGCTCGCGGATGCCGGCCTCGCCATGATCTTCGCGCTCGATGATCCCCGCGACCACTTCGATCATCCACGGCGACGGATCTTCGTCGCGCACCGGCAGCTCCTCCTGCACGCGCCCGAGCACGAGCGCCGGGCGCAACCCGGTGCGCAGCAGCACCTCGATGTCGTCGCCGCGTCGGCGCCACAGCCCCACCACCACAGCATCGGTGCCCTTCGGTCGCGTCGCGAAATCGCAGATGTAGCGCTCGGAGTACGTGCCGTCCGCCGCACGATTGCGCAGATGCAGCCGACGCACGCGCAGGAAGCCGCCCGCTGCGCCGTGCAGCTCCTCGTCGAGCAGCTCGAGCTCCAGATCGCTCATCAGCAGCTCAAGCCGCACAGCGAGCTGGTCTCGCCGACGCAGATGCCGTCGAACGAGTTGTTGCAGCAGAACGGATCGGTCGCGCAGATCGTGCCCGCGCAGTTGCTGGGATCGCAGCCCGACGTGACCGCCGCGCCGGTGGAGCACAGCGAGTGCCCGCAGCTGTACGGACAGATCGCGCTCAGGCAGATCGTCTCGACCTCGTTGACGCAGAGGCTGTCCCACGAGTTGTTGCAGCAGAACGAATCCGAAGCGCACACCGACGTGACGCAGGGATCGCAGCCGCTCACCATCGCCGCGCCGGTGGTGCAGAGATCGTGGGGACAGCCGCAACCGTTGTCGACGTTGCCGTCGCAGTCGTCGTCGAGCCCGTTGC
>DASZPU010001178.1:0-13729 GCA_035550195.1 Nannocystaceae bacterium
CGCCGCGATCGGCGAGCACGCAGGTGATGTCGTCGCCCGCCGGCTCGCCGCCGACGAGCGGCAAGAGGCGCACGGTGATGCCGTCGGCGGACTCGCCCGCGTTCCAGCGCAGCACCAGCGCACCTTCACGCTGCTCGTCGAGATCCGACTCGGAGGCGGTCAGCCCGAGCGAAGCCGGCACCGCACCTTCGGTGGTGAACGGCGGCAGGTCTTCGGTCATCGAGCCCTTCGCCTGCACCACGACCTTCGGTTGGCCGTCGGGCTGCAGCGGCACGCTCTCGCCTTCTTGCAGGTACTCGACGCCGGACATGTACGGCAGCAGATCGGGCACGAGCGACAGCGGCACGTCGAAGTCCGCGTCGCCGACCTTCACGCTGAGATCACCCGCGTCGACGAGCACCAGCTCGCGCACGTCGGTGGTCTCCTCGGGCTCGATGCCGTCGAGCGTGAGCGAGTCGCTCGGCACACACTCGCTCGGACGCAACGCGTCGTGGGGCAGCACCGGCACGCCGATGCGCGCGCGCACGAACTCTTCTTCGAGGCCGCGCACGAATGCGAAGCGTGCGGTGACCTCGAGCGCTTCGTCGACGCTGTCGGTGACCGGTGGCTCGGGTGCGACGAGATCGTCGGTGGGCTCGAGCACGACGTGCACGCGACCGAGGCGGAGCTGCTCGCCTTCGTGTTCGGTGCGCGGCTCGATCGCCTCGCTGCACCCGGCCGCCATGAACGCCGCCACCGCCCATGCGAGATGGACGGATCGCGTCGCGCGTCCGGATGCGCCAGGGAGCACGTACCTAAGCTACCGCCGTGCGCGCCCGCTGTCACGAACGGCGAGTGCCCGGGGCACTCGGTGTCGAAACGGTCACGCAGGCCGGGCGGCCGCCGCGTGCGCGCGTGCGTCGCATGGGCCTGCTAACTTCGCTGCCGGCCATGACCCAGGGCATCGACGAGGGCGAGATCGACAGCTTGGCAGCGCTTGCACGGCTGTCGCTGCCGCCGGACGAACGCGACACCTTCGTGCGACAGATGGACGCGATCGTCGGCTACCTCGCGAAGCTGCAGTCGGTCGACGTCGCTGGCGTGCCCGAGTACGTCGCGCCGTTGCCGGAATCGACGCCGCTGCGGGACGACGTCGCGGCGGAGGCCAGCGACGCCGAGGCGATCCTCGCCGGATGTCCGCAGACCCGCGACCGGCTCGTGATCGTGCCGCGCTTCGTGGACGGCTGACGCGATGGACGAAGCGATCGCGATCGCGAGAGCAGTGCGCAGCGGTGAGCGGCGCGCGAGCGAAGTGATCGCCGCGTGCATCGCTGCGATCGATCGCTGGCAGCCGCACACCCACGCATGGTTGCGGCGTTGCGACGAGGCAGCGCGCGCGCATGCGCTGCGCATCGACGAAGCGCGTGCGGCCGGCCGTCCGCTCGGCTCGCTGTGCGGCGTCGCGCTGGGCTTGAAGGATCTGTTCGTCACGCGCGGTGTCGAGACCACCGCGGGCTCGCGCGTGCTCGCGGGTTGGGTGCCGCCGTACGAAGGCACGCACGCGCGACGCCTCGCCGCCGCCGATGCGCCGCTGCTCGGCAAGCTCGCGCTCGACGAGTTCGCGATGGGCTCGTCGAGCGAGAACGTGCCGGGCGAGCCGGTGCGCAACCCGTGGGCGCTCGATCGCATCGCGGGGGGCTCGTCGGGTGGCTCCGCGGTCGCGGTCGCGACCGGCATGTGCACGGTCGCGCTCGGCAGCGACACCGGTGGATCGATCCGTCAGCCCGCGGCGCTGTGCGGCATCGTGGGCGTGAAGCCGAGCTACGGGCGAGTGCCGCGCAGCGGGATGATCGCGTTCGCGTCGAGCCTCGATCAGGCCGGGCCGATGACGCGATCGGTGCGCGATGCGGCCGCTGTGCTCGAGGTGATCGCGGGTCACGATCGCGGCGACGCGACCAGCCTCGACGTGCCGGTGCCCGCGCTCGTCGCTGCGTGCGATCGCGGCATCGCCGGCCTGCGCGTCGGTGTGCATCGACGCGCGCTCGACTTGCCCGGGCTCGCCGACGACGTGCGCGCCGCGTTCGAGCGCGCGCTCGCGGTACTGGCGGATCGCGGCGCGACCTTGGTCGACCTCGAGCTGCCGCACTTCGAGCTCGCGATCGCGACCTACTACGTGCTGTGTGCCGCCGAAGCGGCCAGCAACCTCGCGCGCTACGACGGCGTGCGCTACGGCAAGCGCGAGCCCGCCGACACGCTGGTCGCGAGCTACGAGGCCACGCGCAGCGCGGGCTTCGGCGCGGAGGTGAAGCGCCGCATCCTGCTCGGCACCTTCGTGCTGCGCAAGGACAGCTACGCCGCCTACTACGGTCGAGCACAGCGCGTGCGCAGCTTGATCGCGCGCGACTACGCGGACGCGTTCGCACGCTGCGACGTGATCGCGTCGCCCACCTCGCCGACGGTGGCGTGGAAGCTGGGCGAGCGCACCGCCGATCCGCTCGCGATGTATCTCGCCGACGTGTTCACCGTGGGAGCGAATCTCGCGGGCTTGCCGGCGATCTCGATCCCCTGCGGATTCACCGACTCGCCGCGCCTGCCGATCGGGTTACAGCTGATCGGCGCCCATCTTCGTGAAGATGTGTTGCTCGCCGCGGCGGCCGCCCACGAAGACGGCACGAAGTGGCACACCGAGCGTCCGCCCGAAACAACGCTCGACGCGGGAGCGACTGGATGAGCTGGGACGTCGTGATCGGGCTCGAGGTGCACTGCCAACTCGCTACGGAGAGCAAGCTGTTCTCCGACTGTCCGCTCGACATCGGCGGCGAGCCGAACACGCGCACCGATCCGTTCACGTGGGGCCTGCCGGGCACGCTGCCGGTGCCGAACCGTGCCGCGGTGAACGCTGCGATCGCGCTGGCGCTCGCGACCGGCTCCACGATCCACGCGCGCAGTCGGTTCGCGCGCAAGCACTACTTCTATCCCGATCTGCCCAAGGGCTATCAGACCACGCAATCCGACGAGCCCTACGCCACCGGTGGATCGATCGACGTGCCCGGTGGCCCGCGCGTGCGACTCGTTCGCATCCACATGGAAGAGGACGCGGGCAAGAACGTGCACGCGGGTGCGGTGAGCGGCATCGACTACAACCGTGCCGGTGCGCCGCTGCTCGAGATCGTGAGCGAGCCGGATCTGCGCAGCGCCGATCAGGCCGCGTCGTACATGCGCGAGCTCCGGACGATCATCCGTGCGCTGGGCATCTCGGCCGCGAACATGGAGGAGGGCACCCTGCGCTGCGACGCCAACGTGTCGCTGCGCCGCCCCGGTGATCCCGAGCTCGGTGTGCGTTGCGAGATCAAGAACGTGAACTCGTTCCGCTTCCTCGCGAAGGCGATCGAGGCCGAGGTCCGCCGCCAAGCCGATCTGCTCGAGCGCGGTGAGCAGGTCGAGCGTTGCACGCTCGGCTACGACGGCGAGCGCGATCGACTTCGCATCATGCGCAGCAAGGAAGACGCCGCCGACTACCGCTACCTGCCCGATCCCGATCTGCCGCCGTTGCACATCGACGACGCGTGGATCGCCGACGTGCGCGCGGGCATGCCCGAGCTGCCCGCGGCTCGACGCGCGCGCTGGCAAGCGCTCGGCGTCGGTGCCGACGATGCGACCGCGCTCGCGAGCGAGCGCGAGCTCGCCGACTACTACGATGCGGTGCTCGCTGCGGTCGGCCTTGCGCGCGCGAAGAAGGCCGCGAGCTGGGTGATGGTCGAGCTGCTCGGTCGCCTCAACGCGGACGGCCGCACGCTCGCGGACTGCCCGGTTCCACCCACTGCGCTCGCCGAGCTCGTCGGGCTCGCCGAAGACGGCACGATCTCCGGCCGCACCGCGAAGGACGTCTTCGCGAAGGCGTGGGCCGGCGAAGGCACGCCGCACGCCATCGTCCTTCGCGAAGGCCTCGGCCAAGTGCGCGACGACTCGATCATCGAGACTGCGCTCGCCGAAGTGATCGCCGCCAACCCCAAGCAGCTCGAGCAGCTGCGTGGCGGCAAGGATGCGCTGCGCGGCTTCTTCATCGGTCAGGTGATGAAGAAGATGCGCGGCCAAGCCGACCCGCAGGTGGTCGCGGCCCTGCTCGACCGCGCACTGGAGAAGAAGGAAGGATGATCGCCCCCTCGACCATCGCGCTCGCCGCGTATGCGTTGCTCGTCGTCGCTGCGTTCCGACGCAGCCGGATCTTCGGCATCTTCGCGGTCGTCATGGGTGGTTTCCCCACGCTCGTCGGCAACGCGTTGCGCGAGTCGTTCGGTGTCTTCGCACCGATCGTGCTCTACGCGCAGCTCGCCACCATGTTGCACTTCGGTGCGCTGCTCGTGCAGCCGAAGCTGCGCAGCACGGCCTTCCGCGCGCTCGTCAGCGTGCCCTCGGCGTGGTTCGTCGCCGGCAGCCTGCTCGCGTTCCCGTGGGCGATCGTCGCAGCGTTCGGGGTCGAGCCGTGGGGCGCATGGATTCCCTACGTGCTCTGCCTGCTCGGTGTGTGGCAGTCGCTGTTCACCCGTCGCGAGCGCGTCGACGTGGTGCTCGACGATCACCACGCACCCGCGCTCGCGCGCCATCACGCCGGCGTGCACCGCAATCGCCCGCAGGCCCGCGACGGCCGTCCGCTCAAGCTCATCCAGATCACCGATCCCCACCTCGGTCCGTTCATGTCGATCGCGCGACTGCAAGGCATCTGCGCGCGCGCGGTCGCGGAGCAGCCCGATCTCGTGCTCGTCACCGGCGACATCATGACGATGGAGTCGCACGACGAAGCGGCGGTCACCGCCGCGCTCGCCCCACTCGCGCAGCTGCCCGGCCGTGTGTTCGCGTGCCACGGCAACCACGATCACGAAGCGCGGGCCGTGGTCGCGCGCGCCTACGCGAAGCACGGCATCACGCTCTTGGTCGACGAAGCGACGATGATCGACACGCCGAGCGGTCCCGTGCAGATCATCGGCGCGGATTTCGTCTGGCGCGATCGTCCCGATCACCTGCGCCGCCTCGTGGAGCGCTTCCCGCGGCGCCCCGACGCGCTCCGCCTGTGGCTGCTGCACGATCCCGGCGCGTTCAAGCACCTGCCCGAAGGCGAGGGCGACCTCGTGCTCTCGGGCCACACCCACGGCGGCCAAGTGGGCCTGGTGAGCCTCGGCCTCTCGTGGACGTTCCTCTCGGCGACCACGAAGATCCCGGATCATGGGCTGTGGGCCCGCGGTCGCGATCGCCTGTACGTACACCGCGCGAACGGCCACTACGGCTATCCGATCCGCCTCGGCGTTCCCGCCGAGGAGAGCGTGCTGCACGTCTGGCGGTGATTCGCGCCGGATTCCCCATTGCGGAGGCGGCAGCTTGCGCGCGATGCTGAAGGGACAGCGGCGTGACCGCCATGTAACCCCTTTGGGATATCGCCGCCCGAGTTCGCCTATGAACCCGCGTCTACTCCTCGTGTTTGCTTCCCTCGTCGCTTGCTCGTCCACCGTGGCGCCGCAAGCCGACACGACCACCGGCGATCCCTCGACGACATCGGGCACCACAGCGCCGATGACGACGAGCACCACCGGTGAAACCACCGCGGTCGCCGAGACCAGTACCAGCACGACGACGAGTAGCAGCTCGTCGTCGGAGGCCGAGGAAGAAGAGACGCACACGATCATCTTCGATGTCGGTGGTGCCGAGGACGTCAACCTCGACGACAGCACGACCGGCATCGTCATCGATTGGGATTGCGACGATCTCACGATGCCGTACGAGTCGCAGGCCGAGCTCATCGCACCGCGCGGCTACCACGACGTCGTCTTCGATGACGACGGGCACATCATCGGGTGGGACGGCAACTCGCTGCTCATGGTGACGTACGACGACAGCGCGTCGGTGTTCTTGCCCGGGGTCAACAGCGCGCAGGCGTTCGACAAGCTCGAGAACGGCGACTACGTCTACACCAACGACTTCGGCGAGCTCCGTCGCGTCACCCCCGATCTCGTGCAGACGACGGTCACGGGCGCGGTGTCGGGTGCGTACGGCGTGACCGTCGGCCCCGATCAGATGGCCTACGTGTCGACCGGCAGCGCGATCGTGCGCGTCGATCCCGAGAGCGGCGAGGCGACGAGCTGGTTGAACACCGCGTCGATCCACTCGCGCGCGATGGTGTTCAACCTCGACAGCACGGGCGTGTACATCTCGACGTTGTCCAGCCCCAGCGACTCGGTCTACTACCAGCCGGTCGACGACGATCTCGCACCCGAGGGCGACATGGTGCTGTTCGCGAGCAACGTCGGGCAGGGCTACCACGACGGGCTCGGCATCGATGCGTGCGGCAACCTCTACGTGCCCGACTTCAACACGCGCGGGCTCTACCGCGTCGATCCGGCCGGCACCGTCACCATGATGTTCAACATGGGCACCGACGGGCCCAACCACTACGGGCACGGCCTCGAGTGGGGCAGTGGCATCGATGGTTGGAACGACAAGGCGATCTACATGCCTCAACCATATGACGGCAACACCGTGCTCGAGGTCGTGATCGGTGCACCGTCTGGCTCGCTCGTGCGCACTTGGACCCCATGAAAACTCGTCTCGCCATCACCGTGATCACGCTCGTCGCTGCCTGTGGCGACGACACCACCGCGTCGCCCGACGAAGAGAGCTCGTCGAGCTCCGCATCGAGCACGAGCACCGCGAGCACCGAAGGCTCGACCAGCGTCGACACCACCGCGGACACCAGCAGCAGCGATCCCGACTCGTCGAGCAGCGGCGACACCGGTCCGTTGCAGTGCCAGGTCACCGAAGGCAACGCGCAGGACTACGCGCAGATCCTCGGCTGCGAGGAAGACTTCGCCGCGCTGGCCTCGTTGCCGCTCGACGCGAGCATCGCGGGTGCGCGCTCGATCAAGACGCTCATCGATCGCTCCGATTCGAACGCGCTCTACTACGCGAACAGTCGCTGCTACCCGATCCACTGGGACTTCGCGTCGGCGTTCCTGTCGGGCAACGGTCTGCCGCCGGTGCCCGATCTCGGCACCTTCAACAACATCGAGTACTACAGCCCCGATCGCCGCTTCCTGCTCGGCGCGGTCACCTACTACGAAGGCCCGAATCGCTACGTCTACGAGCTCGCGCCCTACGACACCGCCGACGCCGACATGGTCACGCAGGGCTATCGGCAGATCCGCGACGCGTCGTTCTTCGGCGCCGATCTGGCGTTCCATCCCACGTCGATCGCGATCGAAGCGCTGCTGCCCGACCTCGGGGACGACGTCGAGGTGGTGACCACCGACGAGCTGTTCGCCGACGTGCAGTACCAGCCCTACAACCTCGGCGAGACCGTCGGTCGGCTCACCTTCTACGACGCCGACGAGGTCGCCGGCCAGTACATCCCGTTCCGCGACATCGCGGTGCTCGACGCGGTGCCGATCGACATCTCGATCACGGCCGGCATCATCACCGCCGAATTCCAGACCCCACTCGCGCACATCAACGTGCTGTCGGTGAATCGCGGCACGCCCAACATGGGGCTGCGCAACGCCCAGCAAGATCCCACGCTCGTCGCGCTGCAGGGCAAGAACGTGCGGCTCACCGTCGACGCCTTCGGCTACACCGTCGAAGAGGTCACGCAAGAGGAAGCCGATCAGTGGTGGGAGGAGAACCGCCCCGATCCGCTCGGCGTGCCCGCGCTCGATCTGTCGGTCACCGACATCCGCGACATGGAAGATGTCGTCGTCGACGGCGAGGATCTGCGCGAGCAGATCGATCTCGGGCTCACGCGGTTCGGCAGCAAGGGCACGAACTACGCGGCGCTCTACGACATTGGCCAGGACATCGTGCCGATCCAGAACGGCTTCGTCATCCCGTTCTACTACTACGATCAGTTCATGACCGAGAACGGGCTGCGCGAGATCCTGATGGACCTCGAGGCCCAAGAGGAGTGGGCCGACCCGGTCTATCGCGAGGAGCAGCTCTTGCTCTTCCAGGACACGATGCGCAACGCGCCGATCGACCAGGCGTTCGTCGATGCGGTCATCGCGAAGTTCAACCAGAACTTCCCGGGTGAGCACAACATCCGCTTCCGCTCGAGCACCAACGCGGAGGACCTCGGCACGTTCACGGGCGCGGGCCTCTACAACTCGCAGACCGGCGACACCGAGCAGCTCTCGGGGCCCGGCAGCGTGCCGTGGGCGATCAAAGAGGCGTGGCTCAACATCTGGAACCCGCGCGCGTACGAGGAGCGCGGCTACTACAGCATCGACCAGCATGCCTGCGCGATGGCGCTGCTCACCACGCCGAACTTCTCCGACGAAGAAGCCAACGGCGTCGCGATCACCAACAACATCTTCGACACCTCGGGGCTCGAGCCGGGCTTCTACGTCAACGTGCAGATCGGCGAGAACGAAGTGGTGCAGCCCGACCTCGGCGTGCTGCCCGACGCGTATCTGCACTACTTCTACTATCCCGGCCAGCCGGTCACGTACATCACGCACAGCTCGCTGATCCCGGTCGGGCAGACGGTGCTCACCAACAGCCAGATCTACGATCTCGGTGTCGCGCTCGATGCGATCCACACCCACTTCCTGCCGGTGTACGGCAACGACGACGAGTGGTACGGCATGGACATCGAGTTCAAGTTCGACGACAAGGCGATGCCCGACGATCCGCCGACGCTGTACATCAAGCAGGCGCGTCCGTTCCCCTGGGATCCGGGCTCTTCGGACATCGCCGGCTCGGGCCGCTGCGACGGTATGCAGGAATGAAACGCGGACTCACCTGCATCCTCTTGGTCGCGTGCGGCGGCAACGATCCGGCGCCCGCGGACACCGACGACACCAGCACCGGCTCGAGCTCGACGCTCGGCGAGAGCAGCAGCTCGGCCACGCTGACGACCACGACCACCGGGCCCGACGAGTCGAGCACGAGCGTGGCCGACACCTCGAGCACCACCGCGGACGACACGTCGAGCAGCAGCAGCGGTGACACCGGCGAGGTCGTGCTGCACGGCGCGTGCGAGCTCGCCGATCGCGTCGGTGGCTTCGTGTTGCTGCGCGAGGAGAGCTACAGCACCTTCAGCGGTGCGGTGGCCGACGGGGTCGTGCCGGTGTCGGTGCTCGAGAACGTCGGCGAAGAGGGCGACTGCCGCATGCTCCGTCGCAACAACCCGTTCTGCGATCCCGCGTGCGGCCCCGGCGAGACCTGCGACTTCGACGGCACGTGCCTGGACTATCCGCGCAACCACGACGTCGGCATGGTCGACGTCACCGGGTTGCTCGACGCGGTCTCGGTCGCGCCGATCGAGCCGACCTACGACTACTTCGACACCAGCTTGCCGCATCCCGCGTGGGATCCGCTCGCGCCGATCGAGCTCAGCGCCGCGGGCGGCGACTACGAGGCGTTCATGCTCGCAGGCGTCGGCGTGTCGATGATCGTGCCCGACCCCGCGCCGCTCGTGCTCGATCCCGACGCCGATCTCACGGTGATGTGGACGCCCGACGAGGGGCCGCAGCAAGTTCGCGTCGAGCTCACCATCGATCTGCACGGCGCGACGCCGAGCAAGCTCGTCTGCGTCACCGCGGACGACGGCGAGCTCACCGTCGATCAGACGCTCGTCGCTCAGTTCGTCGCGCTCGGCGTCACCGGGTTCCCCACGGTCACGTTCCATCGCGAGACCGTCGACAGCATCGACATCACACCGGGCTGCGTCGAGCTCGGCGTGCGCTCGTACGCCGAGGGCGAGCTCTCGGTGGTCGGCCACACGCCGTGCACGATGGATCGGGACTGTCCCGATCCGATGATCTGCGACATGCCGAACGAGACCTGCGTCGATCCCTAGTTCGCGCCGCCCATCGACGGTGTGCAGTCGGCGGTCCACGTGCCGCCGGGGCCGTTGGGCTGGCGGCAGTACGAGGTCGCGGCTTCGCCCATGCCGTACGCGACGGTGTCGATCACGACCACCGGGCCGACCTGCGCGAGCGTGACCTGGTCGCCGTTGCCGCTCAAGCCGAACGGATGTTGGTTGTCGCCCATGCCCACCGGCACGACGAGGTACTCGCCCGCGCCGATGATCGTGCCTGCGACGAAGGTGACCTCTTCGGTGTCGACCAGCGGATCGTACGCAGCGTCGACGTCGTCGTCGGTCATGATCCAACCCGAGATGTCGATGTCCTGTGCACCGGCGTTGAACAGCTCGATGTCGTCGCCGGTGGACTCGAGCTCGTTGATCACGATCTGCGAGTCGGTCACGCAGCCGCTCACGTCGGGCACGCAGCCGGGCGTGCACGCCAACGTGCCGCCGGTGAAGCCGAGTCCGATGCTCACGCAATCGGCCCCGCCCAGATCGGGGCCGTCACACTCTTCGGCGTCCTCGATCATGTCGTTGCCGCAGGCAGTGACGGCTTCGACGTTGGTCTCGCCGAGGGTCTGATCGCACCACGTCCAGTCGCCGTCGCCGTCGGGCACGCGGCACCACGAGATGCGCGCGTCGTAGCCGTCGACGTCGACGCTGTCGATCACCGTACCGGTACCGTTGTCGAGCACGATGCTCTCGACGCTGTCGTCGCTGATGCCGAACGGATAGTCGCCCTGCTTGTTGATGCCGATCTGCACGAGCACGAGGTACTCGCCGGCCTCGATGGTCGAGCCGGCCGGGAACGTGTAGGTGGCGTCCGCGGCGAACTTCGGATCGTCGGTGAGTCGCCAGCCCGAGAGATCGGCGGGGCCGTTGCCGGCGTTGTACAGCTCGATCGCATCGGGCGCGCCGGTGTACGGCCCTTCGGGGACCGGCGTCGAGGTGATCTCGTTGAGCGTGACGATCGGCATGAGCGGATCGGATGTGCACGCCGAGGTGTCGAAGCTGCAGCTCGCGTCGCATGCGAGCGTGCCACCCGTGAAGCTGCGATCGACGTCGGTGCACGACATGCCACCGAGCTCTTCGCCATCGCAGTCTTCGCCCGCGTCGATCATCGCGTTGCCGCAATCGCTCGGCGCGGTGCTCGACGACGTGTCCGGATCGACGGTGCCGCTGCTGCTCTCGCTGCTGCTGCTGTCGGGGTCGGTCGAGCTCGACGAGGTGCCCTCGCTGCTGCTGCTCTCGTCCGCGTTGTTCGCGGAGTCCGAGTTGCAGGCGACGACCAGGGAAACGAGCGCGACTCGAGAGGATCTGCGGAAGCTATGCACGGCGTTCTCCGGGGGGCAGGGCGCCCCCTGGCGTGTATGGTCGCGCGGACCCGCCGCCTTGTCGAAATCGACACGGTCCCGTGACCCGCCGGAAGCGGCCGATCAGCGGCCAGACAGCGAGATGAGCTTGTCGCGGTAGCGATCCACGAGGTTGAAGACCTCGGGCAGGCCCTGCAGGACGAACTCGTCGAACGGCCGTGTGGTCCACAGCGAGAAGTGGTCGAGGATGAAGCGGTCGGCGGCGTGGACCGGATCGGCGTCGCCTTGCTTCGCGCGCGTGCCGAGCTCGCGACCGAGTCGCACGGTGGCGCGCACGAGCGCATCGAACTCGCGTGCGCTGAGATCGGTGGCGACGAGCGCGAACACGCCGAGTGAGATCACCTGACGGTAGAACGCGAGCTGACCTTGCATGAGGCGATAGCCGAGCGCGTCGGTCTCGGCATCACCGAGCGAAGGATCGAAGCCCCACGAGCGGTTCTCGTCGCCGCCCCACGAGCGCAGGAGCACGACGTCGACGGGTTGCGGCCAGCTCGCGACCTTCTTCACGATCTCGCCGTCGATCGCCGACGGCTCGTTCGCGTGCGACGGATCGGTGCCGAGCCGCGCTTGGCCCACGCGGATCTTCTCCGCGGGCGTGACCACCAGCGCGCGCCGCTTGCCGGTCGGAATCGCGACCTCGAAGTCGCTGAATTCGAGACGGGGCTCGCTCACTCCCGCATAGCCTACAACGCGGATCATGGCGCCGCCACGGGCAGCGCGCGGCCGCTGCTATCCTGCGCGCGCGTTGCTCGGGGCGATCTTCGCAGGGCTGCTGATCTTCGCCGCGCCGTCCGAGCAGGTCGGGCTGCCGGTGGTGCTCGCATGGAGCGCACCGCCGGAGTGCGCGACGCAGGCCGACGTCGAGGACGACATCGCGCGGCTCGGTGGCGCGCGCCCGATGGGCGGTGCCGACGCGCAGCGCGTGGAGATCGCAGTCGTCGCGGGCCCGGAGGGATACGCGCTGCAGCTGCGACGCAACGCCGCCGACGGCACGCTCGTCGAGACGCGCGAGCTCGCGGGCCCGGACTGTCGCGTGCTCGCGCGCGCGGCCGCGTTGATCATCGTCGTCGGGATCGATCCGCTCGGCACTGCGCAGCAGATCGAGCGGATCGCGAGCGAACCGCCTGCGCCCGCAGCTGTCGTCGCATCGACGCCCGCGATCGTGCGCGCGCCCGCACCCACGCTCCCGCGTCCGCCGAAGTGGCGTCATCGCTTCCTCGCCGGTGCGATCGGCGGGCTCGCGGTCGGACACGTGCCGGGTGTGAGCGGCTCGATCGGCGGATGGATCGGCTACTCGTACGGGCCGCTGCGCTTCGAGCTCGCCGGCGATCACGTCTTCGCGCGCACGCGCATCGACGCCGACGTCGGCGTGATCGCGTCGAGCAGCGGCGGTGGCTTCACGTTCGTGGTCGCGCCGCGGCTCGGTCCGGTGCTCGGCCTGTTCGGCACCGGAGTGCAGCTCGGAGCGCTGCGCGGTCGCGGCACGGGATCGCGCGTGATGGCCGACGATGCGCTCGACTGGTGGGCGACGATCCCGATCGTGATCGGGCTCGAGTGGCCGCCGCAGTCGCGCATCGCGTTGCGCGTGCAGGGTGAGCTGGGCATCGCGGCGCGCCGGCCGGGGCTGGCGGTGCGCGATGCCGCCGGCGACCCCCGCGGCGGCTTCCGAAGGCCCGAGGCGACCGCGCGCGTGCTCGTCGGACCGACTTTGCGACTGCCGTGACAGAAATGCCGAGGCGCGGTGCAATGGGGTTGGATGGGTCGCAGGCTGCCGCCCGATCGCCGGCTCCGCGAGCTCGAGGCGATCTACCGCGAGCACCACCGCCGGGTGCGGTGGACGATGCGCGCGCGTGCGGTGCCGGAGGGCGAGCTCGACGATCTCGTGCACGATGCGTTCGTCGCGATCTTCGCACGCATGCACGATCGCGATCCGTCGCTGCCGATGGCGACGTGGGTGGTCGGGGTCGCGCGCAACGTCGCGTTCTCGCATCGCCGCTCGTATGCGCGTCGCCGCAACGCACCGCAGCTCGAAGCGCCGCTGCCGGATCCCTCGCCGGACGAAGCGCTCGCGCGTCGACGCGCGTGGGGCATGGTCGAGGACTTCCTCGCGCAGCTCGATGCGACGCAGCGCGAGGTGTTCGTGCTCGCGGACGTGATGGGCATGCGCATTCCGGAGGTCGCGGGCATCGTGGATGCACCGCTCAACACGCTGTACTCGCGCCTGCGGATCGCCAGGCGTCGCTTCAGCGAGCGCTTCGGCGACGCGGCCGAGGATGCGTTGCGCGAGGCCGCGCAGGGCGAAGCACCGCGGCGTGACGAGGTGCAGCGCGCATGGTTGGCGCTCGCCGGAAGTCTCGTGCCCGCGGCCGCGCCGACGCTCGTGCTCGGGGGTGCGACTGCGAAGTGGGTGCTCGCCGGTGTCGCCGCAGTCGGCGTTGCCACGGTGATCACGATCGCACCGCGCGACGACCCGCCGCGTCGCAGCTCACCCGCGCGCGACGATCTACCGACGATCGTCGAATCGACG
>DASZPU010001179.1:0-19513 GCA_035550195.1 Nannocystaceae bacterium
CGCGCACGGCTACCTGCAGGACAAGCTCGGCGATTCGGCCGCGGCCGAGCAGACACTCGGGGAAGCCGCGCTGCTCGCCGAGCGCGTCCGCCACGACACGTTGGCCGCGCGGGCATTGGCAGACACGGTGTTCGTGATCGGTGCGCAACAGAGCCACACCGACGAGGGGCTGATCTGGGCGCGTCACGCCGAGGCTGCGGCGGATCGCATCGGCGATCCGATCGCGCGCGCGAAGCTGCTGAACATCCGCGGGCTCGTGCTCTCCACCGCCGGACGCTTCGACGAGGCCGAGCGCGATCTGCTCGAAGCGCTGGCGATCCGCGAGCGCGAGTTCGGAGCGGAGCACATCGACGTCAGCGGCTCGTTGTCGAACCTCGCGGGTGTCCTCGAAGCGCAGGGCCGCGACGAAGAGGCGATCGCGATCTACGATCGCGCGCGCGAGATCGACATCGCGTTGGTCGGGCCCGATCACCCACGCACGGGTGCAGTGCTCACCAACTCGGCGAAGGTGTTGCTCGAGCTCGGTCGCACCGACGACTCGCTCGCCGCGGCGCGGCGGGCCGAGCAGATCTTCCGCGCGACGCTTCCGCCCGGTCATCCCAACATCGCTGCAGCGGTGGGCAACGTCGCGTCGGCGTTGTGGGCGAAGGACGACTTCGTGGGCGCGATGGCGGCGGCGACGGAGCAGCTGCACATCAACGAAGAGCGGCTCGGGCCCGACAATCCCGAGCTGGCGATCGCACATCACAACCTCGGCGTGATCGCGGACGACAGCGGCGATGCCAAAGCGGCGCGCGAGCACTTCGAGCGCGCGATCGTGTTGTACGAGCGCAACTTCGGGCCGCTGCACCCCGAGCTCGCGGGCCCGCTGACGAGCCTCGGCGCGATCGAGAGCCGCGAAGGCAAGCTCCTGCTCGCGCGGGATCTGCATCTGCGTGCGATCGCGATCTTGGACGGTGCAGGCTTGGGCGATCGCGTCGAGCTCGCGTTGGCGCTGCGCTCGCTCGCGAAGGATCAGCAAGCGCTGGGCGACTTCGACGGCGCGCAGAAATCGTTCGAGCGCTCGATCGAGGTCTACGCAAAACGCCCCGACTGGGCCGCGAAGAAAGCCGAGACGCGATTGCAGCTCGCGATGCTGCGCGACGCACAGGGCGATCGCACCGGGGCGATCGCGCTCGCACGCACCGCATTGTCCGAGTGCCCGGCGGATGATCCGGACGAGCTGAAGCGGATCCGCGATCAGCTCGCAGCCTGGGGCGAGCCGCCGCCTTGAACGACCTGCTCAGCACGCTGCGTTGTCCGGTGTGTCGTGCCGAGCTGTGCGAGCAGGCCGATGCGATCGTGTGCACCGGCTGCGCCGCCACCTATCCGAGCCTCGGTGGTGTGCCGTGTCTCTTGCCCGACGCGCACGAGGTCGTGGCGATGTGGCGGCGACGCGCCGCGCATGATCTCGGGGCGCTCGGGATGGCGGCGGATGTCGTGCTCGGCGAGCTCATGCACGACGAGCTGCGCGACGCGACGCGTCGGCGGTTGCGGTCACTCGCGCGTGCGCGGGCGGAGAACTTCGAGGTGCTCGCGGAGATCGTCGCGCGCGCGGGGCTCGGCAAGCCCGGCAAGCCGAGCGCGGAGGCGGCGAGCGAAGGGCTGCCGCTGTTCGGACTGCTCGAGCTCGTGCTGCGCGACTGGGGTTGGGGCGACGAAGGCGAGCAGGAGAACCGCATCGCGCGAGACGCCGTGCTCGCGCTGCTCGGTGAGCGCGCGCTCGGCCGCATGCTCGTGCTCGGTGCCGGCGCTGCGCGGCTCGCCTACGATCTGCACGTCGCACGCAGCCCCACGCTCACGCTCGCGCTCGACATCAATCCGTTGCCGCTGCTCGTCGCGCAGCGACTCCTGCACGGCGAGACGGTCCCGCTCTACGACGTGCCCAACAACCCGCACCACGCCGGCGTCGCGGCCCGACGGCTCGAGCTGCGCGCGCCGCATGGCCCACAGCCGCGATTCCACCTGCTGCTCGCCGATGGTCTCGCGCCGCCCGTGCCCGCGCACGGCATCGACACCGTGCTCACGCCGTGGTTCATCGATCAAGCGGTGCACGATCTTCCCGCGCTCGTCGCGACGATCCACGATCGGCTCGCGCATGACGGCGTGTGGATCAACTACGGACCGCTCGTCTATCCCGCGGCGCTGCCGGCCGCGCGCTGCTACGGCCCCGACGAAGTGCTCGCGCTGCTCGCGGACGGCGGCTTCGACGTGCTCGCGACCTCGCGCGAGCGCGTGCCCTACATGCACAACCCGGGAGCGAGCAGCGGTCGATCGATGCACGTGCTCGCGTTCGCAGCGAAGCGACGCGACGCGCGTCCCGATCGCATCGAGCCCTCGCTCCCCGCATGGGCGCACGATCGCGACGCCCCCGTGCCGATCATCGCCGTGCACGAGCGCTATCTCGCGCGCAATCCCGCGATCGCAGCGCTCGCCCGCGCGCTCGATGGTCGCGCGTCCGTGAACCAGCTCGCGCGCACCGTCTTCCGCGGCGTCGCGGAGCAGAACGCCGTGCGGTTCACGATCGCGGCCCTGCGCGAGCTCCTCGCGGCCGCGCAGCACGAGGACTGATCCGCGCGCAGCGAGGCCCACGCAGAAAGCCGTGATCCGCGGCGCCCCCTCGGAAGTCTCCTGGTGCGGAGGGGCGCCGATGATCGGAACGAAGGCGAGGCTCGCAGGAGCCGTGCTCGTCGCGATGACGAGCGCTTGTTATCGCGGCGGCGCGATGAACGGGTTCGACGGCGACGACGTCGCGTCGACCGCGAGCCCCGGCGAAGACGGAGGCGAGAGCGACGACGGCGGTAGCGACGACGGCGTTCCCGGCGAGCCCGGCATCGCCGGCGGTGCGAGCCTGCGCCGGCTCACCGTCGCGCAGTACGAGAATTCCGTGCGCGATCTACTCGGCGACGACGTGACATTCTCGGCGGAGCTCGGCGACGTCGCGCCGATCTTCGACGATGGCGAGTACGAGAGCGTCGCGGCCGGTCGCGATGGCTTCAGCGAAGACGACGTGCGCGCGTGGCTGGGCGGTACCCTCGCGACCGTCGCTCCGGTGTTCGCGGATCCCGATCGGCGCGCAGCGTTGGTCGGCTGCACACCGCTCGCCGTCGACGACGACTGCGCGCGCGACTACCTCGCACGCATCGGTCGTCGCGCGTTCCGTCGCCCGCTCGCGGACGACGAGCTCGATCGCTTCGTCGCGGTCGCGAGCAAGACCGACGCGAGCCTCGGCGGCACACCGTGGGTCGGTCTGCACTACGCCACTGCCGCGCTGTTGCAGTCGCCGTCGATGCTCTACATCCCCGAGCTCGGTGAGCCCGACGAAGCGCACCTGCGCATGCGCTACACGAGCCTCGAGATGGCGTCGCGGCTCGCGTTCGCGCTGACCAATCGCGGGCCCGACGAAGCGCTGCTCGATGCCGGTGAGGCCGGTGAGCTCGTCGAGCTCGACGCCGTGCGTGCGCAGGCCGAGCGATTGCTCGCCAGCGAGCACGGCCGTCGCAGCGTCAGCGAGGATCTCTTCGGCGAGTACCTGCGGCTCGACGCGCTCGATGGCCTCGGCAAGGATGCCGACGAGTATCCGAAGTGGAGCACGAGCGTCGCCATGGCGATGCGCGAGGAGACCCATCGCGTGATCGACTGGGCAGTGTTCGAAGAGGACATGACGCTGGCGGATCTGCTCGTCAACCGCACGACCTTCGTCGATGGACAGCTCGCCGACATCTACGGCATGGATCCGCCCGCCGCCGCCGGCTTCGCGCGCTTCGACATCCCCGACAACTGGGTGCGCGTGGGGTTGCTCGGGCTCGGCTCGTATCTCGCGATCCATGCGAAGTCGCACCGCACCGCGCCGACGATCCGCGGGCACTTCATCCTGTCGCGGCTGCTCTGCGCCACCGTCGATCAACCGCCACCGGACGTGCCGCCGCTGCCCGAGATCCCCGAGGGCGAAGACTACAAGACGATGCGCGAGCGACTCGAGGTCCACGCGAACGATCAGCAGTGCTCGGGTTGCCACGGGCAGATGGATCCGATCGGCCTCGCGCTCGAGCACTTCGACGGCATCGGTGCGCACCGCGAGAACGACCACGGCGCGACGCTCGACGTGACCGGACAGATCGGCGACGCCCACTTCGACGGATCGGTGGAGCTCGCGCAGACGCTCGCGAGCCATCCGTCGCTGCGCTCCTGTCTCGCGCGCCAGCTCTACCGCTACACCGCGGGCGCGACCGAGAGCGATCCCGACGTCGTCACCGCGATCGCAGCGCTCGGCGACGACACCGACGGCAACATCCGCGAGCTCTTGCTCGCGATCGTCACCAGCGAAGCCTTCCGCTACTTCCGCAACCCGGAGTGAGAACATGTTCATCGGTCGACGAAAGCTGTTGCGTGGTCTCGCCGGTGGTACTGCGGTCGCGGTCGGTCTGCCGCCGCTCGAAGCGATGCTGAATGGCAACGGCACCGCCTTCGCCGACGGCTCGGCGATCCCGCGGCGCTTCGGGCTGTGGTTCTTCGGCAACGGTGTGAAGCGCGATCACTGGACGCCGGCGCAGACCGGCACCGCATGGCAAGCGTCGCCGCCCGACGCGTTGCAGCCGCTCGCCGACGTGATCGACTACGTGTCGGTGGTGTCGCGCACGTGGAATCCGTTCGAGGTCGCGATCGCCCACCACAGCGCGTACTGGGGCTTGATGACGGCGTCCGAGCCGCTCGGCGACGACGACGTGCCCACGAAGGACGGCGGCGGCTATCCCAACCACGGCGAAGGGCCGAAGGCGATCGACGTGATCGCGCAAGGACTGTCGGGCGAAGCGAAGCTCGAGCGCATCACGCCGCACATCTCACGCGGCGCTGCGGGTGCCGACTATCTGCAGGGCGACACCGACAGCTCCGACTTCAATCCGCAGGCGCTGCACCAGCTCTTGTTCGCCGACTACATGCCGACCGATCAGCCGCCGAACCCCGGGCTCGTCGCGGCGAAGCGCAGCGTGCTCGATGCGGTGGCCGAAGACGCGAGCTCGCTGCGCAGCCGACTCGGTATGAAGGATCGCGCGCGACTCGACCAACATCTCGATCACATCGCGGCGATCGAATCGTCCCTCGACGCGGTCGCCGAGGCGTGTGCAGTGCCGGCGGATCCGGGACCGCGGCCCGACGATCTCGACGGCAACGGCGAGCACCTCGAGGAGATCAACGAAGCGATGAGCAACCTCGTCGCCTACGCGCTCGCCTGCGACATCACGCGCACCTTCGATCTCACCTTCAGCCGTTTGCAGGGCTATCCGCACTTCTGGCAGGTCGGTGCGTCCGAAGGTCACCACGAGCTCGGCCACAACGAGCCCGGCGATCAACCGAAGATCCAAGCGACGGTCGTGTTCATGATGCAGCAGCTCGGCGTGCTGCTGAAGAAGCTGAAGGCGATCCCGGTCGCCGACGACAACCTGCTCGATCACTGCTGCATCTGGGTGACCTCGGAGCAGAACGACCCCGGTGCGCACGGCACCTTCGACACGCCGAACCTCGTGATCGGCCGCGCTGGCGGAGCGCTGCGCGGCGGCGTGCACCACGACGCGGGCGGCGACCCCGACTGGCACCACCGCCTCGACGTGCCCGAAGCGATCCACGCCGGGCTCGTCCTCACGATGATGCAGGCGGTCGGCCTCGACGCGACGAGCTTCGGCGTCGGCGACGGCCGCTCGAGCACCGTGATGACGCCGCTCTTGCTGTGATCGCAGCTCCGCGCGGCGCCTCTACGCGGGCGTCCGCGGGCCCGCCGGGAGGGGCCCGAACGAGGCCGCACAACCCGTCCAGCCCGCGGTGTAACATCGTTTGCTGGGCGGTCCGTCTCCCCCGAGTCCGCCGGGGTCGTCGCAGCATGCGTTCGTTCGTCATCCTCCTCGCGCTCGTTGCCGCGGGGTGCAACCGCAGCGAAGCGGGACCGCAGACGCAGACACGCGTCGAAGATCCTGCGCGCGCACTGAGCACGATCGAAGTGCAGGAGCGTGCGCTGCCGAAGGAGCTCGTGCTCACCGGCAGCCTCGTCGCGAACCGTCAGTCCGATCTCGCGGCCAACGCAGCGGGTCGCGTGCTCGAGACCACCGTCGAGCGCGGGCAGAAGATCGCCGCGGGCGACATCGTCGCGCGCCTCGATGCACGCGTCGCGAAGTTCTCCGCGAAGGCAGCATCCGCGCAGTCACGGCTCGCCAAGCAACAGCTCGAGCTCGCCGGCCTCGAGTGCGGTCGCGCCGACAAGCTGCTCGCGTCGGGCACCATCTCGCGCGCCGAGTACGATCAGACCAAGTCGCAGTGCGCCACCGGCGAGCAGTCGTTGTCGGCGGCGAAGTCGAGCGCCGCGCTCGCGGCCGTGCAAGCCGGCGACTCGATCATCAAGGCACCGTTCGCCGGCATCGTGGGCGAGCGCTTCGTCGACGTCGGCGAGTACGTGCAGGCGTCCACGCGCGTCATCTCGCTCTACGCGATCGATCCGATCCGCGTGTCGATCGCCGTGCCCGAGGTCGAGGTCGCCCAGATATCGCAGGGTCAGGCCGTGCGCTTCGAGGTCGCCGCGCTCGGCGACAAGTCGTTCGACGCGGAGATCAAGTACGTGAGCCCCGCGTTGCGCGAGACCACGCGCGACCTCGTGGTCGAGGCCGTGGCCCCCAACAAAGACGGCGCGCTGCACCCCGGCATGTTCGCCACCGTTCGCATCACCACCGGCGAGCGCAAGATGCCGGCAGTTCCCACCGGCGCGCTGCTCGAGATCGACGGTCGCACGCTCGTGTGGGTCGTGCGCGACGGTCGTGCAGTGCAACAGGTCGTACGTCCGGGCCCGAAGGCCGGCGGGTTCGTCGGCGTGCTCGCGGGGCTGACCCTCGGCGACAAGGTCGTGATGGATCCGCCCAAGGATCTCCTCGACGGCACGCGCGTCGAGTAGGAGCAACACGCGATGCAGTGGCTCGCCGAAATCTGCATCAAGCGGCCGATCTTCGCGACGGTGCTCGTGCTGCTGATCTGTGTGGTCGGAGCGGTGGGCTACAGCCGTCTCGGCGTCGATCGCTTCCCGAAGATCGACTTCCCGTCGGTCACGATCACGACGCGACTGCCCGGCTCCGCGCCCGAGGACATCGAGAGCGAGATCACCGATCGCATCGAGCGTGCGGTCAACACCGCGAGCGGCATCGAAGAGCTGCGCTCGGCCTCGGCCGAAGGCGTGTCGCAGGTGTTCGTGCAGTTCAAGCTCGAGCGCGACATCGACGTCGCCGCGCAGGACGTGCGCGACCGCGTCGACTCCGTGCTCTCCGAGCTGCCGCTCGGCATCGAGCCACCGGTGGTCACGAAGGTCGACCCCGACGCGGCCCCGATCCTCTATATCGCCGTGTCGGGTGAGGGCCGCAGCGTCCGCGACATCACGGCCTTCGCGGATCACAAGGTGCGCCGCGATCTCGAGAGCATCTCGGGCGTCGGCGCCGTGCGAGTGATCGGCGGCAACGAGCGCCAGATCAACGTGTGGCTCGATCCCGTGCGCATGCGTGCGTACGGCATCACCGCGCCGGAAGTCTCGCGCGTCATCGCGAACGAGAACATCACGATGCCCGGCGGTCGCGTCGACACCGGGCCCGACTTCCTCACGCTGCGCATCCACGGTCGCGTCGACGATCCGCACCAGCTGGAGAACCTGGTCGTGCGCCAGGGCGACGGCCACATCGTGCGCCTCCGCGACTTCGCCCACGTCGAAGACGGTGCGGAAGAAGTCGAGACCGCCGCGCGCTACAACGGCAAGCCGTCGGTCGTGCTGTCGATGCGCAAGCAGTCGGGCGAGAACACCGTCGCGGTCGTCGACGCCGTGAAGGCGCGCATCGCCGAGCTCGAGCCCGAGCTCCCGCCCGGCTACCGCCTCGACGTGTTGCGCGACGAGTCGCAGACGATCCGCACGAGCACGCACGCGGTCTCGGAGCACCTCGTCGTCGGTGCCGGGCTCGCCGCGCTGGTCGTGTTGCTGTTCCTCGGCAACCTGCGCAGCACCGTCATCGCCGCGGTCGCGATCCCCACCTCGATCGTCGGCACGTTCGCGGTGATGTGGATGCAGGGCTTCACGCTCAACACGATGACCTTGCTCGCGCTCGCGCTGTCGGTGGGCATCGTCATCGACGACGCCATCGTCGTGCTCGAGAACATCTTCAAGCAGGTGGAGGAGCACGGCGTCGACCCGCGCACCGCCGCGATCGAAGGCACGAAGGAGATCGGGCTGGCGGTGCTCGCCACCACCTTCTCGCTCATCGCGGTGTTCCTGCCGGTCGCGTTCGTGGCCGGCATCCCGGGTCGCTTCCTCGCCAGCTTCGGCCTCACGATGGTCTTCGCGATCAGCGTGTCGCTGTTCGTCAGCTTCACGCTCACGCCGATGATGGCGTCGCGCTGGCTGAAGCAGGTGCCGCACGGCACCCATCGCAAGAAGAGCTGGCTCGAGCGCCTGGTCGACGTGTTCTACCGTCCGATCGAGCGCGTCTACATGGTGGTGCTGCGCTTCTGCATGCGGCAGCGCTGGCTGGTCGTGCTGGCTGCACTCGGCTCGCTGTTCACGATGGGCCCGCTCGCGCAGCAGGCGAAGAAAGGCTTCCTGCCGATCAACGACGAAGCGCGCTTCGAGGTGGTCGTGCGCGCGCCCGAAGGTGCGAGCCTCGCCACCACCGAGATGCTCGGCGAGCGCGTCGCACGTCAGGTCCGCGAGCTGCCGTGGGTCGAGGGCACGCTGCTCACCGTCGGTGACGACGATCAGCGCACGCCCAACGTCGCACGCATCTACGTGCGCCTCGTCGATCCCACGGTGCGCGAGCTCGATCAGGAAGAGATCAAGAGCGTCGTACGCGACGAGATCCTCGCTGATCTGCCCAAGGAGCTGCGCGCGAGCGTGGCCGATGTCGCCGCATTCTCGGGCGGCGGCTTCTCGACGGCCAAGGTGCAGTACTCGGTGTCGGGCCCCGATCTCGCGGTGCTCACCGCGTTGAACGAGCGCGTGATGCAGCGGCTGCGCGAGATCCCCGGGGCAGTCGACGTCGACAGCTCGCTGGTCGTCGGCAAGCCGGAGATCGGCGTGTACGTCGATCGCGATCGTGCCGCGGACCTCGGCGTGCGCGTCTCCGACGTCGCATCGGTGCTGCAGATGCTGGTCGGCGGGCAGAAGGTCTCCACCTATCCCGAGCTCGGCGAGCAGTACGAAGTGCGCATGCGCGCCGAGCAAAAGCACCGCAGCGACGAAGACGGCGTGCGGCTCATGAGCGTGCCGTCGTCGCTGCTCGGCTCGGTGCCGCTCACCGACGTGATCACGATGCAGGACGGCACCGGCCCGTCGGTCATCAACCACTTCGCGCGCCAACGCCAGGTCACCTTCTTCGCCAACCCCGGTACCGACGCCAACGAAGGTGCCATCGGCGACGAGATGAAGCGCATCCTCGAAGAGGAAGCGCCGAAGTCGGGCTACTTCGTGCGACCGGTCGGCGGCGCGAAGCTGATGAAGGAGACCGCCGAGAGCTTCGTGTTCGGGCTCGGCCTCGCCTTCGTGTTCATGTACCTCGTGCTCGCCGCGCAGTTCGAGTCGTGGCTGCACCCGATCACCATCCTGCTCTCGCTGCCGCTCACCCTGCCCTTCGCGATCGCGTCGGTGCTCATCTTCGACACCGCGCTCGATCTCTTCTCGGCGCTCGGCATCTTCGTGCTGTTCGGCGTCGTGAAGAAGAACGCGATTTTGCAGGTCGATCACACCAACGCGTTGCGACGCAAAGGCATGCCGCGCACCGAGGCGATCCTGCAAGCGAACAAGGATCGCTTGCGTCCGATCCTCATGACCACGTTCGCGTTCGTCGCGGGCATGTTGCCGCTCGTCACGAGCAAGGGCATCGGTGCCGGCTTCTCGCAAGCGACGTCGGGCGTCGTCGTCGGTGGTCAGACGTTGTCGCTGCTGCTCACCCTCGTCGCAGTGCCGGTCGCGTACTCGCTGTTCGACGACGCGTCCAACCTCGCGAGCCGCTTCGTCGGGCTGTTCCGTCGCAAGAAGCCCGAGCCGCCGCCCGAGCTGCCGCGTCCGCCCATCGGCGAGAAGTGAACGGCTCCAGTGCTGTGACCAGCACTGAGGCACTCTCCACGCCCCGATGACGAGACGCTGACGGGCACGCCGCGCGCCCGTGGCATGCTCCGCGACGTGATCACGCGGTCGTCGCTCCTCTCCGTGCTCGCGCTCGTCGGTTGTGCCAGCAGCTCGCTCGGCCGCCAGCAACATCCCGATGGGCTCGCGCGCACGATCATCGGCGAAGAAGCGCACATCGAAGACATCTGCGTGCAGCTACAGCCGGGCAACGACGGCAAGACTGCGTCGCGCACCACCGCCGAAGCGCTCGCGACCGAGCAGCGCCGCGACGCGTGTCGCATCGCCGTCGTGATCGATCCCGCGCTGCGCACGAGCTGCGATCTCCCCACCGCGAAGACCACCATCGAAGGCGCGATGGCGAAGGATCCGCCGCCGTGGCTGCGGCTCGTGATCCAGTCGTCGGGCGCGTGGAAAGACGGCAGCTTCGATGCCGCGACGTTCTCGGCGCGCTTCGACTTCTCGCGCTTGTTGGCGCGCAAGCTCGGCGAGCTCGGCGATCGGGCCGCGAGCTACTCGGATCAGCTCTCGCAGTCGTTCGGTCGCCTCGCCGGCGCGGTGCAGCTCGGCATCGATCTGCTGGTCGCCGAGGTCACCGCGGCCGCGATGGAGCGCCTGCTCGATCAGCCGGCCGTGCGAGCGCTCGCCGAGCCCACCGAGCTGGCCCGTCTGTCCTGTCAGCAGCTCGACGACGGGCAGATGAAGCCGCTCGTCACGCGCAGAATCCTGAAGCGCAGCATCCTGCGGCTCGATCCACCCGCCGACGTGCAGACGCCCGCGCAGCTGTGCAAGTCGTCGCCGCGACCCGCCGCGTGCGAGAAGATCGGCGACGACACGTGCATGTCGGGCAAGCATCGCGCCGCCTGCGACCACCTGTGGTTCCTGGTCGCGAGCAAGCATGCGACGCCACTCGCCGAGCTGTGTGCGTCGAAGGAGAAAGCACCGGGTTGCGAGCGACTCGCGAGCAACGGCAAGTCGATCGACGACACGTGTCGCGACGCGACGCTGCCGCACGAGCGCGGGCAGTGCCATCGCGTGGTGGGCTGGTACGCCGAGCGCAACCTCTGGCACACGATGGCCGCGGAGAACATCTGCTGGACCAACCCGAGTCGCTGTGCACGACTGAAGCGCAGGGTGCTGCCCGACGAGCCGCCTTCGCGTCCGCTGATTCCGCGCACCGAGATCGCGGTGGTGAAGGAGGTCGCGCCCGCGGAAGATCTCCACGGCTGTCTCGCGGCCGCCGAGCAGCTGTGTGGCGAGCGTTGTCCGCAGGGCGCGACGCAGTGCGACGACGCGCTCGCGTGCATCGCCACCGCGTGCGAGATCGTCGCGACGCGCGAGCGTTCGGAGGTCGGTCCCGGCGAGATCGCGGGCCTGCGTTCCGCCGTCGCAGCCGAGCTCGCCGGCGGGGTCGCGCGTCGCGTCGACCTCGTGCCGATCGAGCGCGGGGTGTCGGAGCTCGGTCGCGGCGATCGCATGGTGCAGGACGCGATGACGCGGTTGCCCGGCGAGGTCAGCAACGCGCTGCGCAGCATCATCCCGGAGATGTCGGGCAAGGGTGCCGACAGCGAGACGATGCGTCGCCTTCGCACGCTGCTCGAGCAGATCGAGGCCAAGCAAGCGCGCCTCGATCGCGCGCGCGAGCGACAACGCGAGCTGGCGAGCCGGCTGGAAACGGTCGCACGCACGGCGGGCTTCGAAGTTCGCACCACCGCGACCGGCGTCTCGATCGTGCTCACCAACGTGTTGTTCGAGGACTCCGCCAGCGATCTGAGCGAGGACGCGCGCGGTCAGGTGTGCAAGGTCTCCGACGCACTCGGATCCCCGGGCACCGGCGAGCTGCTCGGCACGGGCTATCGCATCGACATCGTCGGCTACTCGTCGCCCACCGGCATCATCACGTCTCGCCGCAAGGACGACAGCAACATGCTGCTCTCGATCGATCGCGCGTACGCGGCGTACGACTGGATGACCAAGAACCCCGACAAGGCCGAGTCGCGCTGCGGCGGCGGGAAGTGCCGCGATGCGCGGGCCTGCAGCACCACCGTGCCGCAGGATCGCGTGCAGGTGATCGGCCGCGGCTACAACGACGAAGCCGTCGGTCGTGACGACGTGCTGCGCCGCGTCGAGATCCACGTGCGCATGCCCGAGCTCGCCGAAGCCGAGTCGTCGCAGTGATCAGCGCTTCGACTTGAAGCGCTGCCAGCAGGTCGGGCAACGCCAGCGCGGGAAACGACGCTCGCCGGTGACCTCGAAGACCAGGCGCCAGCCGCCGGCGCTGATGAGCGTGTACGGCGTCGACGTCTCCGGCGCGGGCGCGCCGCAGTCCACGCAACTCATCGTCGCGCTCGCGCCGTGATGGTCGGGCTCGATCATCGATCCAGCTACCTCGCGTGCCATCGCGCGATCGCCCGCGAGCTGTAGCGAGTGCTCGCGGCCGGCCCGCTTCGGGACGACTGCGGTACGAGCGACATCAGTCGGGCCAGATCCTCGCCGCGTGACGCTCGCATCTCTATATGGGCGACGAGGACTCTCTCTCTGGGCAGCACCGCACCAGCGCGCGTCGAGACGATCGCGTCACCGCGTTACTGCGTGGTCACCTCGCTGGGTGCGGGCGGCACCGCGCAGGTGTATCTCGCGCTGCTCGATCGCGGTGCCGGGCTCGGGCAGCTCGTCGTGCTGAAGACGCTGCTACCCCACCTCGCGGGCGAGCCCGCAGTGGTGCAGATGTTCCGCAACGAAGCGGGCCTCGCTGCGCGGCTCGAGCATCCCAACGTCGTCGAAGTGCACGAGGTGATCGAGGACGACGGCCGTCCAGTGATCGTGATGGAGTACTTGCGCGGCGCGAGCCTGCAAGAGCTGTTGCGTCGCTCGGTGGTCGATCGCTTCCCGCTCGCGCACCACCTCGAAGTGTTGCGACGCACCTGCGAAGGCCTGCACTACTGCCACGAGCTGCGCGACTTCGATGGCACGCCGATGGGGCTCGTGCATCGCGACGTCAGCCCGCACAACATCTTCCTGACGTTCGCGGGCGAGACCAAGCTGCTCGACTTCGGCATCGCGAAGGTCGCCGGCGCCGATGGTGGCACCGGCACTGGCGTGCTGAAGGGCAAGATCCGCTACATGGCGCCCGAGCAGATGATGGGCGACCAGGTCGATCGTCACGCCGACATCTACGCGATCGGCGTGCTCCTGTGGGAAGCCGTCAGCGGCCGCGAGATGTGGGCCGGCATGAACGACGCGATGATCCTGCAGCGCGTCGTCGCGGGCGAGCTGCCGCCGCCCGATCCACTGCCCGAGTGTCCGGCGGAGCTCGTCACGGTCGTCGAGCGCTGTCTCGCGATGAATCCCCACGAGCGTTGGTCGAGCTGCGCGGAGCTCTCCGAAGCGATCGCTGCGATGATCCGCATGCTGCCCGCGGAGCACCGCTCGATCGGTGCCTGCGTCACCGCAGCGTTCGACGATCGCGACGTCGGCATCGCGTCGCTCGTGCAAGCGGCCGCTGCCGCGCCGTGGGATCTCGACCACGGCTCCGTCGACTGGCTCGACGCGCGGCTGATCTCGCGCCGCACGATCTCGCGCACGCACTCGAATCTTCCGCCGTTGTCCGAGCCGCGCCCGCGCGCACGTTGGCCGTGGCTGGTCGTCGCATCTGCGATCGCCGCTGCGACGATCGGTTGGATCGCGCGCACGTGGAATCCACCCGCGCCGCCCGAGCCCGAGCCACCGAGCGCAACGGTGCCGCAGATCCAGATCGTGTCGGTGCCCGCCGCCGAGCCGACGAAAGCGCCGGCGACCGTGGAGCCGAGCGCTGCTCCGAAGGCGCGCACGACCAAGAAGAAGCGCGTCAACGCTCGGACAGATCGCCGTCGTACGCGGCCATGAACACGGCCTCGAGCTCCGCGTTCGTCGCGGGGCGCGGGTTGCCGCCCATGCTGGGATCCGCGGCGGCTTGCGGCACGAGCGACTTGAGCAGCTCGGGCGTGATGCCGGGCGAGCCCTTCAGCGTGTGCGGCAGGCCGAGATCCTTGCGCAGGTCGAGCATCCACTGCAGCGCCGCGGCGAAGCCCCCGCGATCGCGCGGCAGATCCAACAAGCGCGCGAGTCGATCCATCTTCTCGGAGATCTGCGCGCGGTTGAACACCATCACGTAGGGCAGGAAGATCGCGTTCGCGGTGCCGTGGTGCAGACCCGTCGCGCCGCCCAGCGGATGGCTGAGCGCGTGCACGAGCCCGAGTCCCTTCTGGAACGCGGTCGCACCCATCGCGGACGCGACCAGCATGTTCGTGCGCGCGATTGCATCGGTGCCGTGCTGCACGGCCTTGCGCAGGTTCTCGTGGATGAGCCGCATGCCTTCGAGCGCGATGCCGTCGGCCATCGGATGGAAGCCCGGCGCACAGTAGGCCTCGAAGCAGTGCGCGAGCGCGTCCATGCCGGTCGCGGCGGTGAGATTCGGCGACAGCCCGAACGTGAGCTCGGGATCCGCGATGACGAGCGCAGGCTGCATGCGCGCGTGGAAGATGATCTTCTTGCCGTGATCGCGCGGGTCGACGATGACCGACGCGCGCCCGACCTCGGAGCCGGTGCCTGCGGTGGTGGGCACTGCGATCGACTTGACGATCTTGTTCGGATCGGCGCGCTTCCAGTTGTCGCCGATGTCTTCGTAGTCGAACACGGTGCCGGGGTTGTTCGCGAGCAACGCGATGCACTTGCCCGCGTCCATCGCCGAGCCGCCACCGACCAGCACGATGCCGTCGTGCTTGCCGTTGCGATAGGCCGCGACGCCGGCATCGACGTTCGCTTCGGTGGGGTTGGGATCGACGTCGTGCCACACCGCAGGTGCGAGCCCGGCATCGTTCAACGCAGCGACGATGGCCTCGAACCACGGCAGCTTCGCGATGCCGGGATCGGTGACGATGAGCGGACGGGAGAAGCCGAGATCGCGGCAGGCCGAGGGCAGCTCGCGGATGCGGCCGCAGCCGATGCGATAGGCGGTGGGGTAGTTCGAGTTGCCCGAGGGTGCGTCGGTCATCGGCAGTGCGAGATGGTACCCTGCGCCGATGCGGACCATGATCAAGCCTACGAACTCTGCGTTTGTGCTCGTGCTCCTGCCCCTCGCCTGCGGCCCGTCCGCGCAGACCGATAGCGGCGGCGAAACCGACAGCAGCACCGGCAGCAGCGAAGGCGGCAGCTCGGTCACGGTGTCGACGACGATGACGACGCTCACCACGACGACGGCGTCGACGACGATGTCGACCACCGATCCCGCGACGACGGATCCGACCACCACGGATCCCACCACCGAGAGCACGTCGCCCGACTCGAGCACCGGTGGCGGCGGCGATGGTTGCTGTGACGTTCACGAGGGCGCCGGCTGCAACGAAGACGCCGTGGAGATGTGCGTGTGCGAGGCGTCACCGGACTGTTGCGTGTTCGGCTGGGAGAAGAACTGCGTCGACGTCGCGATGAACATGTGCGACGCGACCTGCATGGGCACCGAAGAGTCGTCGTCGGACGGCGGCAGCTCGGAGAGCACCGGCGGCGGCGAAGCGTGTGCGGACGTCGTCGAGATCGATCTCGAAGCCACCGATGCGACGCTCAGCGGTGACTGGGCGATCATCATGTCGATGGCCGGCGAGGGCATGGTCGCCGCGATCGATCCGATGGACGGCGACGAGACCGATACCATCCACTGGGACATCGACATTCCCTGCGACGACGACTGGTACATCTGGGTGCGCGGCTTCGACAACGGCCAGGCCGATTCCTTCTTCGCGACGCTCGACGGCGAGCCCAACCCCGCGCCGATCTTCGAGGTCGGTTGCGATGGCCTCGGCACCGGCTACACCTGGACGCTGCTCAACCAGCGCGACCCGGTGATGGGCAACCCATGCGAGTACGTCGAGGATCCGTGGCTCGCGACGTGGCCCACCGGAACGCACGCGTTCGACCTCGCATACCGCGAGTCGCAAGCAGTGGCCCGCATCGTCATCACGAACGACGAAGCCTTCGTGCCGATGTAGAGCGTGGCCGAAGGCGGCTGGGCACGCTAACGTTGGCGTGTGCGTGGGAGCCAGGACGCGGCTGCTCGGCCGCTCGATACGACGGCGGCCATCGATGCGCCCGAGCACATTCGTTTCGAGGTGCGGGTCGCTGGGCCGGCGCCGCGCTTGCTCGCGTACGTGATCGATCTGGCGATTCGCGGGGCGATCGCGGCGGTTTGTCTCGCCGTGCTCGCGCTGCTCTCCGCTGCGCCCGACGCGTTCAGCGACGCCTCCACCGGCATCACGCTCCTGGTCTTCTTCGCGATCGAGTGGGGCTACTTCGTCATCGCGGAGTCCATCGGTAACGGGCAGAGCCCCGGCAAGAAATTCGTCGGCCTGCGTGTCATCGACGAGGACGGCTGCCCCGCGACCTTCCTCGCGATCGTCCTGCGCAACCTGCTGCGCGCCGCGGATGCGTTGCCGTTCACGTACGCCGTGGGTCTGCTCGTCATGTCCGGTGATCGTCGCTTCCGTCGACTCGGCGACTGGGTCGCGGGCACGATGGTGGTCGTCGAAGCGCGCGCGAAAGCTGCGAGCGCACTGCGCATCGAGCCCGCGCCCACCGAGCAAGAGCTCGAGCGACTGCCGCTCGATCTCCGCTTGGCGGGCGCCGACCTCGATGCGATCGAAGCGTTTCTCCGCCGCGAACGACGGCTCGGTGTACTGCGCGGCCGCGAGCTCGCCGAGATGATCGCACCCGTGCACGCGCGACGGCTCGGCGTCACCTACGACGACCCCGCGCGCTTCCTCGCGCTGCTGTATCACCGCGCCACCGTCGGCATCGATGCCTCGCGCAGCCACGCGCGCATGAAGGCGGTCGCCGGATGAGTCGCGTCGCCGAAGACGCCTTCGTCGCGGCGCGCGAGCGCGACTGGAACGAGCTCGACGGCATCTTGTCGCTGGGCAAGCGACTGCACAAGCTCCCGCCCGATCGCATCGCGAAGGTCGGCGCGCTCTACCGCACGCTGTGTGCCGACGTCGCGCGTGCACGCGCGGCCGGCTACTCGCGCGAGACCGTCGCGCACCTCGATGCGCTCGCCGCGAGGGCGCACGCGGTCATCTATCGCAGCGAGCCGTATCGTCGCGGAGCGATCCGTGACCTGTTGCTGATCGACTTCCCGCGCAGCGTGCGGGGCTCGGCCCGCTTCATGCTCGCGAGCACGGCGCTCTTCCTGCTGCCGTTCTTGCTGGGTCTGTTCGGCGCGCTCGCATCCGCCGAGCTCGCAGCCACCGTCGTGCCGCAGGGCATGCTCGACGCGATGGCGGAGAACTACTCGGGCGGCGTGTCCGAGGGCCGCAGCGAAGACACCGACACCGCGATGGCGGGCTTCTATGTCTACAACAACGTCGGCATCGCGTTTCGTTGCTTCGCCACCGGCATCTTCTTCGGGCTCGGTAGCGCGTTCTTCCTGGTCTACAACGGCGTCGTCACCGGTGTCGTCGTCGGCTACGTGATCGAGTCGGGTGCGGGCCGCGGCATCCTCACCTTCGTGTGCGGGCACGGCGCGTTCGAGCTCACCGCGATCGTCGTCGCCGGCGCGGCAGGTCTGCGCATGGGCTACGCGCTCGTGCGCACGGACGGACGCACGCGGCTCGGCTCGTTGCGCGCACAAGCACCGCACGTCGCACGGCTCGTGCTCGGGGCGGCGATCATGCTGGGCATCGCCGCGCTCGTCGAAGCGTTCTGGTCGCCGTCGTCGATCCCCGATCCGGTGAAGTGGAGCGTCGCGTCGCTGCTGTGGACGCTGGTGATGGCGTACTTCGTGTTCGTCGGACGAGGAGCGCGAGCGCGATGAACCTCGGCACCGCTCGCATTGCGTTGCGACCGCGCAAGCTCGGCGAGAGCTTCGATCTCGGCCTCTTGTGGTGCACGCGGATCGCCCGCGGGCTCTACCTCCGCCTCGCGGCGTTCGTGCTGCTGCCCGCGCTCGCCGCCTGCGTCGCGGCGCGCTGGCTGCTGCAGTGGGAGTGGCTCGCCGTGTGGGCGCTCGCGGCCGGGCTCGCGACCGTGCTGCAAGGCGTGTTCACGATCGCTGCGGGCCGCTCGATGTTCGAGCCCGAGCTGCGCGCACGCGACGTGTTGCTCGGGTTCGTGCGCCGCTTGCCCGACTACCTGGTCGTGCTCCTCGTGTCGCGGTTGTTGCTCGCGCTCGGGCTCGCGCTGTTGGTGATCCCCGCGCTGTGGTGGTGGCCGCAGATCACCTACGTGCACGAGGCCACGCTGCTCGAGATGCATCGACCCGGGGCCGCGCGTCGGCGCGCGACCGCCATCGTGACGCGCGAGCACGCCGAGGCCGTCGGCTTCCTCGCCGGAGCCGGCCTTGCGATCGCGCTCGCGATCCACTGCGCCGACATGATCGACTACGTGTTGCTCGACTTCACGCTGCAGCTCGGTCGCCCGCTCGGCGATCTCATGGAAGACGGCGGCTCGGTGTTCGCACTGCTCGGCTTCTTCGCGGCGGTGCCGTACGTGGCGACGGTTCGTTTCCTGCGCTACATCGACGGTCGCACGCGTCGCGACGGCTGGGATCTACAGCTCGCATTCCTCGGTCGCGCGCTCGCCCACGAACGCGCGCTGGAGGAGGTCGCGTGATCGCGCTCGCGCTCGCACTGTCGCTGCTCGACGCGGATGTCGACGCGAGCACGCGCGAGATCCTCGCGGATCCGACCTACGCGTTCTGCCACGAGCCCGACTATCCGCTCACGCGCGAGGAAGCGACGTGGTGCCCGGTGCTCGAGACCCACGGTGCACCCGCGTGCCCCGCGTTCGTCGAGTCGTGCAAGGCCGCACGCGCGGAGCTGAGCGGCAGTGGTGGGCGCTTCACGTCGCGCACGCGCGAAGAAGGCAAGCAGTCGGTCGAGAAGTCACAGCGCGGCGACGGTGGCGGCGCGCAACGACAGGCCGAGCGACCCGAAGAGGATGCGAAGATGCCCGACCTCGGTGGGCTCGCGGCGTTGCTCTTCTGGATGGTCATCGCCGCGGCGGTCGGCGTGCTCGCATGGCTCGTCGCGAAGAACCTCGCCGAGCGCACGCGCAAGCCCGAGGTGGTGGCCGAGCCCGAGCCCATCGCCGGCGAAACCGTCGATGCGGACGAGCGCGCAGCGCAGCACGCGATGCTCACGGACGTGGAAGCGCTCTTGCGCGCCGCACAGGATGCCGAGCTGCGCGGACACCTCGGGCTCGCGATCGATCTCGGCCACGCCGCGTTGTTGCGCCGCCTCGATCACGAAGGCGTGATCCGCTTGCACCGCGCGCGCACGCACGGCGAGTACCTCGTCGATCTGCGCGAGCATC
>DASZPU010001180.1:0-3794 GCA_035550195.1 Nannocystaceae bacterium
AGCCTCGGCGGCGATGCGATCGTCCTTCGCGACCCGGGTCGCGCTGTAGAACGGAGCTTCGTTGCCGGCGTCGTCGACGAGCCACGTGCCGTAGACGTGCTCCCAGCGATCGAGCTCCGCGCCGGATCCGTCCACGACGCGCGCGGCGATGCGCAGGCGTCGACCGGGCAAGCCGGTGGGCAGCGCGTGACCTGCATCGGCGTTGGTGACGTTGGCGACGACTGCGATGCGACCGTCGGCGGCGGGCTGCAGCGTGAGCGCGACCTGCAACGGCGACGACGTCGAGGTCGCGCCGCCGTGCGCCGAGTGGCGCGCGCGCCCTTCCCAACCCTCGGCGACCTCGCCATCGCGGCTGGGCATGTGGCAGCTCTGGCACGACGCGTCGGAGCCGGCGGGACCGAGCGGGCTCGCCTTCCACTCTTCGTACTCGCCGTGCACGGCGATCGTCGTCGCACCCGCATGACGCGAGAGCGTGTGACAAGCAGCGCACATCTCGGAGCGTTCGAACATCGGCTCGCACGCCACGCGATGGAAGTAGTGATCACGCGCGTCGCACAGCGGTCCGCGCTTGACGTTGTCGGTGGTGTTCAGAACCAAGCGCCCGCGATCGCCGTCGAGCTCGACGCGCTCCGCGGTGTGACAGGCATCGCAGGTGACGCCTTCGCCCGCGACCGCCGAGCCGGGCTCGAGCAAGTGCGCGAGCGGGGCATGGCACGAGTCGCAGCTCGCATCCTTGGCGTCGTCGCGCATCGCGAGATAGAGCGGATCCTTCGCGCTGCCGGCGTGGGCGGAGCTCGACCAGCTCTCGGCGATCGCGACGTGGCACTCGCCACAGCGATGCGAGCTGCGCAGCTTCGGGTGCGGTCCGTGCTCGACGGGTGCAGCCGCCGACGGCAGCGGTGCGGGCTCCTCCGCCGCGACCTCGTCACCGGCCGAGCGCGCGACCGACTCGCAGCCGGTCACCACGAACAGCAGCATCGCGAGCGGGCGCGTCATTTGTACCGCCCGTACGGAGTGCCGTCCTTGCGGACGTGGTCTTCGCTGCCCTTGTCCTCGACCAGCGGGATGTCGACCTTCGCGGCCTTGCCGTCGACGACGGTGACGGTGCCCTTCCACGGCTTGCCGTGCGAGAGCCACCCGACGATCGAATAGGTGCCCGCGGGCACGCCTTCGATCGCGAACTCGCCGGTCTTGCTGGTCTTCGCGAAGTAGCGATTCTCGACCACCAGGATCTTCGCGACCATCTGCGGATGGATGTTGCAGTAGACGTCGACCACACCCGCGCGCTTGAAGGTGACGCCCTTGCTCTCGCCGCTCTTGTAGAGGCCGAGATCGAAGCGCGCCGCCTTCGACACCGAGAACACGTTGTGGAAGAACGAATCGCCGTTGGGAAACTCGATCGACTGGCCCTTCACCACGACGACCACCTGCGGGTCGAACTGCTTGTCGCGCTGCCACATCTTCGGTGGCGGCGGCGCCTTGCCGTCGTCGGGCACGCCCTCGAGGTAGACCACCGCGTGGCTGGAATCCTTCTTCGCGCCTTGGATGGTGACTTTGCCGGTCACCTTTCCACCGACGGCAGGTGCAGCGAAGAAGAATGCAGCGAGGCTCATGGCGGCGAACGTGGACATGGGTGAGTTTTCCTGTCGATTCAGAAACGACCGATGAAGGACGACGTGAACACGTCGTTATTGAACTGCGGGATCGGGCCGAGCTCGCGCTCGTGCGTGTATTCCGCTTTGACGATCGCGTGCGTCCCGATCTCGAACCGCACACCGCCGGTGACGCGTGCGAGCTTCGAGATGTAGAGGAAGCTGGCGCCGTTGCGATGGAGCGCGTCACGCCAGTCGACGCGCGCGTAGGGCATCAGCCAGTTGGTCGCGCGCACGCCGAGCAGGCCGTACGCGCCCATGTAGTGCAGACATGCAGCCGTGTCGCACTTCGGCCCGCCGGGCGAGGTCTTGCCCGACACGTTGCCCTTCAAGAACTCACCGGTGAGATCGATGCGCCACACCTCGACGTGGAGGTCGGCGCCCGCTTGCCAGTGCCCGCGACGATCGTCGGGCTGGAGATCCTCGGCGCCCATCATGCCCGACGCGCCGAGCTCGACCGTGGGATCGATCGGCAGGCGATACGAGACGCGCGCGGTCGCGGTCTTCATGTTGTTCTTGTCGGTGTCGGCTCCGAAGCCGAAGCCCTCCCACATCGGGCTGCCGTTGGTGAGCGACACCGCGACGATCAGGCTCTCGTCGATGAACTTCGAGCGCAGCTTGAGGCCGACGGGCCGGCCACAGAGGTAGCGACACATGAGCGACGGCGTGACGGTGATGCGATCCGGTGATTCCTGGATGCGATACTCGTAGCCGAACACCGGATCGATCTTGCCGGCGTTGAGCTCGAGCTTCACTCGCTTCGTGCGCGGCTTCCAGGCCATGTACGCGAGCTTCACGTCGACGTAGTCGCCGAGCATGATGCCGTTGGGATCGGAGGCCGCACGCGTGCGCGGCAGGAAGTCGACCATCGCGTTGACGCTGAAGGTGTCCCCCATGTTGCCGGTGAGCTGGAGGTTCACGTTGTTCACGATGAACGACGCCTTGCCGGCGGTGTTCACGGAGTCGAACGCGACTGCGCGCGAGTCACCGGTATCGGCCGGCTCGCCCCGCGAGTTGATCGCAGTCGAGAGCGGATCGCCGAGGAACACCCACGAGTCGGGCACCTGGCCCGCATACTGCGGGAAGTAGCGATTGCCGATGTCGGGACGGATGCCGCTGCCGTTGCCGTTGACGAAGAAGAAGCCGGTGTCGATGTAGCCACCGACGCGACCGGACAGCGGCATCAAGCCGTCGACGCGCGACGTCTGGTAGGTCTGCTCTTCTTCGACGACCTCGAGTCGCTCGTGGAGATCGTCATTGGTCTTGCGCAGCTCCGCGAGCTCGCGCTCGAGGCGATCGAGCTGCTCGCGCGACGCCGCGGGTGCGGCCGCCGGTGCGGGTTCCGGCGCAGGCGGCTCGGCCGCGGGCACGGGCTCCACCACCGGAGATTCTGCGGCCGCAGCCTCGGTCGCTGCGGGAGCGAGCGAGCCGAGCAGCGCCGGCAACAGCCAAGACATCGATCACACCGCGAGCTTCTTCGCGGCCGCGACCAACAGCTCGGGCTTGAACGGCTTGACGATCCAGCCCTTCGCACCCGCCTGCTTCGCGCGGGCGACGAGGGTCGGGTCACCTTCGGTGGTGAGCATGATGATCGGCATCGCGGCGGCAGCGGGATTCGTGCGCACCGACTCGACCATCTCGAGCCCGTTCATCCGCGGCATGTTCACGTCGCAGATGACGAGCGCGAGATCGGAGGTCGCAGCGATCCGCGCGGCACCGTCGATGCCGTCGACGGCTTCGATCACGGTGAAACCCGCCTGCGTCAGCGCAGTACCGACCTGCTGACGGACCGTGGCGGAATCATCGACGACGAGGACTTTCTTCGACATTGTGGAGGCTCTCGGGCGGCAGTCGGGGTCGGGAATCAAAACAGCAGCAGCTCGCCTTCGGCGTGGGCGACGGCACCGGCGGGCTCGCATTCCTGGAACGCGAAATCATCGGCCGCGTGCAGCTCGACCATGACGAGCAGCGGACCCGCGGTGGTATCGACGGCGATCCACGAGGTGCGCGCGGGATCGCAGCCGAGCACGATGAGCGCGTCGGCGACCGCGTAGGTCGGCGGCGTGATCTGCAGCGTGGTTCCGAAGCGAATGAGCTTGTTCTTGGTGCGCCCGAGCAGCTGGTTGGCGAGCTCGGCGATCC
>DASZPU010001181.1:0-6660 GCA_035550195.1 Nannocystaceae bacterium
TCGAGAAGTAGAGCTCGTCGCGACCGCCCCCACCCGCATCACCGGCGGTGCTCGTGGTGTCGTTCACCGTCATCTGCGGCACCTCGAGGTACACGTCGCGCGCGTACTTCCCCGGCGCGCACGTGTAGGGGTCGACCTTCGCGGGCACCGGCTCGCCCGCCTTCGGCAATTGCGTGAGCTTGCCGGCGAGCGACCACTGCTCGGTGGTGCCGCCGTCCTTCATCGAGCTCACCTTCACGAGGTAGTCCTGCGCGACGCTGCCGGTGTTGTACTGCGGGAGAAAGGCCTTGAGGTCGAGCACGAAGTCGGTCGACGCGAGCGCGACGATGTCCGAAGGAATCACCTTCGATGCGATCTCGGTGTCCTTCGCACCGCCAGTGCCCTTCTTCACGAGGTGCCAACGCGCCCACTTCACCGCTTGCTTGCTCGACCAGCGCGCGCAGATCTGGAACGGGCGCTCGTAGAAGCTCAACGCGCTCACCCACGACTGGAACTCGGGCGAGCACTCCTTGGTGATCTTCACCGCGCCGTTCGTGCTCAGGAGTGGACCCTTGCGCGGGAGCGCGGAGGGTTTCGCCGCGGGTGGCTTGCTCACGCCCGGTCGCGCTGCGACCGAGGCTCCGGACAAAAGGATGCTCGCGGCGATCGCCGGGATGGCGAGCCGACCAAAGGGCCTGCGCATGGGTGTCTCTCTCCTGGGTTGCTCGACAGAGACGGGCCGCAACGCGTGTGACGAGCCGACGCAACGAAGCTATGTTTGAAGTGCGAGATGGCCTGGGACGCGGACACGCCCGACTCGGTCGACAGCTTCTTGCGCGACGTCGCGGCGGCGCCCGACGTCGATCCCGAGGCGTTCTCGGCTGCGAAGCTCGCACCGGGCGCGATGTTGACCGACCGCATCCGCATCGTGCGACGCATCGGCGCGGGCGGCATGGGCGTGGTCTGGCTCGCGGATCACCTCGAGCTCGATCGTCCGATCGCGGTGAAGCTGCATCCTTATGACGACGCGCGCGGGCCCGATCGCCTGCTCCGCGAAGCGCGTGCAGTCGCGGCGATCAACCACCCCAACGTGATCGTGATCCACGACGTCGGTCGACTGGCGGCGGGGCTCGTCTTTGTCGCGATGGAGTACGTCGACGGCGGCACGCTGCGCTCGTGGGCGCGTGAAGAGCCGCGCGCGTGGCCCGATGTGCTCGAGCTGTTCCTGCAGGCGTTGCGTGGGCTCGCAGCTGCGCACGCGGTCGGGCTCGTGCACGGCGACGTGAAGCCCGACAACTTGCTGGTCGGTCGCGATGGTCGCGTGCGCGTCGCGGACTTCGGGCTCGCACGCTTCGCGACGCGCGATCCGACACCCGACGAGGACATCGACGCGAGCGACGTGCGCGACGGCGGCAGCGCGGTCGGCATGGGCACGCCCGCATACATGGCGCCGGAGCAGCTCGCCGGCGCGCCTGCGACGGCGGCGAGCGATCAGTACGCGCTGTGCGTGTCGCTGTGGGAGGTGCTCTTCGGCGCGCGCCCGTTCGCGGCCGCGAGCACGCGGAAGCTGCCGACGCGGCTGAGAGCTGTGCTCGATCGTGGCCTCGCCGTGGATCCGCGCGATCGCTATCCCGACATGAGCACGCTGCAGCACGCGCTCGAGCGCTGTCGTCGACCGGGGATCGCAGCGCTGCGCGTGATCGCTGCGACTGCGGGTGCACCGTTGGCACTCGCCGTCGCGATCGCGGTCGCGAACGACCACGACGTGTGCGCGAACGCGGCGACGCGTGCAGAGCAGGTGTTGCCGACCTCGCGGCGTGCGGAGGTCATCCTCGCGCTGCGCGAGAATGCCGAGGATCCGAACGCGATGACCGAGGTCGATCGGCAGCTCGTGCTGTGGGGGGAACGCTGGGGCGAGCTCGCGGCGTCTTCGTGTCGCGAGCTGCACGACGAAGAGATCGACGCGGAGATCTTCGCTCGCCGCGAAGCGTGTCTGGAGTCGCGCAGACGCAGGTTCGACGCCCTCGTCGAGGTGCTGGCCGCGCCCGACTCGGACCTCGCGAGTAGAGCCACCGCAGCGGTCATGGAGCTGCCCGCGCCCGAGGTCTGCGACGAAGCAACTGACTCCGAGTGGATCGAGCTCACGCCCGACGTCGATCGTGTGGTCCAGCGTGCGGTGGTGTTGCAGAACCTCTCGCGTTACGAGCAAGCGCTGCAGGAGTTACGGCCACTGCTCGCGCGTTCCGATCTCGCAGCTTCCGACCGCACCTCGGTGCTCGGCCAGCTTGCATCGACCGCGGAAGCCCAGGGCGACTACGTCGCGGCCGCACGGGACTATGGCGAGGCGTTCGCGACTGCGCGCGCTGCAGCCGACGACTACCGCGCGATTCAGATCGGCTTGCACGTCGTGCACCTGTACGCCGCCGATCTCGAGCGCTTGGACGAAGCGGAGAGCTGGTGGCGGCAGACCGAGGCGCTGGCCCCGGGCGTGTACCTCGATGCGGGCCGTCGGGGTGAGCTCGTCAGCATCCATGCATCGCTGCTCGATCGACAGGGGCGTCATCGCGAGGCCGAAGAGGAGTTCGCCCGCGCGATCGACATCTTCGAGGACGGGCATACGCGGGGCGAGTCGTATGGCCTCGGCTTCGCGCTTGCTGGTCGTGCGCGCGCGCTCGACGATGTCGGCGACGATGACGAGGCCATGCGTGCGTACGAGCGCGCGCTGCACTACCAGGAACGCGACCCTCGCACGGGCCCGGTGCACGGTGCGAACGCAGCGATCCTCAACAACATGGCCGCGTGCGCGTACGACCTGCGGCGCTACGAAGAATCGGTCGTCTACTACCGTCGCGCGATCGACATGGCCACCGCGCTGCTCGGGCCGAAGCATCCCCACACCGCCACCTTCCTCGGCAACCTCGCGAACAGCCTGATGGAGCTCGATCGCGAGGACGAGGCCTACGCCGCGATGCAGAGCTCGAACGCGATCCTGCGCGAGCGGCTCGGCGAGCACATGGCGGTCGCACTCTCGGAGTACGACTTCTCGCTCTTGCTGCGTCGCATCGCGCGCTACGACGACGCGCGGCTGCACGCGCTCGATGCGGTCGAGCTGTTCCGACGGCTCGAGGGCGAGGCGCCCAACCTGGCGCTCGCGCTCGCGTCGCTCGCGAGGACCGAGCACGTGCGCGGCGACGATGTAGCAGCTCGACGCGCGCTCGACGAATCGATCGCGATCTGGACGGCGATCGCCGAACGCGATCACGAGTCGGAGCAGGCGATCCAAGAGCTCGACGAGCTGCGAGTGCTCTTCGCCGAGCTCGCATACTGAAGTCGGCACGCCGCTCGCATTCGCTCTGCTGCGATGAAGCGAACCTGGTTCGGACTCGCCGCCGCCGTCGCCGTCACTGCGATCGCACCGCTCTTCGGTGCGCGCGTCAGTCGGCCCGGCCCGTGGTACCGCTCGCTCCGCAAACCGCCGCAGACGCCACCTTCGTGGGTGTTCGGACCGGTCTGGTCGATGCTCTACACGCTCTCGGCGTTGTCGGTGTGGCGCGTGTGGCTGCGTCCGCCGTCGCCTGCGCGCCGTGCTGCGCTGACGCTGTGGGCGGTACAGCACGGGCTCAACGCCGCATGGTCGCCGATCTTCTTCGGCGCCCATCGCCCGCGTGCTGCGCTCGTGAACATCGCACTCATGGTGCCGACGGCCGTCGCGTACACCGCGGTCGCGGCGAAGGTCGACAAGCCCGCCGCGATGATGATCGCGCCCTACGTCGGCTGGCTCGGCTTCGCGACCAGCATCAACGCCGGCGTGGTCGCGCTCAATCACTCGAGCGGGTAGTCGTGATCCTCGGCGTGCGGCTCGTGCAGGCCGTGGAGCTCGATGAGCCGCACGCAGGTGTTCTTGCGCAAGGTCGCGTCGTCGTTGCTGTGATCGGGCTGCAGCTCGTGCGCACGCGCGTAGGCGTCGATGGCCTGGCGGATGTGTCGCCACGCCGACGTGCTCGCGCCGAAGCCCCCGCGCGCGAGCCGGGCCACCGCGCGGCGCTCGGCCACGATGCCGGTGTAGTAGACGCGCTCGTACTCGCTGCCCAGCTTCGCGATCGCATCGCCGGCACGCTTGACGCGATCGCCTTCGCCACCGGCGAACTGATCGGTCAGCGCGAGCACGAACGTCACCAACGCGCGCGCGTTGTCGGGCTCGATCGCCAGCACGTCGAGGCAGATGCTCTCGGCGAAGAACGGCTCGTTGAGCAAGCGGTAGCGCTCCGCTTTGTCGAGCGCACGCGGGATCGACTCGGCGGCAATCGGTTCGATCCGGTCGGCCATGGCGACCTCAGCTCGAGAACACCCGGAAGAGCCGGCGCAGCGGGTCGTAGAACTGATCCACCACGCGCTCCTTCAGCGGAATGATCGCGTTGTCGGTGATGGTGATGCTCTCGGGGCACACCTTCGTGCAGCACTTGGTGATGTTGCAGTAGCCGATGTTGCCGTCGTCCTTGAGCGCTTGCAGGCGATCTTCGGTGTCGAGCGGGTGCATCTCGAGCGCAGCGGTGTGCACGAAGAAGCGCGGGCCGTAGAACTCGCTGTGCTTCGCGTGGTCACGCAGCACGTGGCACACGTCCTGGCACAGGAAGCACTCGATGCACTTGCGGAACTCCTGCACGCGATCGACGTCGCGCTGGTCCATGCGCCAGGTGCCGTCGGCGAAGTCGGGCTTGCGCGGCTTGAAGGGCTTGATCTTCTCCTTCACGCGGAAGTTCCACGACACGTCGGTGACCAGATCCTTGATCACCGGGAACGCCATGATGGGCTCGACGGTGATCGGCTGATCGAGCGGAAGCTCGGAGAGCCGCGTCATGCACATGAGCCGCGGGTAGCCGTTGATCTCGGCGGAGCACGAGCCGCACTTGCCGGCCTTGCAGTTCCAGCGCACCGCGAGATCGGGCGCCTGGGTGGCCTGCACTTGGTGCACCACGTCGAGCACCACCATGCCCTCGTCGGTCTCGGTCTCGTACGACTTGAAGTCGCCGCCCGACTTGTCGCCGCGCCAGACTCGCAGAGTGACCTTCTGCTTGCTCACTTGTTGTCCTCCACGACCTGCGCGAGGTCGTCGCGCAGTGCGAGCGTGGGCTCGCGGCGCAGCTCCATGCGGCCGTCTTTGCCCTTCTTGAGCACGGTGTTGTGCTTGGCGAACTTCTCGCTCTTCTCGGGATAGTCGTCGCGGAAGTGACCGCCACGGCTCTCCTTGCGATCGATCGCGCTCATCGTGATCGCTTCGGAGACGAGCAGCAGGTTGTCGAGGTCGAGCGCGGTGTGCCAGCCGGGGTTGTACTCGCGGTTGCTCGCGACGCCGACCACCGCCGCGCGCTTGCGCAGATCCTCGAGCTTGCCGAGCGCCTCTTGCATCTCGCCCTCGAGCCGCACGATGCCGACGTTGGCCTGCATGAGGTCTTGCAGCGCGTGCTGCACCGCGTAGGGGTTGTTGGCCGGATCGCGATCGAAGGGCGCGAGCGCGAGCTTGGCGTACTCCTGGATCTGATCGTCGTGCACCGACCCCGCGCCGCTCTCCTTCGCGAACTTCGCCGCGTACTCGCCCGCACGCTTGCCGAACACCAGCAGGTCGGACAGCGAGTTGCCGCCGAGCCGGTTCGCACCGTGCAGACCCGCACCGACCTCACCCGCGGCGAACAGCCCCTTCACCGTGGTCGACATCTGCGAGTCGGGATCGACGCGCACGCCGCCCATCACGTAGTGCGTGGTGGGGCCGACTTCCATCGGCTCGGCGGTGATGTCGATGTCGGCCAGCTGCTTGAACTGGTGATACATGCTCGGGAGCTTCTTCTTGATGTGCTCGACCGAGTTGGACAGCTTCTCCTTGATCCACGCGATGTCGAGGAACACGCCGCCGTGCGGGCTGCCGCGGCCGGCCTTCACCTCGCGATTGATGCAGCGCGCGACGTGATCGCGGGTGAGCAGCTCGGGCGGACGACGGGCCGACTTGTCGCCGGTGACGTAGCGCCAGCCTTCGTCGGGATCGGTCGCGGTGCTGCTCTTGTAGTTGTCGGGGATGTCGTCGAACATGAAACGACGACCTTCGCTGTTGCGCAGCACGCCACCTTCGCCGCGCACGCCCTCGGTGACGAGGATGCCGCGCACCGACGGCGGCCACACCATGCCGGTGGGATGGAACTGCACGAATTCCATGTCCATCAGCTCGGCGCCGGCGTGATAGGCGAGTGACTGCCCGTCGCCGGTGTACTCCCAGCTGTTGCTGGTGATCTTGTACGCGCGCCCGATGCCGCCGGTGGCGAGCACCACCGCCTTCGCCTTCCACACGTGGAAGCGACCGCGCTCGCGATCGTAGCCGAACGCGCCCACCACCTTCTCGCCGTCGGTCAGGAGGCGAAAGGTGGTGTGCTCCATATAGACCTTCATGCCCTTGTGGATGCCGTGATCCTGAAGGGTGCGGATCATCTCCAACCCGGTGCGATCACCGACGTGGGCGAGCCGCGGGTAGCGATGTCCACCGAAGTTGCGCTGCAGGATGCGGCCGTCCTTCGTGCGGTCGAAGACGGCGCCCCACGCCTCGAGCTCGCGCACGCGATCGGGCGCTTCCTTCGCGTGGTGCTCGGCCATGCGCCAGTCGTTCAAGTACTGCCCGCCGCGCATCGTGTCGGCGAA
>DASZPU010001182.1:0-6327 GCA_035550195.1 Nannocystaceae bacterium
TGGGCGAACGTGCGCACGCCCTGCAGCTCGTAGTCGGGGATCTCCACGTCGAACTCGAGCTCGAGCTCGCTCATCAGCTCGACGGCCTGGAAGCTGTCGATGCCGAGCTTCTCGAACACGTCGTCCTCGGCCTTCAAGATGGTCGCGTCGACGTTGTAACGCTTCGCGGAGAGTTGGATGAGTCGGTCGAGGCTTGCGCTCATGATGCTCACGGCAGGTAAGGGCGAAGATCGTCGCTCTCGACGAACTTGCGCAGGGCTTCGCGCAGCGCGGGTTTCTGCGCGAGGCGCAGGAAGTGCTCTTTCTCGGCGTCGAGCTCGGCCCGCGGCAGCGGCTTCATGAACCGCTTGGTGGTGACGAGCGCGTCGCGATCGAACTTGGTGGCCTGGGCCGCGACCGCGCGTGCGGCCGCGAGGCCTTCACCGCTGGACACCATCTGGCTGACGAGGCCCGCGGCGATCGCTTTCTTCGCGTTGATACTGCGGCCGGTGAGCAACAGATCGCGCACGAGGCCGTTGCCGACGTCGCGCCGCAGCCGTGGGATGCCGCCGAAGCCGGGCAGGATGCCGAGGCGCAGCTCGGGGAAACAGAAGCGTGCGGTCTTCTCCGCGATGAGCACGTCGCAGGTGAGCGCGAGCTCGAAGCCGCCGCCGAAGCACACGCCGTGCACGACCCCGATGGTGGTGAGCGGCAACATGTCGAGGCGATCCATCACCGCGTGGATGCGATCGATGAAGTCGCGGATCGCCGGCGCTTGCTCGTGCTCGGGGCGCGACACGAAGCCCTCGTACAGCTCGCGCAGGTTCGCGCCGGCCGAGAAGCCGCCGCGCACGGTGCTGTGCAGGATGACGGCGGCAGTGCGCTCGACGTCGAGCTGATCGAGGAAGCGCTCGAGCTCCGCGAGCATCTCGGTGCCGATCTCGTTGCAGGGCTCGCGCCCGAGTGCGAGCAGGACGACGCCGTCTTCGCTGGTCCAGGTGAGGCCCAAAGCGGCGAGAGCATAGCCGCGCTGTGGCGCGAACGTGGCTGCGCACCACGGAGGGGTCGCTCACATGCGCCGTCAGTGGGCGCCGCAGCTCGCGAGCGTTCCATCCCGCCGTTGACACGCTTGTGCAGCCGGGGCCTGCGGCGGGCACGCCTCGCAACAGTAGAGCGCCTCGGTGCCCGACAGACACTTGCCTTCGTGGCACGTGCGTCCCGCCGAGCAGTCGCATGCGGTCGTGCACTCCGGCTTCGCGGTCGGCGTGGGCGTGGGCGTGGGCGTGGGCGTCGTGCCACCGCACGCGAGCGCGAGGCAGCCGAGCAGGAGCGCGCGTGACATCTCCGCTAGTATCGTGGATCCGTCGGCGCCGCGCGCAGACTACCCAGCAAGATGCGATGGACGTGGCTGATCGGGCCCGCGCTCTTGGGCGCGTGCTACGGCGATCCGGATCGCTTCAACGAGAAGCAGGCCGAGGTGCTCTGCCGACTGGAGCAGAAGTGCGGCGCAGACTTCGGTGTCGGCGACACGCCGGGCAGCTCGTGCGTCGACGGTCGCATCGACGAGCTCTCGACCTGCGCGAGCTTCTGCGAGTACGACGAGGACGCGGCCCGCAGCTGCATTCGCGGCATCAAGCATGCGTTGCGCGGCGGCTTGCTCGGTCCGAATTGCGAGTACGCCGACGGCACGGTCGAAGATTGTGCGCGCGTCTACACGAGCTGCGAAGAGCCGCTCGAAGAACAGCTGAGCTGCGAGGTGTCGCCGCCCGACGTGACCTGCAACGTCGGCGGCGACGCGCGCGTGCCTTGGGCGCTCGCGCTGCTGGGCTTCGTGCTGTGTCGACGACGCTTCAGCGCTCGAGGCCGATGAGCTTGCTGCGGATCGTGTCGGGAATCGCGACCGGGCGTCGCGTCTGGCGATCGACGAAGACGTGGACGAAGTAGCCGTGCGCCGCAGGGCTGGGGTTCAGCTCGTCGAAGATCGCGATGCCCCAGGTCACCGCGCGATTGCCCAGCCGATCGACGCGCACGCCCGCGCGCAACGGCGTGGGATAGGCGAGCGGACGCTCGTAGCTGCAGCGCGACTCGACCACGAGCGCGATCACCTGCCCGCTCGCGATGTCGAGGCCGCACTCACTCACCAGGAAGAGGTTCGCGGCGCTGTCGAAGTAGCTGTAGTAGGTCGCGTTGTTGATGTGGCCGTAGACGTCGTTGTCGGTCCAGCGCGTCGTGATCGGCGTGACCCAGGGATAGCGATCGATCGTGTCGGCGTCGGCCATTGCCGAGCTCACCAGTAACACAGCGCGGACGCGAAGAGCCGATCGAGCGCGAGCGCGCGCGGTGCATTGACCAGCAATCGTTGCTGCGCCTGCGTGCGCGTGACGAGCGCGGGGATGTCGGCGGCGACGTAGCCCACGCCGCCGATGCCGTTGGGCATCGCGAGCGCGCGCATGATCTCGACGAGGCGCGTCGCGAGCACCTCGCCGGCATCGTTGGGCGTCGCGCCGCGGATGTCGGCGCCGAGCCAGCCTGCGGCTTCGAGGTGACGCTCGGGGCAAGCGCTCGCGGTCGCGCGGAACACCGCAGGTGCGTTCACGACGACGGAGATCCCGTGCGGCACGAGCGGGTGATCGCCGGGATAGCCGGGCGTGTGGTGATCGCGGACGAGGCCGGCGACCGCGTAGGCCATCGCGTGGGGTGCATGCACGCCGGCGTTGCCGAACGCGATGCCGGCGAGCGTCGCGGCCCACATCAATCGCTCGCGCGCCTCGTGATCGTCGGCGTCGTGCACGAGCGACGTGCCGAGGATCCGCAGCGCGCGCTCGCAGCCGAGATCGCTCCACGGATTGCGCCCCTGCGACATCGGCCGCGCGCGCGCGCGCTCGCGCTCCGTGTACGGCCGCGCGGTGTACGACTCGAGCGCGTGCGAGAGCACGTCGAGCCCGCTCGCCGCGACGACCTGCGGCGGCAACGTCGAGGTGCACTCGGGATCGACGAGCGCTTCGCTCGGCCGCAATCGCGGGCTCGCGACGCCGGTCTTCACCTGCAGCGCACGAACGTCGAAGATCGCGATGCCGGTGACCTCGCTCCCGGTGCCGCACGTCGTCGGACACGCGATGTGCGGCGCGAGCGGCCCGGGCACGACGTGGCCGGCTCCGATGGGCGCGTTCACGTAGTCCATCAGCTCGGCCGGATGCGTCGCGACGAGATTCGCGAGCTTGCACGTGTCCATCACCGATCCACCGCCGAGCGACACGTAGCCATCGGGCCGCGCATCGACGGCGAACCGCACGGCCTCACGCACCGCGACGTCGGTCGGCTCGATCGAAACGTCGTCGAACACGACGACCTCGAGCGACGCCCGCACGAGACTCGACCGCACACACTCGAAGTGCGCGAGCCGATGCAACGCACCATCGGTGAAGAGCGCGACACGCTTCATCCCGAGCGCGACCGCCCGCTCACCGACCTCGTGCAGACATCCACGCCCGAACGTGATCCGCGACGCGTCGACCGTGAACGCCGACTCGAAGCCGGCATCGATGAGCTGCTCGTGTCGACACGCCACCGCGATCACTCCGTGAGGTCGACGCAGCCGACGAAGGCGGGCATCGTGTCGTCGAAGATGGCGCCCGCGTAGAAGAGCCGGCCAGGTGCCCACGCGAGCGCGGTCGCGGTGCCTTCACGCGCGCGCAGCAGCGCGTCGTCGCCGGTGGAGGAGAACGAGCGCAGCCACATCTCGTCGTCGAAACTGCCGACCGCATACGTGGTGCCGTCGTCGGCGATCGCGACACCGCCGGGGAATGCCAGCGTGCCGAGCGACCACTCCCACGCGATCTCGGCGCCTCTGATCGATCGCACCAACGTGTCGCCTTCCTCGCGCGCGTCACCGATCATCATCGCGACCTCGTCGGGTTCTCGCGCCGCGATCTCGCATCCGACCAACGGATTCATCGGCTCGTCCATGAACGACCACACCGGTTCCACCCCCACGTCGAAGGCCGTCACCTTCCACGCACCGAGCGTCGGAGCTCTCCGCATCCCGCAGCTCGCGACGCCATCCGCCAACGGCGCGACGCTGTAGACGTTGGTGGTGTCGGGATCGATCGTCTCCACCAACGCGCCTTTGCCGTCGAACACGAACGTGCCCGCGTCGCCGCCGACGAGCACGCGATCCGACGCGCCCAAGCGCGCGCCTTGGTGGAACCACTGATCGTCCAGCGGCGCTCCGCTGGCCGCCCACGTCTGCACGCCGTCGGCCGTGTATCCGTGCAACAACGCTCGCGACGAGCCGTAGTCGACGACCGACATGCCGAGCGCGACGAGGTCCCCGGAGGCGAGCACGACCACATCGGTGTAGTGCGCCTCCGCGATCGGCCGGCTCGTGCTCCACACCAACTCGCCGTGCGCATCGAGCTTCGCGATCGCGGGTCCGTCGTCCCACAACCCGACGACGACGACGCTGCCGTCGGGCAGCGGCGCGATGGCGTCGATGAACGCCGGGCCGTCGGGTACCCACTCCCAGCACGTCGCGGGCTCGCCGGCACCACCGCCCGACTCGGCGGTCGCGTCCGCGCTGCCGCTGTCGCCCTCGTCGCCGCCTCCGCCGCCCGACGCACCGGTACCCGTTGCGAGCTCCGGACCGCACGCCACCAACGAGCACCACGCGAAGATCCCCAGCGCCTTCCTGTTCATCGTCGCACCACTCCCACTCACGTCTTCCCGACCCGAACGCGATCCGTGATCGATTCCGATCGGGCGCGCGCGTCATCGCCGGGCCTCCACGACCTTCGTACCGGCGAGGTAGTCGTGCAAGCAGCGACGCTCGCCACCGAAGATCGGGAGCACGTCGACGAGCCCGAGCACGAGCGCGGCGGCGGCCACGAGATCGACCCGACCGGGATACACGTACCCGAGCGCGAAGAACGTCGCGTAGCTCAGCAACATGAGCGGCAAGATGCGTAGACCGAGTATGCGCCCCACCGATGCGGTGCGTCCGCTCGCGTACTCGACGATGCGAATGTTGGTGATCCGCTTACCGAGCGATTGCCCGTCGCGGAACAACAGGATCTGCACGATGCACGACACCACCAACCCGAGCATGTACTCGCCGACCATCTCCCAGAAAGCCGACGCCCCGACGAGTGCACCGAACGCGTAGCCCATGCCGGCCGAGCCGATCGAGATCGCGATGTTGTCGATGACCGCGGCCCCGAAACGCGTAGCGCGCGAGGCGATCCAAGGCGCGCCGGCGGCATCGAGCTCCGCGCCGCTCAGTAGCTCCTCGTGCACCGGCGGACGAAACGGGTTCGCATCCATGCGACCTTCAGCGTACGCGCAAGCGCAGCGCGAGCACCAGGCCGAGCAGGGCGAGCAGCGTCATCGCGTGATAGGCCGCGCCGCCGAAGTGCTCGTAGAGGATGCCGGCGGCCGGCATCGCGAAGCCCAGCGCGAGGCCGCCACCGACCGCGACGTGGAGTGCAGTCGCGCGTTGCGTCGCGGCGCCGCCGAGCGTCGCACGGATCCAGCTCATCGCGCCCAGGTGCAACGCGGCGAAGCTCGCTGCGTGCAGGATCTGCAGCGCGAAGAGTGCGAACGGATCCTCCACGATCGCGAGTGCCGACCAGCGCAACGCGGCTCCGATCGCCGCGCAGCACAACAAGCCTGCGGGACCGAGCCGAGCGAGCGCGCGCTGGCCCACCGCGAACAATGCGATCTCCGCGAATACGCCGGTGGCCCACAGCCAGCCGATCGTGGTCTCGTCGATGCCGATCGACAGCCAGTGCTTGGTCGCGAAGCCGTAGAGCACCGCGTGGCCCGCGTTCAGGCAGCCGGTGGCGGCGAGGAACGTGATCACGCCGGGCGTGCGCAGTACCTCGAGCACCGGCACTGCGCGCGGCTGCGCGACGCTCTTGTCCGCGCGCGGCAATCGCAGCGCGCTCACCACCAAGAAGAGCGCGCTCGCCTGCAGTGCCGTCAGCACGAGCGTCGCGGGACGATCGTCCAGCATGACGCCCGCGCCGACCGACGCCGCGACGAACGCGAGCGAGCCCCACAAGCGCACGCGACCGTAGTCGAGCCGGCCCTCCGCCGACGCGCGCAGCACGAGTCCGTCGACGAGCGGGAGCATCGGCGCGAAGCACAGGCCCATGCCGAGCGACACGACCATCAGCGCTGCGAAGCCGTCGACGCGATCGAACGCGAGCAACGTTGCGAGCACCCCGGCTGCGAGCACGGGCAACAGCTGCGGCCCCCGACCGGTGCGATCGACCCACGCACCGATCCACGGCGCGACGAGGCGCGCCCACATCGCGATGCCGAGCAACCATCCGATGCGATCCGCATCCA
>DASZPU010001183.1:0-17265 GCA_035550195.1 Nannocystaceae bacterium
TGCAGGCGTACGGCGAGCTGATCGCCGCGACCGCGGCGTCGGTGGAGCAGTTCGCCGGCGACAACATCAGCGACGCCAACGCGCGCGAGCACGTCGCGCAGCGCCACCGCAGCCTCGTGCGCATCGAGAACGGCAAGCTGGTCGCGCGCGAAGATGCCGACGATTTCTCCGCGTTGGGTGCCGACGTCGATCTCAGCGACGAGGAGTCGGAGACCAAGCTGATCAACGCCGCCAAGCTGGAGATGGCACGGCAGCGCCAGAAGATGATGGCGCTGATGGTGATGATGGGCATCAACCGCATCGTCGTCACCAACGGTCGCATCAACGCGAAGGTGGTGTTCGACATCGAGGCCAACGATCAGGCCCAGCGCGCGGCGCGGGCCGGCATGGTCGACACGAAAGACGACGAGAGCGGCATGGCCGGTGGCTTCCACATGCCGTGGGGCGGCGGCGGTGGGTACTCGCGCAACAAGCACAAGACCACCGTGCGCAGCTCGGTCGACGAGACCAGCGAGTCGAAGGCGCAGATGAAGGCGCAGCTCACCGGCGAAGTGCGGGTGAACTTCAAGTCCGAGACGCTGCCGCCCGAGAAGATGATGGATGCGCTGCAGTTCGATCAGATCAACTACCTGTCGCAGGCGAATGCGCCTCGCACCGCGCCCGCAGCCGCCGCGCCTGCACCCGCGCCGGCGGCCGGTGCTGCGCCCGCTGCTCCGCCACCCACGACGCCCGCACCCGGAGGTGCACGATGAGTGCCGCGCTCACCAATCTCGATCCGAAGCAACAATCGCTCGTCCGCACGCGCGTGCGTGGACTGTTGGAGAAGTCGGATGCGTATCGCAAGCTGCCGCCCGACGAGCAGCGCACGATGGCGAAGTCGCTGGTCGACACCGTTGCGTATCTCGCGGATCCGAAGGCGGGACAGGCGATGCCGCGCGCGCTCGCGCAGGGTGACCAAGGGCAGCAGCAGGGCATCGGCGATGCCGCGCGCGCGGGTGCACAGGCCTACAAGGATCTCACCGGCGCGGTCGACTTCCCGAAGTTCGTCTCCGGCCTCATCGACGGGGTGTTCAACGCGATCGTCACCGCTTCGATCCGCCAGATGGAGGCGTATCAGAAGCTGCTCGAGAACGTGACCAAGAGCGTCGACGGTTTCGCCAAGGACAACTTCACGCTCAATCAAGGTCGCGACAGCCTCGTCGATCGATTCCCCAACCTCCTGCAGATCGACAACAGCGGCGGCAAGCCGCGGCTCGCACCCACCGAGGAAGGCGAGGAAACCGGGCTCGCCGACGTGAAGCAGGCGATGGGGATGGGGAAGGACGAGGACATCGATCTCTCCGACGAGACCAGTGAAAAAGAGCTCGCGCGCCGCGGACAGCTGGAGATGGCCAAGCTGCGGCAGAAGCAGCTCGCGACGATGGTGTTGATGGGCATCAACCGCATCGTGGTGACCAACGGCCTCATCAACGCGAAGGTGATCGTCGACGTCAAGACCAAGGACACGAGTCACGACGAGCACGTCACCGCGACCTCGAGCGACGACACCAGAACCGGTACCAAGCAATCGGGCGGCGGATGGTTCAGCTCGGAGTACAAGCGCGACAACTACACCACGATCGTGAAGTCGGCGACCGAGGACAAGAGCAGCGCGGACCAGAGCGTCGAGACGAAGGCGCAGCTCACCGGCGAGGTGAAGATCAACTTCAAGAGTGAGACCTTCCCGCTCGACAAGCTCGCTTCGCAGACCGATCTCGAAGCGGTCACCGAGCGCACGAAGTGAGCCCACGCCATGGTTGCAACCGCCGCAACCCGTGCGAGCGACGGCGCTGCGGCGTCCGATGTCGCGCGCGGGCTCGTCGACTGCCGAGCGCTGTTCGCTGCGCACCTCGGTCGCGTCGAGCGACGCTTCGGCGGCAACGGGCTCGGCATCGTCGATCTGCCCGAGCTCGGCGACGAGCCGATCGTCGACGCGCAGGTTCGCATCGGTGCGGTCGTCTACTGGTGCCGCGAAGTCGAGGAGGCCGGCGTGCTGCCCTTTTGCGAGGCGCTCGCCGAAGCGGTCGTCGACGGCTCGTTCGTGCTCGCAGCCGGACGATCGGTGCAGCGGCTCTATCAGTTCTGGCGCGCGCGCGAAGACAGCTTCACCGGCCCCGAGCGTGTGGCGCTCTACGAGCGCGTGCTCGGGCCCGTGGACGGCCACGAGGGCTTCGACGTGTGGTTCGCGCTGCTGGTGGACACGTTGATCGAGATCGGACGGATGCCGCGCGATCGCAATCCCAGCGCCCAGCGAGCGCGGCTCGCACGACTGGCGATCGACGTCGGACGGTTGCTGTCGGATCGCTCGGTCGGGATCACGGCGTTCGCGAGCCGCGACATCGTCGCGCGCATGGAACAGGCGCTCGAGCTCCTGCGCGACGAGGAGCTCGCGCGCAGCCTCGGTGGCGGCGCGCCGTGGGCGATCATCGAGCGCCACGCACCGGCGCTGTTGCGTCGGCGTCCGGCGATCTCCGCAGCGACCACGCGCGCGGCCAACGGCATGGTGATCCTGCGCTGGATCGCCGACGCGGCCGCGGATCTCGACGGCGCGGCGTCGGCAGTCGATCGCAACCATCGCATCGTGCATGCGGCGGAGAGCTGGCGGGCGGCAGCAGGCGGGAGCTGATGGCGAAGCAGCACGATACGCTCGCGATCGTCCGCGAGGCCGTGCGCGCGGTCGTCAAGGGCACGCCCGAGCTCGCGAACGATCCCGCACTGTCGCGCACCATCGCGCAGCGCATGGTCGGCGTGTCGCTCGCGGCCGCGCACCTCATCGCCGAGGACGAGCGGCTCACCGACGAGATCGCGAGCAAGCGCCCGCGCAGCGCACCGGTGCTCGCGCAGGCGCAAGCCGCCGGTGACATCCATCGCCAGACCGCGGTGAACAACGCGGCCGACGTGCTGAAGCGAACGCGCGACGCGATCGACTTCCCCGGCTTCGTCACCTCGCTGATCAGCGGCGTGTTCCAGTCGATCCAGAGCTCGAGCATCCAACAGCTGCAAGCGTTCGCCGACCTGCTCGAGGCGATCAACGTGTCGTCGTCGGACTTCGCGACTAGTCAGATCACCACCGCTCGCGCGGCGCAGTGGGCGGTCGGGCGCTTCGACGCGCTGACGATGGAGCGCGACGGCGAAGAGGTGCATCTCGTCGTGAAGGACGACGGCGAGATGCCCGACGAAGCCGCGATCCAGCGCGCGCTGGGATGCACCGCCGACGAGGCCGCGTCCGTCGACGACAGCGATCTCGACAGCACGCTCGTGCCGCTGGTGCGGCGCAAGCTCGGACGCGATCGCCAGGCGATGTTGTCGACGATGCTGCTGATGGGGCTGCAGAAGGTCGTCGTCGACGACGGGTCGTTGCATGCGTCGATGCAGCTGCAGGTGGATGCGCGCAGCAGCGCGGAGGAGCGCGCGGCGGACCAGCTCGACACGCGGATCGAGACCGAGGCGAGTGGCAGCTTCGGCATGGGGGCCTGGGGCGCGAGCGCGAAGATGGCGGCGAGCGTCGGCTACGTGAAGAGCGACGATCAGCTGACGAAGGAAGACATCGCGGTGTCGGCGGGCCTGCGCTCGAGCGTCGATCTCCGCTTTCGTACGGTGCCGCTGGACGCGAAGCGCATCGCCAGCGATCGCACGCTCGATCAGATCCGCAGTCGCTCGATGGTGCCGGAGACGGAGCGCGCGATGGTGCCGGGTGGGCTCATCGCGACTGCACCGGCGACGCAGACGGAGCGCACGAAGTTCAGTGATCCGGCGGCGGCGGGATCGCTGTTGCATCCGCCCGGTGGTAGCGGCAGCGCGAGTGGAAGTGGGAGCGCGCGCGCGAGTGGGAGCGGTAGCGGCAGCGGAAGCGGAAGCGGACGCGCGACCGGCAGTGGCACTGCGAGCGGCTCTGGAACCGGGCGCGGGAGCGCGACTGGTTCCGGCACTGGGCGCGGGAGCGGCAGCGGGACTGCGAGTGGCTCGGGCAGCGGGCGTGGCTCGGGCACCGGCTCGGGCACTGCGTCGGGCACCGGCTCGGGCACGGCTACGGCGACGTCGACCACGGGCTCGACGCCCGCCGTCGGGAGCCCGATCCGACGAACGAATCAACTGCCGTGGGCTGCGGCCGCGGTCGCGGAACTGTCGTTGTCAGAGGGGAGCAGATCGAGATGATCCACGTCCTTCGTTCACAATCCATGCGTCGTCTGCGACGCGCGCTCGATCGGGCGGTCACGATCGATGCCACGCTCGCGCCTGCGCGCGCGATGCTGCTGCAGCCACTCGAGCTGCTCGAAGCGTTCGCGGCGGAGGCCGAAGGCACGCTCGCGGACGACGTGTCGGCGCAGGAACGTCTGCGCCTGATGATCTCGATGGCGGCCGGCCGCGCGATCGAGATGAAACGTTCGCTCACCGAAGAGCAGGAGGTCGCGGCCGCGGGCTCCAACACCACGATCATGCAGCCCGCCGCAGCCGGGCTCGCGCCGCCGTGCGAGCCCGGTGTGCTCGACCTCGGTGCGCTCGTGATCGTCGGGCTCGCGGCGGGACGCGTCGGTCGTCGCCTCGGGATCCCCGGCGTGTTCGTCGACACCGTCTTCGCGATCGCGGTGTCGGCTTCACCGGCCGAAGCGATCGCGCGTTCGCTCGGAACCGGCCTCGATGAAGCACAGGTGGCGGCCGTGCTCGGCGGCCTGCCCGGTGCACAGGGATCGGCTGCGCGCGCATCGGCGCTCGTGCCGATGTTCCTCGACGTGTGCGAGCGTGCGCGTTGGCGCTGCCTCGAGCACCTGTTCGCGACGGTGCGCGAGCAGGCGCGCAACACCGACTGGGAAGGTGCGATCGTCTCGCCGATCGAGTACATCGCGCCGCGCACGAGCGACGATCCTCCGCGCATCGTGATCAAGCTGCGCAAGAACGGCGGTGGCGATCGCGTCGGCGAGGTGGAGATCGACACCGCGAAGCTGCTCGCGACCTTCAAGGAGTCGGGCAAGGTGATCTTCGCCGCGCCCGGACGCGCGCCGATCGCAGTGTCGCCGCTCTCGACCAACAAGAGCGCGGGCACGATCACCGTCGAGGTGCCGAGCGGAGCGCACGCGGGCTGGGTCGGGCTCACCACGCCGGACCTGGTCGAGCGCACCCGCGAGATGCGGGAGCTGGTGAAGGTGCACTGGAACGAGGAGAACGTGCGCCAGGCCTGTCTGCGCGACTCGCCGGTGCCGATCGATGCGATCCCCAGCAAGTCGATCGAGCTGCTGACGCCGCCGCGATCCACGTCCGCGAACTGGGGGCTGCGGCTGGTCGACGTCGTCGTCGAGCAGAACGGCGACGAAGCGCTCGTGCTCGGCAAGGACGCGCTCGTCACCGCCACGTTCTCGCCCGCGAACACCGGTGCGCGAGTCGAGATGCTGGTCGCGAACAAGCCGATCGCCGTCACGCTCGGTGCGGGCGTCGCGACGGGCGCGCTCCCGGCGAGCGCGGTGAAGGACAAACAGGTCGTGGCGGTGCGGCTCTCGGCGGCCGGCAGCACGGCGATCGACGACGAGCGCAGCGTGACGATGACGGTCGCCGCGACCGCGCCGCCACCACCGTCGACGAATCCCGGCACGCCGGGCGCACCGACGCCGCCGAGCACCGGCGGCGGCGCGATCGATCGCAAGGTGGACGTGCTCTCGGTCGTGGTCGTGCGACCGATCTTCCGCCGCAGCGACGACACGATGGTGCGTGCGAGCGCCGACGCGATCGATCAGATCAGCCAGTACAACGAGATCATCCCGCTGCCCTGGATCGCGGACGACGATCTCGCCTTCACCGGTCAACCCGAGGATCCCGAGGGCGGCGCGGTGCAGGCGATCATCGAGCGACTCGAGAGCATGGCGACGCGTACCGCGGGCTACGAGTATGCGGGTTGGGTCGCGGTCGTGCCCGCACCACGGCATGGGCGCGGCATCCGACGATCGGTCACCTCGGAGGTCGCGCGCGCGATCGTGGTGGTGAGCGAAGATCTGATCGATCGCGCGATCGTGGCGCGCGTCGAGGACGAGACCCAGCCCGAGCTCGAGCGCTTGCGTGTCGTGGGTCGGCGCAACGGCGACGACGTCGTGCTCGTCGAGCCCACGCGCGTCGAACGACGCGCAGCCGGTCCCGGTGCGGCCTACCTCACCGAGCTCAACGGCGCGGCCTCGGATCGCAGCGGTCGCGATCTGCTGGTCACGCGCATCCGCACCACCAATCCCGCACGCTCGGGGCTGTTCGTCGCGCTCGTACCGGTGGGCGACGAGGTCGCCGCGCTCAACCTGCGCCTGCAGCCCGAGCTGCTCGCGGTCGAGCTGCGCGCGCAACCCAGCTTCGTCGACGTGGATCTGCGTGGCGACGGCGAGAGCGTGCGCAGCGGTGGCATCACGGCACGCGCGAGCGTCAACCTCGCGCGGCGCGGGAGCTTGCGTGGGCTGCCGAGCATCGCACGTCCGACCGGTGCGCCGGAGTTCCTCGGCGAACCGACCGCGACCGTGTTGCCCGCCGATCGGGTGACCGGCGCGCGCTCGCTGCGAGTCGCATGGAAGACCCGTCACCCCAACGGCATCCGGCCGCGCATCGAGATCGAGCTCGCGCAGACGGGTGCGATCTTCGACGAGTCCGGCATGCACGCGTACACGCGTGTGCTCGTCACCGAAGGCGCGAGCGGCGAGGTGATCGTTCCAGCCGATCGACTGGGCAGCAGCGACGACTGGCAAGGCGGCTGGGTCGATCGCGTGCGCGTGGTGGCCAGCGATGGCTGGAACTCCGACGCGCGCGAGCAGTACTTCGAGCCGATCCAGAGCAAGGAGCTGCTCATCCGTCGGTTCGCGCCGCTGCGCTACTGGGCCGACGCTGCGGACGACGACGAGGTGCGCTGGTCGGTCGAGCGCGACGACGAGCAACACGAGCACGTCGCCGATCTCGGCACCGGTCGCGCGGTCGTCGTGGATCTCGCCTACGTCGGGCTCGTGCTCGTCGCGCGCATCATCGAAATCGGCGAGGGCAGCGAAGAGGGCGAGGAGCAGCTCGTCGCGATCGATCGCGTGCGCATCCCGGCCGGAGATCGATGAGCACCTCCGACCAGCCGCGCTGGGAGACGACGACGCGTTCGTGGACGCGGCGTCGCTTCGACGTGTGGAACGAGGTGCCGCTCGTTCCGCAGCTCACCGGCATGAGCTGCTGGGCCGCGGCCGCGGCGATGGTGGTGGGCTGGCGCGATCGCGTTCCGGTCGAGCCCCACGAGGTCGCGGCGGGTGTCGGGCGTTGGAGCGCCTATCAAGACGGGCTCGTGCCCGAAGATCTCGAGCACCTCGCGCGCGCGTGGGGGCTCGTCGTCGAGCCGCCGATCGACTGGGACGTCGAGCAGCTGCGCGACCGACTCGAGCAGCAAGGTCCGCTGTGGATGGGCGAGGCCAGCCCGGGGCTGCACTCGATCGTCGTCACCGGGATCTACGGCGACGGCAGCCCGCAGCAGAGCTTCGCACGCGTGAACGATCCGTGGCCGGTCGGTCGCGGCGAACGCTACGTGCTCAGCATCGATCAGCTGCTCCGCAACTTCCGCGCGGCGACCGACGTCGTCGGCGTGCATGCCCAAGTGCTGCACGCCGGCGGTCGCGGCCACGGCTCGTCGCGGCGATTCTTCTCCGAGCACCATGCCTCGACCACGACGATGTCGCGGCGAGCCACGCACGAGGACGCGATGATCAACCAGCCCTACCAGTCACCACGCATCGGCCATCGTCGCGCACGGCAACCCGCGCGCGCGTTCTCGGCGATCGCCGCGGGCGAGCGCTATCTGCAGTCGTCGAGCTTCACCGACGATCCGCTCGCGACGCACGGCGGTGGGGGTGACAACGTGTGCTTGCGCTGGAACGCGCTCGACTCGGCGATCGATGCGATCGACGTGGTGGTGCACTTCCACGGCTACACCAGCTCGAACGCGAGCGCCGAGATGCTGCGACGCAAGGTGGCGATCTCGGGGCTCGATCTGTCGTCGCGCACGCGACCGACGCTCGCGATCGTGCCGCGCGGGCGCAAGATCACCGCGTCGGAGCTCGAGCACGAGCGCGCCGAGGCGCAGCGCCGCGCGGCCGAGACCGGCCGGCCGGCGAGCATGCCCAATCCGGCGCGCTACACGTTCCCGGGTCTGCAGGCCGACAGCGGCGGCGGGCTCGAGCGCTTGGTCGGACAAGCGCTCGCATGGCTCGCTCGCGAAGTGCTCGGCACATCGTCGGCACCGATGGTCGATCGGTTGATCCTCACCGCACACTCCGGTGGTGGCGCAGCGGTGAACGGCATCGTGCGCAACCGTGCGACGCGACGCATCTGCAACCCCCACGAGCTGCACGTCTTCGATGCGATCTACTTCGGTGCGTCGGCGATGCAAGCCGGCATCGAAGGCTGGGCGCGCGAGCGCATCGCGGCCGATCTCGCCGCTTCGGCGCCGAGCGGGGGCATGCGCGTGCTCTACGGTCCGAGCACCCGCGACAACGCGCGTTGGCTCGCGGGCCAGCTCGCCGGTGCCGATCTCATCGGCGGCACCGCGTCGTCGCTGGCGACGCGCTATCGCGTCGAGGACGGCGGCAACGATCACGACGGCATCCCGAATCACTACGGTCCGGCGCTGCTCGGCGACGTGGCCGCGGAGCTGTTTCCTGCCGCGAGCGGCCAGGCGTTCGGGCGCGCCTACGGCACGCCGGTGGGCTTGTTCCGCCACTACTCGACGCGTCCGCTCGACCTGCGGCCTCAGCGATCGTTCGGCGTGCGCGGTGCGTTCGCACTCGTCGATCAGAACTCGACGCAAGCCGAGCAGTCCAACGAGGTGCGCCGCAACATCGCGCGCACCGTCGGGCAAGCGGAGGCCGGCGGCCGCTTCGATCTCGTGCACGACGACAGCAATCGCGTGAACTTCGGCATCGGGAGCTGGACGGGGCCACGCATCGCCGATGTGCTCGACGTCTACGTCACCGTCGCCGGCGAGCTCGGTGCGACCGCGCGGATGTTCGCGCTCTTCGGTGGGCAGGCAAACTTCGAAGCGCTGCGCGATCGCTTCCGATCGCAGGGCACGGCCGCGACCGCGAGCGCGAGCGAGCGCGCGGCGTTGCGCAGCCTCGGGCAAGACGTCGACCTGCAAGAGGCGCAGGTGCGTCAGCTCGCCGACGACGTGCACGCGGATCTCGACGCGATCGGTCGCGAAGGCAACCCCTGGTACCCGTGGATCGACGGCGGCATGGGAGCGATCAGCGAAGTCGCAGCGCACGTGCTCGTGCACGCGCGCCATCAGGCCGGCGCGGGTGGCTTCCGCACCGTGTTGCGTCGCGCGATCGATCACTTCGGCGGCGACGATGCGCTCGGGCGCGCGATGGTGGCGGGCACCGTGACCGAGCGCGCCTTCCTCACGCAGGTCGGCGAGGAGGTGACGAACCGCGTGCGCGCCGATCTGCAGGCTGGTGTGCGCGCGCGCTACACCAGCCTCGTCAACTCGCAGAGCGGCTCGGTGCTCTCGTACTACTTCGACCCGAGCTAGGTCGCCGAGCCGGTCGGGCACTCGAGCAGACGGATCACCGCGAACACGTGCTCGCCGGCGGGGTCGACCAAGCGGTTGTTGGCGTCGACCTCGTACTCCGTGCTGCCCACGGTGTCGCCGACGTTGCCACCGATGCACTCGACGAAGCGACGACCATCGCGATCGTGGAACGCGATCGCGATGTCGGAGTGCGACGAGCCCGTCGGAGTGTCGTCGCGATGCGAGGTCCACCAGTCGCGCTTGAGACTCTCGTAGGTGTGCGTCGTCCACACGCGCCGCACCTGGCGGTTCTTGCAGATGATGTCGCCTTCGATGATCGCGGCCTCGGGCTCGGAGATGTCGTACAGCCAGAACGGGCGCGTGCGGTCGGCGTTCTCGCGATTGCGCAGCGCGCCGACGATGTAGCGGATGTGCGCCGAGCCCCAGACGAAGCCGGCGCTGTCCGGCACGCCGGCGTAGCGCACGACCCAGCTGATGAACGCGGCGCTCCACGGTGCGGAGTCGTCGTCGGCCGCGGACAACCGCGCCATGTCGGCTGCGTTTCCGATGCCCGCACCATCGCGCCAGTACTTCTCGAGGAGCGCGAGCATGGTGGCATCGCTCTCGCCGCGCAGCGTACCGTCGGGGCGCAGCCAGAAGCCCTGTTCTTCGTCGGCGCTCTTGATCATGTTGAAGCGGAGCTGACACCAGTCGGGCGCATCGAACGGACGCACGCCCGGACGTCGCACGACGCTCGGCCGCGTCTGCGGACGACCGTAGGATTCCGTGTCGCCGACGCCACGCGGCCAGCTCCCACCGACCGCGCGACCGAGTCGCTGCGCCACCGGTTGCGCCGGCACTGCGATGCTCGAGGCCGCCAACGCACGGGTGACCGATCGCGCGAGCGCGTCGCCGATGCCTTGGCGCACATCGACGGCGCCGAGCTGGGCCTCGAGCGCGGGGTCGGTGAGGAACGCGACCTCGACGAGACAACGCGCGGTGCCGGAATCGTGCAGCGACTCGTTCAGCACCGTCCAACGACCGGGACGAAGCCCGCGATCGGGGATGCCGAGCACCGCGGGGAGCTCGGCACGCAGTGCATCCGCGAGCCGCTGCGAGCCGTCGTCGAGGCGCCCGCCCTGGGGCGGACGCACGAGCACCTCGGTGCCTTGCAGCGACGGATCGTTCGCGGCGTTGAAGTGGATCGACAAGAAGATCTGCGCGTGGTGTTCACGACCGGCACGCGCACGATCGGCCGCCGACACGTTGATGTCCTGATCGCGGGTCAGCCACACCTCGTGGCCCGCGGCCACCAACGCCGACGCTGCACGCTGCGCCACGTCGAGCGTCAGGGTCTTCTCGAGCGTTCCACCCGGTCCGACAGCATGGTTTGCGCTCGAGCCGAGCAGGTCTTCGCTGCCGCCGTGGCCGGGGTCGATGACGATCGTCGCCATGAGTGTGTCTCCGCGCTCGCGCGGACTGCAGTTGCCGTACCAGCGCGGAGCGCAGCGCTGCCCCGCCGCGGATGCACATGCATGCACGAGCGATCATGCCGGCCTGCACGCTCGGCCACGGCGCGCCGATGCGATCGTCGGAGCTTGCCGCGGATCGCGGCTTGCACGGTGTGCGCGCGTGATCGTCATCGACCCCGGCCATGGTGGACGGCAGCCTTCCGGTCGTTCCACGCCCTTCGGTCATCGCAGTGGCGATGGCGTGCTCGAGAAGGACGTCACGCTGCAGCTCGGTCGACTCGTCGCCGCGCGCATGGGCGGTTCGACCGTGCTCACGCGCACGACCGATACGAATCCCTCACTGGCCGAGCGTGCTGCGATCGCGCGCGGTCGCGGTGCGCGAGCGTTCGTGTCGCTGCACCTGCTCGAGCCCCGCTTCGGCGCCACCGGACGCGGCGCGACGGTGATGGTGCATCCCGCCGCGCCCGCGCGCGCGGCTGCGCTCGCGTTCGCGGTGCGCAGCGAGCTCGTACGCGTCTACGGCGGACGCGTCGCGGTCGAGCGCCACGTGCCGGTCGCCGTGCTCCATCCCCACCGACTCGGTCCACACGCTGCGGGGATCCAGATCGAGCTCGACGTCGATCGCCGGCGCTGGGGTGCGCGCTCCGATCTCCCGGCGATCGGCGATGCGATCGCGCGCGGCGTGCAGCGCTACGCGCAGGTCGCCGCCGCACCGTTCGTCGATCCGAACAAGGTGAGCTGCCAGGATCGCGATCGCAGCCTGCCGATCTTCACCGCGATCGGTACGAACGATCCCGCGGGCACCCTCGATGCGATCGCCCATCGTGCGGTCGAGCTGATGGATGCCGCGATCGGCGAGCTGACGCACGCGCGCGATCGCATCGCCGCGGGCGAGCCGGCCGCGTTCCCGGTGCTCTCGGATGCGGTCGCGTGGTCGCTGCAGAACCGCATGCTGATGCGCGTCGAGGATGCCGCGGCGTGGACCGGTCGGGGCCCACGCACCGCCGAGCAGATCATCCGGTGGATGACCAACATCCGCGATCAGATCGCCGGGCGCGACCTCCACTACACCTGCATCGCCGCGACGAACTGCGATGCCGACACCTGGGCGTGGGTGATTCCGGGCGAGTACCGCGTGAACCTCTGCCGACGCTTCTGGCATCCACGCGCCGGCCACACGCCCGAGCTGCACCGCGACTTCCAAGCGCTCACGCTGGTGCACGAGGTCTCGCACATCTACTACGACACCGAGGATTCCGGGCGCGGCCCGGGAGCCGCCGAGTGCATCGCGCAGTTCGTCGGCGACGTGAACAACGTGCCGCTCGATGCCGACTTCGCCGGACGCTGTGGTCCGGTCGGTCACTCCGACGTGCAGTCGTTGGGCTACGGACGCGTCGTGGTCGCGCCGCTGCAGCTGCAGTCGTCGCGCTTCCAAGGCGATCCCGTGCTCACCGCGATCGACAACCACCAGACTTCGTTGCACGTCGGCAGCAGCGGCGAGGCGGTGCGCAAGGTCCAGCAGGCGCTGCTCGATCTCGGCATCGCGGTGTCGGTCGATGGTCAGTTCGGTCCGCAGACGGGTCGCGCCGTGCGGCAGTTCCAGCAGAACGAAGGGCTCGGTGCGGACGGCGTCGTCGGACACGACACGCTCGCGGCCCTCGACGCGCGCTTCTCCGGCGGCGGAGGGCCGGCCGTCGCGGTGGCGAGCAACGTGCGAGTCCGTCGCAACATCACCGCGTTGTCGGCCACCGAGATCGCTGCGCTCGCGGCCGCGATGAACGACGTGAAGCGCCGTCGAGCCCACCATGCGTTCGTGCGCGACCACGCGAACAGCATGCCCACCGCACATCGCCAGGCCGCGTTCCCCACGTGGCACCGCTCGTTCATCCTCAACTACGAGAGCGAGCTGCGCGCGTCCGATCCCAGCGTCACGCTGCCGTATTGGGATTGGGCGAACGATCCGGGCGTGGTCGCTGGCACGCCGATGTGGAATGCGGCGATGGTGTCGCTGCTCGGCGGCGATGGTGATCCCAGCGCGTTCGATCGCGTGACCACGGGCCCGTTCAGCGCGTGGACGATGGTCGACAGCTCGGGCAACGACACGTCGCAACCATTGCAGCGCACCTTCGGTCGCTCGTCGGGCGGCGTGTCGCTGCCGGTGCAGAGCGACGTGCGTTCGTTGATGAGCGTGACGCCCTACGATCTCTCGCCGTGGGACGACGATCCCGGCACCGCGGGCTTCCGCAACACGCTCGAGGGTTGGTGGGGCGGCAATCGTCTGCACAATCGCGTGCACGTATGGGTCGGCGGCGCGATGTTGCCGGGCACGTCACCGAACGATCCGTGCTTTTTCTTGAACCACGCGATGGTCGACAAGCTCTTCGCGGATTGGCAGGCCGCGAATCCGACGTCGAGCTATCTGCCGACGGCGAGGACGGCGCGCGCCGGCGGTCGACCCGACGCGTTCGGATGGAGCGACGACGTGGCGACGTTCGACGTGTCGTCGGGCACGCCGTTCACGGTGAAGGCGAGCGACGTGTGGACGATGACCAACCTGTTCGATCACCTCGGCAACACCGGCATCGAAGTGCGCTACGCTTGAGGAGGCGAAGATGATCAACCGCGACTCCCGCCCACCCGTCGAGCGCGCCACGCGAGGCGAGTTCCTCGGTACCGAGTGGTCGATCAGCTGGGAAGGCGATCACCCGATCATCACGATCGGCGATCGCCGTGTGCACGTCGAGCCCGACGGCCACGGTGGCTTCATCACGCACGAGCTCGCCGGTCGCTGGAGCGACCCGTCCGAGATCGCGGACCTCCTCGTGCGCTACCACCCCGACTACAGCCCGCTCGCGCGCAGCGGCGGCTTCGTCTGATCCCTCCCACGTGATGTCGCCCGGCGACTGCGTGATCCTCGTGCCGGTGTACGGGCGCATCGAGCCCGCATGCGAGGAGGGGCTGCGCGAGCTGGAGGCCCGCGGCTATCCGGTGCGTCGCGTGTACGGGTACTCGGCGATCGATCAAGCTCGCAGCGCGATCGCGACTGCGGCGCTCGACGAAGGTTTCGCGGAGCTGATGTGGATCGACGCCGACATCGCGTTCGCAGCCCGGGATGTCGAGCGGCTGCGTTCGCATCGGTTGCCGCTCACCTGCGGCATCTATCCCCGCAAGGGCGTGCGCGGGCTCGCGTGCGATCTCGGCGAAGCCGCGAGCGCGGTGCGCTTCGGAGAGCCCGGCGGTCCGGTGGCGATCAAGCGCACCGGCATGGGGTTCGTGCACACGCGCCGCACGGTGTACGAGACGATCGCGCGCACGCAGGCGCTGCCGACGTGCAACGAGATCTTCGGCGAGCGACTCGTGCCGTACTTCCTCCCGATGGTCGTCGCCGAGAGCGGCGGCCACACGTACCTCGCGGAGGACTACGCATTCAGCGAGCGCGCGCGTCGGGCCGGCTTCGCCATCGTCGCGGACACGACGATTCGCCTGTGGCACATGGGCACCTACGGCTATGGCTGGGAAGACGCCGGCCGCGACGTCGAGCGCTACGCGGACTACCTCTTCCACATCGCGCGCTAGCGGGGTACGCTCGCAGCGTTGGGTTGGAGGTGGTCGATGCGTGGTTGGATCGTGATGATGACGTTCGTGCTCGCGTGCACTGGCGACGACGATGGCGGCACCGGCACGCAGGAGAGCGGTGGCAGTGGCGGCGGTGAAGGTGGCGACGACGTGCTCGACTATTGCCCGGGCGTACCCGAGAACATGCAGCCCGTGTGTCGGATCGCGAGCGATTGCGACTCGCCGGAGCTGCAGTGCGGACCACCGGGCGCGGCGGGGTCGTGCGGTGGTGCCGGCGGTTGCGTCGAGCCGTGGACCGAAGGCACGCAGTGTCAGAGCGACGACGACTGCGCGACCGAAGAGGTGTGTCGCACGGGCGAGGATCCGTGCTGTGGCACCGTGTCCGTGTGCGTGCCCCGTTGCGCGCCCGAGTCGTGCGCTGCCGACGAGCGCTGTGGCGACGACGGATTGTGCGCGCCGATCGGCTGCGACGACGGCTTCACGTGTGCGGACGGGTCGCGCTGCGATCCGAACGCCGGAGGCGACCGCCACGGCTGCGTGGTGATCCCCTGCGACGAAGCCGGCGCGCTCGCATGTCCGCTCCTGCACGAGTGCGTCGACGGCTCGTGTCAGCGCAGCGCATGCGAGCACGACGACGATTGCTCGTGCGGCAACTGCCTCGGTGGACAGTGCTGGGAGACGCCCTGGTACTGCTACAGCGAGCCGGCCTAGTCGCTCGCGTCGAGCAGCGCGCGTTGCAGCGCAGCGATCGCGCGGCGGGCTCGGTTGGCGTTCTCGGGCTGGAAGAACGCCACGCCGATCTCTTCGCGATGGCCACGATAGTTGCGCGTCGTGATCGTGCGAAACGAGTCCGCGGTGGTGAGCCAGTGGCGGTGCTCTTCGTCGAACTCGCGCAGATCCTCGACGCGGCTGTCGAGGTACTCGCGCACGGTCGCCAGGTTGCGCCACAGCCCGATGTACGCTTCTTGCCCGCGCATGAAGTCGCCCTCGTCGTCGTCTTCGCGCGTGTCGGCTTCTTCACCGAGCCGCTCGTAGAGCTCGAGCTCCGCGATCGCGATCGACAGCTCGGAGGTCGCGATCGCATGCGTAAGCACGCGCGGTGCCGCGGGCTCGGCCGTGGGAGCGCTGCGCGGTGGGGCGTTCTTCAGGTCCAGGCAGGCCTGCGAGCAGAGCGCGAGGCCGTCGGCCTCGATCGCATCGCCTTCGTACTCGCTGCCACACCAGTCGCAGTTCTTCGCGCTGCTGAAGAGTCCCACGCCGCGACTCTAACATCTCGTTGTTGCAGCAGCTGCGTCGCCCAGCCGACTTCGTCGAGCAGATCGAGCTCGCCAGGTCCGAGCATCGCGTCGCGCACGAGGATGAGATCGCGCCGGATGCGATCCTCGCGCAGGCGTTGTGCCGGCAGCGGTGGAATCATTCGATCGCGCATGGTGGTAGCCACAATGTTCGGTCGCCGATCCGGCGCGCCAGTCGAATCGCGAAAAACGCGGTTTGCACGATCCTGCGGATCAGTTGGAGCACGGCAGCTGGCCGTACTCCTGTGGCACCGACACGTCGGTGTGCGCGATGCCGTCCGCGCCGGGCAGGCCCGCGAAGCTGTTCGCTTCGATCGGTGCCGCGCCACCTTGTCCGCCCGCGAGCGCGATCGTGCCCGCGAAGCTCGATGCGGGGCTGAAGATCTTCACGCGTCCGCCTCCACCTCCGCCGCCGCCCCAACCCGACGCGGAGAGATCGTCGCCCGGTGAGCTGCCACCGTCGCCGCCGCGCACCGAGAGCATCGCGTTGCCGTCGATCTGCGGCGCTGCGATCGCGATGCCGCCACCCGAGCCACCACCACCACCGGGACGGAAGCCGCACGCGCTCGCATCGACCGGTGGCGTCTCGCCGTTCACGGTGATCGTGCCATCGACGTGCACGAGCTCCGTCGCGATGAGCCCGACGCCGCCACCACCGTGTCCACCGCGACCGCCCGCGTCCATGCAACCGCACGAGTTCCCGGCCGCGCCGCCACCGGATCCGAGATCGATGTCGGCTTGATCGTCGCTGCCGGTGATCGGTCCGGCGCTGCCGCTGCAGCTGGTGGTTTCAGCGTCACTGCACGCTTCGCATGCGTTGCCCGCCGCGAGTGGATCGCCGGGCATGCCGCCTTGTCCGCCATAGCCTGCGCCCGAGCCGGCTTGTCCGACGCAATCGCCCGGACCACCGCCACAGCCCGCGCCGATGCCGTTGCCACCTTCGCCACCGGCGTCGCTGCCCGGCGATCCACCGAGATACCCCGCGCCGTCGCCATCGACGAGCGCGCCGTCGGTGATCGTGATGCGTGCAGCTTGCAGCAAGATCGCACCGAGCCCGCCTTCGGCGACCGGAACGACGGCGATCGTGCCCTCGATGCGCACTTCGTCGTAGCACAGGAAGTCGTCGAGCTCGTAGACCGCGCCGGCGGGGACGAACAACGTGACGCCGTCGTCGACGATCTCGTCGTCGCAGAGATCACCGGTACCGTCGAGATCGACGTCGGTCTGCGCGGCGTTGTAGACGAGCACGCAGTTGTCGAGGTCGTCGGTGGTGCCGTCGCCGTCGCTGTCCTCGGTGCTGGTCGTGCTCGACTCGCTGCTCGAGGACTCGCTGCTCGAGGACTCGCTGCTCGACGATTCGCTGCTCGACGAGTCGCTGCTCGAC
>DASZPU010001184.1:0-1895 GCA_035550195.1 Nannocystaceae bacterium
GTGGGATGTCGAGCCCATCACGGGCGAGAATTCCGTCGCGGACGACGCCACGACCGTACGCCTGCACCGTCTGACTTTCGTTCACCCGTCTCGGCCGACTGGGCGATCGTGGGATCGATGCGCCGATCCTTCCTCGTGATCTCTTGTGTGCTCGCTTGCGAAGGTGGCGGAGACTCGGACTCCACCGACACGAGCGACGGCACCGGCGGACCGACGAGCAGCGCGACCACGGTCACCGACGCGAGCACGGTCGGTGAGAGCTCGACGACGATGACGTCGACCACCGCGAGCACGTCGAGCAATCCGACCACCACGACGACGGTCGGCGACGAGTCGAGCACGAGCGCGGGCGACGACGAATCGTCGAGCACCGGCGAGCCGGCCGACACGATCGCCGTCGCGGTCGGCTACGGCACGCGGCGCGTGCGCTCCGACGACGGGCTCACGTGGACCGACTTCGTCGAGGTGAATCCCGACGGTGGCGACGACGACGAGCTCTTGCGCGGCATCGGTTGGGGCGACGGCATCTTCCTCGCGGTCGGTGGTGCGGGCGCAGGCTTCTCGATGCGCTCGTTCGACGGCATCACGTGGCAGGACGAGACGCACACCTTGAACAGCTTCGTGTCCGACGTCGCGTGGCAGGGCGGCACATTCGTCGCGGGCGGCGGCAACGGTCTGCGCGTGCGCTCGCTCGACGGCGGCGTCACGTGGCAGGATCAGACGGAGTACTTCGCGGGACACTACCGTGCGATCGCCGCGGGCAACGGCATCTTCGTCGCCGTCGGCCACACCTACGGCGACACCAACGACGGGCTGATCGCGATCACCGTCGACGGCGCGAGCTGGGATGCGGAGCAGCTCGTCGGTGCGCCGTACCAAGGGCTCGGCATCGCATTCGGTGCGGGCATGTTCGTCATCCGCGACGAGGATGGTGCGGTGCGCAGCTCGAGCGACGGCACGCAGTGGAACGTCGCGACGATCGACGCCGGCGGTGGTGGTGCGGTGCTCTTCGCCGACGGCCAGTTCGTGATCGCCGGCGAGAGCAGCTTCTGGACGTCGAGCGACGGCGAAGAGTGGAGCGAGCTCGCTGGCGACGTGCGCACGCCGGCCGGGTGGATCGAAGGTCAGTACCTCACGCTCGGCTGGCCCGCGACGATCGACGCGTCGAGCGATCTGCAGAGCTGGCAGAACGTCTTCGCGCCCGGCGGCTCGGGCCTCACCGACATCGCAGTCGGCTGGACGGGCTCCTAAGCCTTGCAGGCCAGCTTGGGTCGGCCGGCATTCTTCACGCCCGAGAGCTCCGCGGCGCGGGCGATGAGGCCGACCATCTCTGCGCGGGCGCACGTCGGATCGTCGCCGCGCGCGGCGGTAGCGAGTGCGAGCGTGCTCGCCCAGCTCGCGTTGCCGCGGTGCTTCGAGTCGCGCAACAGCATGCCGAGCTGCGCGACCGCGGCGGCGAAGCGCAGGTCGTCCGATGACGCTGCGAGCGAGCGCGCGTCGGCGCTCACGTCGTGGAAGAGCGGCGTGCTGGTGTCGCCGTCGGGCGCTTTGTAGCGCAGCGCGACGCGCATGAGCTTGCCGCTGCGCTCGCCGGCCGCGTGCTTCGGCACGATCTCGTACAGCGCGGTGACGTCGTGACCGGCTCCGATTTCGCCAGCGTCCTTGCGATCGTCTTCGAAGTCTCGGTGCGCGAGCTTGCGGTTCTCGTAGCCCACCAGTCGCCACGACGCGACCTCGTCCGCGTCGAGCTCCACCTGGATCTTCACGTCCTTCGCGATCGTGACGAGCGTCCCCGTCGTCTGCTCGACGAGCACCTTCCGCGCTTCCTGGATGGTGTCGATGTATGCGGTGTTGCCGTTTCCGCGGTCCGCCAGTAACTCCATCGTCGAGTCTTT
>DASZPU010001185.1:0-5667 GCA_035550195.1 Nannocystaceae bacterium
TCCGCGAACAGCGTGGGGTCGACCTCGATCTTGCCCTGCAGCGCGAGCGCGTGTTCCAGCGGCGCGATCGCTTCGTCCGGTCGCCCCGCGGAGAGCAGCGCGGCTCCGAGCGCGTTGCCGGCGTAGACGATGTAGGGATGCTTCGCGCCCACGCTCTTCTCGAACATCGCGAGCGCGCGCCGATCGACGTCGACGGCTTCCGCACCTTTGCCCGCGGCGACCAGCGTGTAGCCGACGTTGAGCAGCGACACCGCGAGATCGGGGTGGGGATCGCCGAGCACCTTCTCCCAGATCGCCAGTGCCTCGCGGTGGCGCTGCAGCGCGACGTCGAGCTCGCCCTTGCTCCGCGCGATGCGACCGAGGTCGTCGAGGATCGTCGCGACCGGCACGTTCACCTCGCCGCGCGCCGCACGTTGGATCGCGAGCGCGCGCTCGAGCGGCGGCTTCGCCTCGTCGATGCGGCCCGCGAGGCTCAGCGACACCCCGAGCTCGCGCTCCGACGTGGCGACCACCGGATGATCGGGGCCGTACACGCGGATGCGGATCTCGATCGCGCGCAGATGGTTCGCGACCGCTTCGTCGACGCGACCGAGCTGCACCTGCGCGGCCCCGATGTCGTCGAGCAGCCGCGCGACCGACAACCCGTCGGGATCGCGCTCGACCATGCGGGCGAGCGCGCGTTGATGCGCGGCGATGCCTTGCTCGTACTGACCTGCGCCGACCAAGATGGCGCCCTCGGTCGCGTCGAGCTGCGCGGTGCGCCACGCATCGCCGCCTTGGCGACGCACGATCGCACGACCGATGCGCAGCCACGACTCGCCGCCTTCGCGATCGGCCTGCACGAAGCCGACTTGGTGCGCGAGGTGGATCGTGAGCTCGGTCTGCAGGCTCGCATCGTTCGCGGTGGTGGCTTCCGCGAAGCCGCGCTCCCACGCGCGCCGAGCCGGCATCGCACCGCCGGTGTCGCCGAAGATCTCGCCGTCGTAGGCGGCCGCAGCCGCGGACAGCGGCGGATGATCGAGCTGCTCGGCCAGCAACAGCACCGGGCCGAGCAAGAGGCGCGCGTGCGCGTAGCGACCGAGCGCCACCATCGCGCCGACCTCGTCGAGCCGCACCATCGCGTCGGCGATCGCCTGGCGTGCGTCGGGATCGTCGGGCAACGGCGTGGGATCGGCGAGCCACGCCGCGTCGGCGCAGCGCTCGAGCTCGGGCAGGCGACGGACGGCATCGATCGCGCGCTCGACCGCGATCTCGTTGGGGTCGTGCAGCGCGTGCAGCAGCGCATCGAGCTCGCGCTGGCTGCGATCGAGGCACGCGATGCGCAGATCCATCAGCGCTTCGCTCTGGTCGCCGGCGATGCGCGTGGCCGCACACGCGTCGGTGCGCGCGGCCACCCAGTCCTCCACCCACGCATCGATCATCGGCGCGGCGTTCGTCCACACCGCGGGTGCGTAGGCCTGGCGCGTGTCCGCGAACGCGGCCTCGAGCTGCGCGCGCCGCTCGTCGTTCCAGGTGTCGGCGATGAGCTCCGCCGCACCCGTGCACGGGCTCGCGACTGCGACCTCGTCGTCGCGCTCCATCGCCGATCCGATCCACGCACCGGTGCCGAGCACGAGCGCGCCGCCGCCGACGAGCGCGATCACCCGGCGTCGCGCTGCGGAGGGATCCTTCGCGAGCGCGACCAGCAGCGCGTCCATCGATGGATGCCGCGCGGTGTCGTCGCTCGCGAGCCCGCGCACCATCGCCGCATGCACGTGGGCGGGCACGCGCGACTGCGACGGCGGCTCGCGCAGCTTGCCTTGCAGCACGTTGAGCGACAGCGCCGCGAACGTGTCGCCCGCGAACGGACGCTCGCCGTAGAGCGCCTCCCACAGCGCGACGCAGAACGAGAACTGATCCGAGGCTGCGCCCGCGACCACGCCGAGGTGCTGCTCGGGCGACATGTAGCGCGGCGTGCCCATCACCGCACCGTCGACGGTGAGCGCCTGATCCAGCGAGTGCCCGAGCGACGAGCTGCGCCCGCTGTTGCTGCGGATCTCCGCGGTGGCCTCGTGCTCTTCGCGGGTGCGCCCGCCGGCACTGCGCGCGAGCCCGAAGTCGAGCACGCGCACGCGCCCGTCGTTGCCCAGCATCACATTGTCGGGCTTGAAGTCGCGGTGCACGAGGCCCGCGCGGTGGGCCGCGGCCAGCCCCGCACCGGCTTGCGCGAACACGGCGAGGATCTCCGCGACGCCGCGCTCGCGCTCGCACCAGCGCGCGAGCGTGATGCCGTCGACGAGCTCCATCGCGACGAACACGAGCCCGTCCGCGACGCCGACGTCGAACACCGGGATCACGTTGGGATGCGCGAGCCGAGCCATCGCCTGCGCCTCGCGCAGCAACCGCGTGCGTTCGTCGTCGGCGCGATCGCTGACCGCGATCGCCACGAGCTTGAGCGCGATGCTGCGATCGAGATCGGGATCGAAGGCGCGATACACCACGCCCATGCCGCCCGCGCCGAGGCGATCGACGACGACGTAGCGACCGACGGTGCGCCCGCGCTCGAGCCCCGCGCCCACCACCGTGCGCCCACCCGTGACGACGTCGCTCTGCCCGAGCGGTCGCGTGTCGTTGCCGACGTCGGGCTCGGTCTGCACCATCGTCAGCGCGGCTTGCTGCCGTCCTCGTAGGTTTCGGGGCACTTCGCGACCAGCTCGTCGCTGGCGATGTGCGTGCCGTCGTCGGAGAGCGTGCCGGTGACGATCAGTTCGAGCTTCGGCTGGAAGCGATCGGGCAGCATGCCTTGGTGCTCGACCACCAGCTTCGCGCCGCGCTGCGCCATCGTGAAGCGATGCCGCGCGCCGTCCGGCGTGCGCTCGATCGGTGCGTCCTCGACGAAGCCGTGCACCTTCACGCGACGACCGCGCTGCGAAGCTGCGAGCGCGTCGACCTCTACGTACTCGAGCGGTCCGACCGACGCTTTGCGCGCGAGCAGCTCGTACGCGAGCCTTGCAGCATCACCGTCTCCACCCTCCGATGGCGGATCCTTGCCGCTACAGCCGAGCAGCACGACGGCGATCGCGATGGCGGCGCTCCGCATCGCCCCGAGGATAACTCGGGCCACGACCAGGTAGACGCCGCCACCGGCGATTCGATCACTCGCAATCGAGGCCGTCGATCGGAACGCAGGGCAGCGTCTCGCGCTGCGCGACGAATCCGCCGTCGCCGGGCGCGTAGCCGGCGAAGAACGTGTTGTGCGCGTCGATGAACTCGCCCATCACGCAGTCGGCGGTCACGGAGATGATCCGCAGCTGGCCCGTGATCGGCGAGGCCGCGTCGTCGAGGATGGTTGTGCCACCTGCGCCGCACCCACTGCCTTCGCTGGAGACGATCTCGAAGTAGCTGCCGTGGAGCTCCTCGAGCTGCAGCAGCCCCGGCACGAGTGGCGGGCAGGTCGAACGCGATGGCCCAGCCCGGCGGCCCGCAGCTCTCGTCGGTCCAGTCCGCCGCGTCCTCGTCGGCCTCGAAGCCGAGCGAGCCGATGCGCAAGCGCGGTGTCGTCGGAGGGAGATTCGCGGGCTCGTACGTGCCCGCTCGGTCGCCGCTCACCACCCACGCGCTCGCGAGATTCGCGACGGACTCGATGCCCTCGGGCAGGTCGCCGCACACCGGGACTGCGGGCTCGGGAAAGTTGCCGGCGCGCAGCTCGTCGTCGTCGCCTTCGTCCTCGCCGCCACCACCTTCACCATCGGCGACCGCGGGACCCTCGTGATCGATCACGTCGACCACGGGCCCACATCCCACGCAGAGCAGCAGCACCGCCGCATGACACCAGCTCGTTCTCATGCCCCTACCATGCGCGAGCGCGACGAAGGTTTCCCGTCCGAGCCCTGCAAGGTCGGACCCCATCGATCGTAGGATGATCGCGGGCGGGCGAGGGCAACTTTCGTCCGGCTGGCGCGTGGTTCGGGGGTGCATGGCAGCGCGGCGCAGGAGCACGGCCAGGTGAGGGCGCTGGGCCTGCTGTATGCGCTCGCCGGCGAGCCCACCGTGCACGTCGCGATCGACCCGTCCGCAGCCGCGGAGCTCGCGCCCGATCCCACGCTGCAAGAGTGGCTCGCCGCGCGGCTCGTCGAAGAAGGCTGGGCGATCGGCGAGGCCGGCGATGCGCAGATCGAGCTGCGGATCGTCGCGCGACAAGATGCGCTCTTCGTCGAAGCGGCCGCGGGTGATCGTGTGCACGCGATCGCGATTCCCCACAGCGACGACGGGCTCGCGCGGCTCGAGATGCTGCACCACGCGATCGCGGCGCTCGAGGTCGTCGCGATCGCGCCCGCTGCGAACACGCCCGCGCCGAACGAGCCCGAGTCGATCGCACGCTCCGCGATCGCCGTGCCGGCACGCGACGACGAGCTCGCGCCGACGCAGAGCACGCGCCCGCCGACGCCGCAGGCACCGCGCGCGATCGGAGTCCGCGTGCACGCGCGCGCCGGTGCGATCGGTCGCCGCGCAGCGATCGATGCCGCGATCTCCAGCGGTCTACGCGTCGGTGCCGTCCCCGGTCCCGCGTTCCATCTCGAGCTCGGGGTGTGGCCCTCGCGTCCGACCCAGGGTGTCGAGATCGTCGAGCTCACGCCGTCGCTCGGCTTCGGTTGGAGTGGCGCTCGCGGTCGTCGCGTGCAGGTCGAGCCGATGCTGCTCGCGGGCGTGCTCGTGCACGTGTGGCGCTACGACGGCAAGCACGGTGCGGTGGTCGACGGCAACTTCGAGCTCCCGATCGAGATCGCCGTGACGCTCGGACGCGGCTTCCAGCTCCTCGTCGTGCCTTCGATCGGCGTCGCGACCCGCGGGCGCAAGCACGCGATCGACGATCTCACGGTGTGGTCGCGCGGACAGCTGCGCGCCGGGCTCGCGCTCGGCGTCGCGTGGGGAGCGAGCTGGAAGCGATGACCCTGCGCGCGAGGACGGCCGAGTTGGAAGGCGCGCGACCCGAAGCCCACGCGAAGGTCGCGGAGATCTACGCGCGTCATCGCGACGACGTGCATCGACTCGCGCTGCGCTACGGGCGTTGCGACCGTGGCTGGGCCGAGGACGTCGTGCACGACGTGTTCGTCGCGCTGTGTCGCGTCGCCGACGAGCTCGATGATCTCGACGATGTGTGGGGCTGGTTGTATCGCTGCACCACCAACGCATGCCTCGGGCGATTGCGACGCGAGGCGGTGCGCGACAACCCCATCGTGCGCTGGGTGCTCGGCGCGAGCGCGACCCACGAGCCCGATCCCGAGGCCGCGAGCGCGGTGCGCGAGGACGTGCGCCGCGTGCTCGCGAAGCTCGACGCACTGCCGCCGCGCGAGCGCGTCGTGCTGTGCATGCTGCACCTCGACGGGCTGCGTCAGATCGAGATCGCCGAGGTGCTGGGGCTCTCGAAGGGGCAGGTGAGCAAGCTGGTGAAGCGTGCGCACGAGCGCATTCGCAGCGCGCCGCAGGAGGACAGCGATGGCTGATCTCGAGCGCTTCCTCGTCGATCTGCGCGCGGCCGATGCCGCGCTCGCGGACGCGCGCATGGACGCGCGCGCCTCACGTCGAGTCGCGCGCAGGATCGCGGCCGCTCGAAACCCACGCGCACGCTGGTGGCGACCCTACGTCCCGGCGCTGTGCTTCGCTGCGGGTGCCGTGCTCGTGATGATC
>DASZPU010001186.1:0-14890 GCA_035550195.1 Nannocystaceae bacterium
ACCTTGCTCAGGTTGCGTCGCTGCGCGCCGCTTCGATCAGGCCGCGCAGCTGACGGAGCTCGTGCTCGAGCCGCTGCACGCGGAGGCCGAGATCGCGAACGATGGCGTCGAGGTCGTCGACCGTCTTGGTCTGGAACGCCGCGTGGATCTCGAGCTCCTCGATGCGACCGAGCAGCTGGGCGTCGGGATCGGACATGCCTGCCCCGGATGCTAGCCGCTTTCTGGCCCTCCTGCGCGGGGCGACGTCTACTCCCGGCATGCGCCCGCGCAGCTCGTTGGTCCTCGCCTTCGCCGCCCTCTCGGCGTGCACCTTGTTCAAAGAGCTGCAGTCGGAGGAGTCGGCGACCTCGACGGACACCGGGTCGGACTCGGGCTCGGGCTCGGGCTCGACGAGCGAGAGCGGCAGCGGCAGCGAGACGTCGGCGATCTGCGAGATCTCCGAGGACGATCGCTGCGTCGATCAGGACACGCTGCGCACCTGCGATCCCGACTCGGGTGAAGTGACCGAGTACGCCTGCGCGGATCTCTGCGCGGGCACGCCGAACTTCACGTGCTTGATCGCCGCGTCGGACGGGCGTCACGGATGTTGGTGCGTGGTGCCGGGACCGCAGAAGGTGCTCTCGTGCACCGACCTCGAGGCGTGCTTGGCCGAGTGCTCCGGTGCCGCCGACACGAGCTGCGCGGACGGCTGCTTCTCGCGCACGACGATCGAGACGATCCGGACGTTCGGTGCGTTGGTTTTCTGCGCGCACGCGGGCTGCGACGACGACTGTCGCGACGCGCCCGACACGTGCGGGACGTGCATCGATTCCGCGATCGCGAGCGGCACGGGCGCCTGCACGCTCGAGCGCTCGGTGTGCGATCAAGATCAGAACGACGAGCCTTGGTGGCCGGATTAGCTTTGGTCGCGCCATCCGGCGCTCTTCCTACGTGCGGGTAGTCGTGCTCGCTCTCCGCCGTGGTGGAGCCACGGCGGGCTCGAGGTACGCTGCGCGCTCGATGCCGCGTCGCGCTCGATGGTACGTCGGGCGTGGGATTCGCTAGAGTGCGCGGGGCGTGGCGCAGTGGATCGAGATTGCGGGCGGGCGGGTGCGGATCGATCGGCGGGCGGCGCAGCGCGATGAGGGTCGTGCGCCGATCGTGTTGATCGGTGGGATGACGCAGACGCTCGCGAGCTGGGGCGCGCAGATCCGGCCGCTGTCGGAGCGGCGCGAGGTGGTCGCCTACGAAGCGCGCGGACAAGGGATGACGGAGCTCGCGCTCGACGATTGCACGCTGCCGCGGCACGTCGAGGACTTCGCGGCGCTGCACGAGGCGCTGGCGCTCGGTGGGCCGGTGGATCTGTGCGGGTTCTCGTTCGGGGGTCGCGTCGCGCTCGCGATCGCAGCGGAGCGGCCGGAGCTCGTGCATCGCTTGGTGCTGTCGGGCGTCGCGCTCGATCGCGGGCTCGTCGGGCGCCTGATCGTGCGCGGATGGTTGGCTGCGCTCGCCACGGGGAATCTCGAGGCGCTCGCACGCGTGTCGTTGCCCGACATCCTCGGGCCGACGTACCTCGAGGCCAACGCGGCGCTGATCGAGCCGATGGTCCGCGCGTCGATCGAGCGCAACCGCTACGACGGCGTGCTCGCGCTCATGCGCGGGACCATCGATCTACCGGAGGGCTCGCCGTGGACCGCGGGCCCGCTCGCGGCCCGGATCCGTGCGCACGGGATCGCGGCGCTGTGCACGGGCGGCGCGCTCGATCGCCTCGCACCACCGGACGAGGTCGCCGCGCTCGCCGACGCGCTCGTGGGCGAGCACGTGACGATCGCAGGTGCGGGGCACACGATCGCGATCGAAACGCCGCAGACATGGCGCGACCACGCGCTCGCATTCCTCGATCGCGACGAGTGAGCCACGGCTCACGTCGGTACGCATCCGAGACCGTCCCAACACTCGTCGTCCGAGGTGCACCCGCAGTGGCCGTCGGGCTGGCACTCGCCGTAGCTGCCGCAGCCCGCGGACTGGCACGCGGGGGTGCACGTGCCGGTGTAGCGCAGACACACTTCGTCCGAGGGGCAGTCATCGTCGGTGACGCACGGCGGATCGTGACAGACGCCGTCTTTGCAGAACAAGCCGGCGAAGCCCGCGGCCGTGCAGTCGCCGTCGGTGACGCAGACCGGGGAGCAGTACGGCACGAGCGTGTCGTCGAGCACGCAGCGCAGATCCTGGACCTCGTTGAGCTCGCACTCTTCGTCGTTGGCACAGCCGCGACTCGTGCACACGCCGGCCACGCATTCGAGCGCGAGCGGGAACTCGCCGAGCATGCCGAGACAGGTGGGGTCGTCGAGCAGTGTGATGCAGCAGTCGGCCACCGTCTCGCAGATCGGCTGACACCAATGCGTCGTCGGATCCAGCGGCGGCGAGGTGTCGCTGCCGTCGGTCGACGTGACGTCGGTGGTGGTGCTCGGATCTTCGCTCGTGCTCACGTTCGCGGTGGTGCTCGTGCTCGCGGTCGCGTTCGTGGATGCGCTCGCGCTCGCACTCGGCGCGCCGCCGCTGCTCGAATCACCGGTCGTCGCGACGGTGTCGGACACGAGCGGTTGGCAGCCCAACGCCATCAGCACCGTCGTGATCCACCGCCGCGCCACCGTCGATCAGACTAGCGAGGTCGCGCGCGGCCGACAATGCGCGCGATCGTCGGCCGAATTCGGCGGCGCTCGCTACCCGTGATCGATCGTGAGTGCGAAGGACCAGCGGCCGTCGGCTGCGTAGCTCTGCGTCACGCCGCGCTCGCCCGCGGTGCCCTCCATGTGCATCGGGCCGCCGTACTCGATCGAGGAGAGCCAGCCGTGCTCGACGTCGATCACCGCGGTGCCGGTGCTGGTGGCCGCGATCTCGCCGAGGCCGTAGGGGCCGGCTTGCTGCGAGCTCGCGACGAAGAGCGCTTGCGTGTGACCGCTCGCGACGCGCGTGCCTCCGAAGACGAGGTGCACGACGAGCCGCGTGAGCGCGTCGGGCGGGTTGCGGTCGTCGTGCTCGCTGGTGTCGACGTCCATCGCCCAGCCGGGTGACAAGCGCTGGTTCGCGAGCCGTCGCTCGAGTTGGTTCACGTAGCCGGGATGATCGAGCACACCCGCGATCGCGTCGTGCTCCTCGGTCGTGATCGTCGCTTCGTCTTCGCGACGCACGCTCGTCGTACCTGCCGCGCGCTCGACGATGTAGACGCCGTGCGCGGGGCCGAGCTCGCGCTCCTGCACGCCGTCGCGATCGATGAGGCGATCGTCCTGCTCCCAGCTCATGCGCAAGCGCGACGGACGGCCATCGCTCACCGCGAGTACCTCCTCGCGCCAGCGTCGCACGCTCGCGCTCGCGAGCTTCGGGCCCCCACGCTGTGCGCCCATCGACGTCGTCGCCATCTCGAACGTCTCGCGCTGCTCGAGCACCATCGTGTGCCCGACCTCGTACGTGCCGGGCCCGACGCGAATCTCGGCCGTGGGGCTCGCGGTCGGCTCCCTCCGCTGCACCGTGCACGCCGCGAGCGCGAGCACGACCGAGCATCGCCAGCTCATCCTCGACAACCTAGCACTCGCTCCGCAGCGCGTCGGCCCACGAAACGATGGAGGTGTGTCCGATCGCGTCACCCAGTCGACAGGCTCAGGAGGGCGATGCGATGCCTTCGTCGTCGATGATAGCGAATCGGGTGGAACCAAGCCCGAGGCGTGGACACCATGCGGGGTGGTCGTGCGACGCCGGTATGCTCCAGGGTTGTTGTTGTGGGTCGCGTGCGGGTCGGTGAAAGCACCGCAGTCGGAGGCGGCCGCGGTCGCGCCGGTGGCCGAGGCGATCGTCGCGGCACCGAGCGCGGCCACGAAGGCCAGCGGTGCGACGCCCGAGCTGCGTGCGCCGAAGCAGCCGCGCAAGCCGTGTCGCATCGACATCGAAGCGTGGGAGCTCGCGCTGGTCGGCGCGCACAACGATCGCGAGCTGCACGGCTTCGATCCGCGCGCGATGGATCGCGCGTTCCTGCGCGCCGAAGCGATCATCGACAAGCTGCCTACCAGCGACCCGCGCTATGTCGAGGCGCACTGTCGGTTCGCGGAGTCACAGCAGCACGCGAGCGCAGAGACGCACTACCTCCTCGCGATCGCTGCGCTGCGCACGAAGCTGCCGAAGGGTGAAGCGCGCTGGCGCTTCCTCGATCGCCCCGCGACCGCGCTCGCGACCCGGTTCGCCGACGCGACTGCCGAGATGCAGACGCAGATCCACCCCGAGATCATGGGCGTCGGTCACCTCGACGATCCGTGTCGCTGGCCCGATCTCGCGCTGCTCGAGCTGGGCCAGGCGCACATCTACGGCGCCGCGGGCAAGCGCGGGCCCGGCGATCCGCCGCGACGCGAGCGCAAGCCCAAGGGCGCGAAGCTGATGCGCGCGGGCACCAACCACACGCTCGCGGTCTTGCAAGAGGTGCAGGCCGAGCTCGGTGCCGACCACGTCTATGTCGCCGCGATGCGCGAGCGCTTGACGATGGAGTGCGACCTGCTCGAGCAGAAGCGCTTCCCGAAGATCTGTCGCCCCGACGACGACGTGCGTCGCGAGGTGCTCGCGGTGCGCATCCGCGAGCTCGGCGATGCCCACGTGCTCACGCGCCGCAGCAAGTTCATGGTCGCGTACGGCCAGCTCGACGCTGCCGGCCTGCCCGAGGGCAAGCGTCTGCTGCAGCAGATCACCGAAGGCACGCACGACGACGTCTGGGTGCTCGCGCATCAGGTGCTCGCGGGGATCGAGCTGCACGAAGGCAAGCCCGATGCGGCCTACGATCGCCTGCGCGTGGTGATGGAAGAGGTGCCGCGGATCTACGCCGAGAATCAGTGGACCCACCAGCAGGCGTGGAAGATCTGGGCAGACGTCGCGCGCGCGGCCGGCAAGCGCGACGTGGTCGAGCACGCGGGCACGCAATCGACAGCGGTGAACGATCGCTGGCGCTGGGACGGACCGGTCGGGCCGAGCCTCGCGCTCGCACGCATCTACCAAGACGAAGAAGACCTCGAAAAACGCGACCGTGTGCTCGAGCATCTCGTGCATGACCACGATGTCGCGCTCGCGACATCGACGTCGCAGTCGGAGCGGGCGTGGCGCGAAGCAGAGCTCGCGGTCGCGCGGCGCTGTCTCGCCCGAGAGTGATGACCAGCACTTTCACGCTGCGCGCACAATCCCTCGCATCGCCGTAGCGCGCTCGATCCACATCGACGCGGCCCTGCAACTCGTTGACTTCGCTTTTTCCGTGGCCACATCTGGCCCCGAAGCAGCGAGTCGTATGGAGATCCGCTGGACATCAACTGCACCCGCAGACGTCGTCGAGACGCGCGAGCACATCGTCGTCGAGGTCGAGCTACCCGGCGTCGCGCTCGCCGACATCCACGTCGAGATCGACGGCGGCATACTCACCATCGTCGCGGACCGTAAGCTCGACACGACGCCCGGACGCACGCACCACTTGAGCGAGCGCAAGCACGGCCGCATGACGCGATCGTTCACGCTTCCGGTCGCCGTGGAAGGTACGCGCGGCCGCGCCCGCTATGCCGCGGGTGTGCTCGTCATCGAGCTGCCCAAACGCGCGCTGGCGCAGTCGCACGAGCACGTGAGCACGACCGAGAACGAGACGTGAGCGCGAGCAACAGCACGAGCGCCCAGCTCGGGTGCGCGTTCGTGCTCGTGCAGCCGCAGCCCTCACCTCCGCGCGTGTCGTCGTCCGCACCGGGCCACGTCGTGATGCCTCCGCTGCCGTCGTCCGAGCTGCTGCCCCCATCGTCCGCGGGCAGCTCCGCGTCACCGATCGCGATCGTCACGATCATGCTCTGCGCCTGGTTGCCCGCACCGTCGATGCCGATCGCATGCAGCTCGAGCACACCCTCGTCGAGATCCTCGAGCGACCAACCATAGGGCGCCGCGATGTCGGTGCCGACCAGCGTGTCGCCGCGGTAGAGCTTCACTTGCTCGATGCCCACCCCGTCGCTGGCCTCGACGTCGACGTCGACGACATCACCGATCGCGAAGCGTTCGCCGTCGTCGGGCGTGACGATCGCGAGCATCGGTCCGTCCTCGTCGATCTCACCCGTGCCGAGCAACTCGCCGAGCTCCGCCACGCTGTTCTGCTGACCCGCGGGACAGAACTGCGCGTGGAATTCGGTGCACAGCGCATCGGGCTGGTACGGCACGCACGCGTCGACGAACGCCGGGTCGCCGCCTTGGTAGGTCGGGTACATGACATCGCCGACCTCCATCACGTGATCGAGCCCGAGCGAGTGCGCGGCCTCGTGCGAGATCGTCGACGCGATCTTGTCGGCCTCGCCTCCCGATGCGCCGAAGAACGCGAATGCGATGCCCGCGAGGTTCGCTCCGCCACAGGCCACGTTCGACACGCCGAGCGTCTGTCCGCCACCGCCGCGTGGGCTCACCACCACCATCGTGTAGAGCCCGCTCGCGGGGCGAACATCGGTGACCTCCACGCCGAACGGATCGAAATCGGCGCGCACACCCGTCATGATCGCGGCCCGCAACGCACTGCCGGGCGCATCACCGAACGGCGGCCACTCGCCGCCGAGATCGGGGAACACCGTGCGGTTCATCGTCGCGTCGTCGGTCCACTGCCCGGCCTCGAGCGTGACACCGTCGAACGCGAGGAAGATCGTGTGCGGCCCCGCGAGTCGCGGCGTCGCCGGTGCAGTGAGCAGCGGTTGCGCGGGCGCGACGTCGTAGCGCGGCGCCGCAGCGAGCACGAGCGCGAGCGCGAGCATGGCTCAGCCCTCCACCGGCGGCTTGCACACGCCGCCCTCGCCCACCTGGGCCTGCGTACGAAACGTGTTGAGCTGCAACCAGTGCTTCTGCTGCACGGTGGGGATCGTGCCGTCTTCGCGCACGTTGGTGACGTGATACTGGTGCTGATTCCAGATCCGTCGCGCGGGGATCCAACGATCCTCCGCGTCGCGGATCGCCTTCACCGGCGCATCGGGCAGCTCGTGCTCGAAGGTCTCGTTGGAGACCACGAGCACCTCGGCCGATCCGTCGTTGTCGATGTCGGCGACCACCGGGAACTCGACGAGCGTTCGCGAGAAGCGCGGCTCGGTGAGCAGCACCTCGCCGTTCGCACCGTCGAACGCGTAGAACGTGTGTTCGTCGGCATACATCGCCTCCGCCTTGCCGTCGCCGAGGAAGTCGAACGCGGTGCCCGCGGCCGCACCACTCATGTCGACGATCGACTGCGTCCACAGCACCGACACGTCGCGGCGATACACCGTGAAGTGCTCCGACGCACCGTGGGCGAAGTCGGAGACACCGTCGCCGTCGAAGTCGTGCACCGCGGCCGGACGCGCCCAGTTGAGCGCGACGTCGGACTCGCCGGTCGGCCGCATCATCGCGTACTTCGGCGTGCCGTCGTGCTCGAGGATCGACAGCCCCTTCTCGTTGGTCACGAGGATCTCGGGGTCGTCGTCGTCGTCGAAGTTCGCGACGTGCGGGTAGCCGTCGGCCCACGCCGATCCTCCGTCGCCGATGTCGTTGTTGATCCAATACAGCTCGCCGTCGTGGCGGAACGCGGAGTTGCCGTGCACGATCTCGAGCTTGCCGTCGTCGTCGAGATCGACCGCGACGGGCCCCGAGCCCTCGTTGCTCGAGCCGGCGGTCGTCGGCCACACGTACGTCGCCTCGTGGTCGTACACGAGCCCGCCGACGAGGATCTCGACGTCGCCGTCCGCTTCGAGATCGTAGAGCGCGATCGCTTGGCTGTAGAGGAAGCCCGGCGCGGGGATCGACTTCTTCTTCAGCGTGCCGTCGTTCGCGAAGATGCCCACCGTGTTGTCCCCGTCGATGACGCCGACGATCTCGACCAGGCCGTCGCCGTCGACGTCGCCGACCGCGGGCTGTGCTTCCTTCACGAACGCGGTCTGGATCATGAAGTGCTCCTGGCCGGTCGCGCCATCGAGCACGTAGATGTACGCGGGGTCCGCCGACGGCGTGTCGGCGGTGCCGATCGAGCGCATCGCCGTGACGATCACGTCGGGCGTGTCGCAGAGATCGATCGCGCCATCGCCGTTGTCGTCGGTGAGGTTCGCGACCAGCGGAGTCGCGAGCACCATGTCGTGTCCACCCGACGACACCCAGCTCCACTGCACCTCGGGCGAGAAGCTGTCCGGCGGCGCCTCGTCTTCGCAATCGCCGGGCATGCCGTCGAGATCGCCTTCGACCTTGCACGAGGGCATGCCGTTGCTGTCGCCCGCGGTCGCGTCCGCGGCACCATCGTCGACGTCGAGCTTCTCGCCGCCTTCGTCGGCGTGCGCATCGTCGGAGGGTGCGGTGGAGCTCGACTCGCCCCACGTGCCGCCGTGGCTCGACGCCATCGCGTCGTCGCGCGTGTCGGCGCACGCCACCAACGACAGCAGCGCTGCACCACTCGTCTTCGCACGGAGCTTCCCGGCCATCGTCGCGCCTCCCCGGCCGTGTGGGTGGCCGACGCCGACGCCCTTCGTGCGCAACGATGCGTGCGAAACCGCCTCCGTCGAATGACGGATGCGCAGCACGACTGCCCGCACCAGAAAGAGCGCCGGAGGGCGCGACCAGGACGCCTACCGGTGCACGAACACCGGGGCGGACCACGCCATGCGATCGGGCGCGACCTCGTGCACCTGCACGACCACGAAGTGATCGCCCTTGCTCGGCAGCGGCACCGCGAGCTTCTGCCACGCATCACCGGCGAGCTCCTCGGTGAGCACGATCTCCGGCGCACCGCCGCCGACGCTGCTGACCAGCACGCTCACTGCGTACGGCCCCGCGAAGTCGGGATCGGACAAGCGCAGCGACAGCTCGATGCCCTCCGCGACGGTGGTCATCGCCTGCCCCGCGCGCACGCGACCGTCGGCATACACGCGCAGCTCGAGGTTCTCGTCCTCGGATGCGTAGACCGCCATGCCGTGCAGCGCATCGAGCAGCGCGTCGGACTCGAGCGCACGCGCGAGGATCGCAGTCCGCGAGGTGTGGCCGGTGCCCCAGTTCGCGAAGTGGTTGTCGTGCGAAGCGATCGGCGCGAGCCGAAACCCATGACCGAGGTAGTAGAACCAGTCGTCGGTCTTCACGAAGCGCTCGATGGTGCCGTCCTCGAGCGGCGTGAGGCTCGGGTTCACCGGCACCGCCGACGCGAGCTCGGCACCGCGGTTCACCGTGACCTCGATCAGCTTCGCGAACGGTTGCGCGTCGGTGCGCAGGTTGTCGAGCGTATCGATCACGGTCTGCTCGTCGGGCATCACGCTGCCGTCGAGCCACTTCGCACGCACCTCGGCGAGCGGTGCGTAGTCGTCGAGCCCGAAGTCGTTGAACTTGACGTTGCGCTCGGAGGCCTTGGCGATGTCGAGCAGGCTGTGACCGAAGATCTGATCCCACTCGCCCGCGAGCGACTCGTCCTGACGTCGGAACGTGCGCGGGTGCGCGAAGAAGAGGATCGGGCGATCGCCCGCGGCGACGCGCGCAGGCCCGTACTCGCGGTAGAGCTGATCGAAGCGTCCGCGCGTCACCTTGGGCAGCTCGGAGATGCCGAGCACGCCGAGATGGTTGCCGGTGCTGCTGGTGCTCCACTCGCCGCCCGCGAGCGCGACGAAGCCACCGGCGGAGTCCTCGGTGACGCGCCGGGCAGTCGCGACCAATGCGTCGTAACCGGCGGCGCTCATGTTCGCGAGGTCCGCGGGATCTTCCGCGCGCTCGTCGCTCACGTGCGGCGTCATCGCGAGGAAGTCGAGCCCGCCGACGTCGCGCGCGTACTCGAAGGCGAAGCGCGCGACATCGGGTCCGTCGACCTCGCTGCTCACGTCGACGAGCGTCCCGTCCACCTCGCGCTGCAGCTTGCCGTCGTCGAGCTTGTGCGCGCCGTCGGCCGCCTGATGATGCGCGTGCAGATTGCCGTAGAACACTGTGGTTGCGTTCGCGTCCTGCTCGGCCGCCGTGATCCCGGCATCGAGCGACGCGCCGGTGAGCGACCACTGCCACAGCCGCGCGAAGGTGTCGACGAACGGCGTGACCGCATCGGCGCGATCGAGCCGCACGTAGAACTCGAAGTTGTTGAAGAACGCCGAGCCCGACCAGTTGCCCGAGCCGACCACCAGCACGCGATCGTCCACGACGACGAGCTTGTCGTGCATGATCTGGAAGAGGTCGGCGTTGGTCTGCTTGAAGCGCAGCTCGCCGCCGGCGGCGACGAGGCGATCCCACTTCGCGCCCTTCGGCTCGGCGCGGTCGGCTGCATTGACGATGACGCGCACCTTCACACCGCGCTCGGCGGCCTTCGCCAGCTCGGTGACGAGGTCGGCGAAGAGGAAGTGGTGCATCAGCACGTCGATGCTGGTCTGCGCCCCACGCAGCTCGTCGCGGATGAGCCGCACCGGGTCGCCCGACGGCGTGAACTTGGCCTCCTCGGTCGCGCACTTCGCCGCGTCGTCGGGCTCGTGATGGAAGATCGCCTCGAAGTCGCAGGCGAACGCGGCGAGCAACGGATCGTCGGCCGCCGAACCGATGACGATGGTGTTCTCCTCGTTGATCGACAGCCCGGTCGACGACCAGTTGTTGCTGCCCATCGCGAGCGTGGTGCCGTCGACCAGCATGAACTTGGCGTGCAGGAGGCCCGGCGTGCTGCCCGAGCCCTTGCCGGCGACCAGCTCGACGTCGAGCCCGGCGTCGCGCAACCGCGTGGTCACGGTGTCGCCCATGCCCTGGGCCTCGTTCATCGCGAGCCGCACGTGCACCCCGCGATCGTGCGCGCGCACGATCGCGGCCTCGAGTCGCTTGTCGCTGAAGGTGAACTGCGCGATGTCGATGCGCTCCTGTGCGCCGTCGATCAGCTCCACCAGCCGCGCGACGATCGGAGCGCGCGCGAGCAAGTCGGTCTTGTCGGCCGAGCTGCACACGTCGCAGTGCGGCTCGGTGCGCAGCACCTCGATCGTGCGCTCGTCCGCGAAGCCGTCGGCCTTGCCGCTGGGTGCCTGACCACGCTCTGCCGCCCCACCGCCGTCGTTGCAGGAGAGCAGGCCCACGAGCCCGAGCATCACGCGTCGCATGCGTCCGAAATACCACGCGCCCGGCCCCGCCCGGGCCCTCGGACGAGGTGCGACGCGTCACCGCGGCGACCGTGAACCGATCGCCGCGGTGCATCACTTCACTCGGTCAACTCGACAAGTTCGTCGAGTGCACGCCGGAGATCCTGCTCGGCTCATCGGCCTGCGACGCGGCGTCGGGCTTGCCGCGCGCGCGCACCGGTGCGAAGCCGCCGCGCTCCGCGTTCCACTCTTCGATCTCCGCGCCGCCGATGTCGTAGAACCACGCGTGCAGCGTGAGCTCGCCGGCTTCGAGCTTCTTCGCGACGATGTCGTAGGTGCGCAGGTTCTCGAGCTGCACGAGCGCGTTCATGCGCGCGAGCGCATCGGGGGTCGAGCCCGGCGGCACGCGATCGCGGATGTGGCCGGCATCGGCGAGCCAACGCGCGACGCACGGTAGCCCCGGCGGTGGCTTGCCCGATGCGATCACCGACATCGCGCCGCAGCCCGAGTGTCCGCACACCACGATCTGCTTCACCCCGAGCACGCCCACCGCGAACTCCACCGCCGCGCCCTCGGCGGGCGTGTCGTCGGCACCTGCACGCGGCACGATGTTGCCGACGTTGCGATGCACGAACACTTCGCCGGGCTCGGTGCTGGTGATGAGCAACGGGCTCACGCGACTGTCCGAGCACGCGATGAAGAGCGTGTGCGGGCTCTGCCCCGCGCCCAGTCGCTCGAACAGCTCGCGATAGCGCGAGCGCGCGACCGTGCGGAAGCGATCGACGCCGTCGGTGATGCGCTCGAGCGGCGACATCGTCTGCGACACACCCAGCATTCGCAGCGCCTCCGACTCGCTCGCGACGATGTGACCCGTCCAGCGCCCGTGCGGATCGTGGGCCGCGAGTGCATCCTGCACCGTGTCGCCGCGCGCGACGATCGCCAACGGCGTGCCACGGGCCTGCAGATCGGCGAGCAGCGCCGCCAGCCCGTCTCCGCTCGTGACGTCGATCGACGGCACGTCCAGCAGATCGAGCACGACGCCGCGCTCGGGGTCGAGCTCGCCCATCCGGGCGCGCAGGTCGTCGAGCCGCGCGAGCCCGACGAACGTCAACGCGCCACGCAAGGTGAAGCGATAGGGCCCGTGCTCGCCGAGCGTCATCACGCGCGTATCGGTACGACCGAGCCGGATCACCGCGATGACGAACGCGATGATGAGACCGACGCGCACGCCGGCGACGAGATCGAACGCGACCATCGCGGTGAACGTGACGACGTAGACCAGCGCTTCGCTGCGCGAGATCTTCCACAGCGCGACGAGCTCGCCGGGCGAGATCATGCGCACCGCGACCGCGAGTAGGATGCCGGCGAGCGCGGGGATCGGAATGAGGCCGACCAACGGTGCGAGCGCGAAGATCGCGAGCGCGACGACCACGGCGTGGATGAGTGCGGAGCGTCGCGTGCGTGCGCCGGCGGCCACGTTGAGGCTCGAGCGCGCGATGACCGAGGTCGCCGGGATGCCACCGAGCGACACCGACGCGATCGTGCCGAGCCCCTGCCCGATCAGCTCCTGATCGGCGTCGTGCGCCTTCGATTTCGCCATGCGATCGAGCGCGCTGCACGACAGCAGGCTCTCGAGCGACGCGAGCGCGTAGATGACGAACGCGGTGACCAACAGATCCGACCAGCTGCCCGAAGGCAGGCTGAGCGAGGGGATCGCGAACATCGAGCGCGGCAGCTCGCCGACGCGCTCGACCTGCATCGCGAACATCTCGGCGGCACCGGTTGCGACCACCACCGCGATGAGATGCGCCGGCACCTTCGCGGAGATCCGCGTGCCCACCAACACGATCGCCAGTGATCCGAACGCGAGAATCGCCGGCCCCGGTCGTGCGTGGCTGATGACCTCGCCGATGTGCGTGAGCACGTCGATCACGTGCGCCTGATCGGGCGGCGGCAAGCCCAACGTGCGGGGCAGCTGGCCCACGAGGATCACGACGCCGATGCCCGCGGTGAAGCCGAGCACCACCGGCAAGGGCACGAGCCGCGCGATGCGTCCGAGCCCCGCCACACCGGTGGCGATCTGCAGCGCGCCCGCGAGCAGCGAGGCGATGATCAACCCCGACATGCCCTGCTCTTCGACGACGGATGCGACGAGCACGGCCATCGCCGCGGCGGGTCCGCTCACCGACAGCGGCGCACCGCCCATCAGTGCACAGACCGCGCCGGCGATCACCGCGGTGACGAGACCCGCCGCGGGCGGGACGTCGCTCGCGAGCGCGATCGCCATCGACAACGGCACCGCGACGAACGCGACCGTGATGCCGGCGACGAGATCACGTCCGAGATAGCGCCGACGCAGCAGCGCTTGCCACTGCGGCCGCAGCTTCTGGATGCCCAGATCCCAGCGCACGCTCATCGTTCACCTCGGCGGCGCAGCATCGCGAAGCTCGTCAGCAAAGCCGCCATCGGCATCGCCGCGACCGCGGCTTCGGCGGCGGGCCCCGCGACGAGCTCGGCCTCGAGCAGTATCGCAGCGGGCGCGACCGCACCGAGCGTGGCCAGGCAGATCGTGGCGGCGCGTCGCGGTGTACCGCGCGGCGCCGGAGGTGAGGGTCGATGAAAAGGACGACGACTTTCGGTGTGGTTGACGCTCTCGGATGACATCGATCGCAGTGGGTGCGCCGCGGCCGGGATCGACCGTGCGCGGGCAGAAGTGGTTGGACGACGCGACGAACGGGAGTGCGACGCGATCGCACCGGAGGTGACGAGCGGTCGTCACCGCGCCGATGCGGTCGGGTCGTTGCTCAACCGATCGCGGTTTCTTCCGACGGCGGCACGCGACGCGGCAGCTGCCACGCGCGATGCACCGACACGCGGTGCGACGCGGCGAGCCGCTGCTCTGCCGAGGCCACCACCGACCACGGACCATGCGAATGCTCGGCGGCACGTCGCGCAGCGCGGAGCTCCGCGCGGGTCGCCGCGATCTTCTCGACCTCGGGATCGACCTCGCGAGAGCCCTCGGTCTCCTCTTCGGCGCGCTCTTCGTACCCGCGAATCGGCGCAGCGACGCCGAGCAGGAACGCGAGCATCAGCACGAGGCGCCGATGCCACGGCACGACGCGACGCTTCATCGCACCACCACCGCGCGCAGGCGCTCGTCGATCGTCCGCATCAGCCGCAACAACTCCTGCACGTGCAGGTCGACGGCCGTGGGGTTGGCGAGGCTCTGGTTGGTGGTGCGCACCAGGGGTACGAGTGTACGCTCGATGATCGCGATCTGCTGCGCGAGCAGCTCCTCGATCCCCGGCGGCGGCTGGTTGTGGACCTGGACCTCGAGCTTCGGGGCCGAAAGGGTCTTCAGCGTGCGCTCCAGCCGATCGAGGTACCCGGCGAGAAGTTCGTCACGTCGGGCCTGCGCGGGCTCCGGACCCACCTGCGGCGGGGGCGGCGGCGGTGGCTTCGCGGCGCTCGCCGCCTTGGAGATCGCGGCCGCCGTCGCGGCCACCGATTGCTGGATGCCGTAGAGGTGCGCATCGACCTCGCCGAGCTTCACGTTGCCCACCGCGGATTGGATCCCCCGCAGACCTTCCGCGAGCGTCGAGAGCACACCGGTCACACGCGCGACCGGATCATCGTCGCTGCCACCCACGAGCTTGAGCCGCTGGAACTCCTTCTTGATCGACTCCCAGCGCGCGAGCGCTTCACCGGCGAGACGACCACGCAGCTCCGCGAGCTTGAGCAGATTGTGCTCGGCACCGGTGGTGAGCGTCTGCGACTCGCTGGTGTAGTGGTCGTCGACGAGTCGCTGCAGCTCGTCTTCGTTGAGCGCCGGCACG
>DASZPU010001187.1:0-13440 GCA_035550195.1 Nannocystaceae bacterium
CTGGGATGGCGCTCGATGAAGCGCGACAGCGATTGCACCGCGGCCTTGTGCTCACCGGCGCGCGCCTGCACGAGCCCGACGCGCAGCTCGACCTGCAGCGCGTCCTTCTGATCGCCGTACTGTTTCGCGTAGCTGCCGTAACGCGCCGCGGCGATCTTGGTCTTGCCCAGACCTTCGTACAGCACGCCGGCGTTGTAGAGCGCATCGGCGCGCTCGCTGCGTCGCGGATGCCGCTCGACGAACTCGTCGTAGCGCTGGGCCGCACGATCGTAGTCGCCCATGTTCTCGTAGACGCGCGCGACCACCAGCGTGGCGTCGGCCGCCGGCGCGCTGCTGGGATAGTCCTTCGCGAGCCGCTCGTAGACCTCGGTGGCCGCCTGCGGCTTCTTCGCGCGCTCGAGCGCGGCACCGGCGTTGCCGAGCGCCATCGGAGCCTTGTCGTGCTTGGGATACTCCTTCGCGACGCGCAGGTAGTAGCTGGCGCCGCGCGCTGCATAGCCGCGCTCGACCAGCGTGTCGCCCTGCTTGAGCATGCTGTCGACGATGATGCGATTGAGTCGCTCTTGCTCGCCCGCGTCCTTGAACGCGGTCGTGCCCTTGAGCTTGCCGGCCCACAGCTCGATGTTGTCGTAGTCCTCGGCCTTCTGCAGGCTCTCGAGGATGCGATCGCCGGCGACGCCCGCGTTCGCACTCTTCGGGTGATCCACGACCACCTTGCCGAAGCGCTGCACTGCACCGTCGTAGTCGCCGCGCTTGTAGAAGAACTCGCCGAGCGAGTAGAGCACCGCGCCGTTCTGCTCGTCCTTGGGGAACAACGTCGAGAACAGATCGACCGCGCGGATGAACTTCTTCTCGATGGGGTTGTACTCCGGCGTCGGCTCGGCGCTCACCGGCTCCGTGGCAGCGCCCGCCGTACCGTTCTGTGGCGCCGTGGTGCTCACCCCCGCCTGCGGCTTCGCGGGCTCGGGCGTCGCGGCCGGCAGCGCGGGTTGCTGCGCCATCGCTTGCTCGTACGCACCGATCGCGGCGAGCAACGCATCGCGATGCAGCGGCCCCACCGGTGCCGACTCGCCGACGCGCAGGTACGAGTCGCCCGCGCGCTCGAGCTGCTGCAGCTTGAACAGATAGATGTCGCCGACGAGATACGAGACCTCGACCGCGTTCTGATCGCTGGGATAGCGCCCGATGAAATCGTCGTACGCACGCGCGGCGAGGGCGTAGCGCTCCTTGTCGGGCACCTTCGTGTCCTGCTCGGCCGCCTGCGCGCCTTCGTGGATCGAGCGCCCGAGCTCGAACAGGAGCGCCGAGGCTTCGAGGTGCGCCTTCTTCGATTCCTTCGGGTGCGCCTTCGCCCACGGCGTGCCCGGCCCGTAGGTCTTGTGGATCGCCGCGAGCTCGTCGAGCGCCGCCGGCAGCTTGCCGTCGCCGCGCAGACCGGTGAACACGTGCAGCTCGCAATCGGCGGCGGTCGGGTGCTGCGTGTCGAGCTCGACGAGGAAGCGCCACGTCGGCACCGACTTGTCGTATCTCGTCTGCGCTTCGTAGGCCTCGCCGAGCCGCACCAGCACCTTGCGCGAATACTGGGCGCCGTCGATCGACGCGAGGAAATCGTAGATGTCCTTCGGCGTGTTCTTCTCGTCCTCCGAGATGACCTGCACGATGTACTCGAGCGCTTCTTCGCGGAGGTCCGCGAGCCGCTTGCGCCCGGCTTCGTCGGTCTCCTCCGACGAGCCCTGATCGAGCACTTCCTTGAAGCGCTTGATCGCGTCCTGGCTGTGCCCGAGCTTCCAGTGACACCACGCCGACTTGAACAGCGCCATCGCGTACGAGTCGCTGTCGGGATAGGCGAGCACGCGCTCGTAGGCCTCGAGCGCGGCCGCCCACTCGTTCGCGCCGTAGAAGCGGTGGTCGCCGATCGCGAGCCACGAGTCGGGCACGAACTGCGACTTCGGATGCTTCTCGATGATCGCGCGGAACTGGGCCTGCGCCTCTTCGGTCTTGCCCTGATCGCGCAGCGAGTACGCGTAGAGGTAGCGCACCGTGTCGAGCTTGCGGAACGTCGGGTACTCGTTGATGAGCCGCGCGTAGATCACCTGCGAGCCGCTGAAGTCGAGCTGCGGCTCGTCGGGCGGGCCCTGCGGGCACGACTCGGGGTCCTCCTTGCAGGCATCGACGGTCTTCGCCCACGCCTCCATCTCGGTGAGGAACTTCTCCTGGCTGCGCTCCCAGTAGAGCGCGGCGAGGCGATACAGCGCCTCGGGCATCGCACGATTGTCGGCGTGCTTGCTGATGAACTCTTCGAGCAACGCGATGCCGCGCTTGCGATCGACACCGATCTTCGACTCGCGACTCTGGATCTCCAGCTCGATCTGATACGACGTGAGCGGCGGCGGCTCGTCGGCCGCGCTCTTCTTCTTGCCCTTGCGCTTGCTCTTCTTCGGATCTTCCGTGGGCGTCGACGGTGCGCCGGCCTTGCCCTTCAGCGATGCGGCCGAGCGCTCCTTGGGCTGCGGGCCCGCGGCGTGCGACGGCAGAGCCCACGCCGATGCGGCGAGGCCGAGCAGCACGCAGCGCAGGCGGCGGCTCATCGATAGCCCTCGTATTCGTCGGCCCAGTACTCGCCTTCGTACGGCCAGAATTCTTCGTCGTCGCCGACCACGCCTTCGATCTGCAGCTTGCCGAACAGCTCGGGCGGGAAGCGACCCGCGGCCATGTCGCGCACCTCGATCTCGAGCTTCTTCTTCGCACCGAGCACGGCGTCGATGCGGCCCATGCGAGCTTCGCCGAGCAGATCATCGATGCGGCGCGCGAGCTGGCCGAGCCGCACGCTCGCGACCTTCGCGGCCTGCTCGTCGATGCGCTCGGCGGTGGCCAGCGTCTTCGTGCGCAGCGCGAGCACGTAGCGACGATCGGCCACCAACGCCGCGCGCAGATCCTTGCTCTGCGCGGTGCCGATGGGCGGACCTTCGAGCAACAGCTTGCTCGCGCTCGCACGCAGCGTCTTCACGCGACCGCGCAGCTCTTCGGTCTGCTGGCGCAGCGGCGCGAGCTCGGCCTCGTCCGCGCCGGCCTGCTCGAGCTGGCGCGTGTGCTCCTCGAGCCCCGCGACGCCGCGGCGCAGCTCCTCCGCCTCTTCGAGCACGGCGAGCGCATCGCCTTCGGGATCGCGACGCGCCGCGGTGTCGGTGTCGCCGAGCTTCGCCGACAGGCGCGCGAGCTCGCCGTCGAGCGCACCGGCGAAGCCGGCCTCGCGGCGCAGCACGTCGGACTGGTACGAGAGTCGCGCGTAGCCGGGATCCTCGTCCATCATCGACAACAGCAGGCGGTGCTCGTCGAGCTCGCCGCCGAGATCGTCGCCGCTGCGCAGGCGCGCGAGCTCGCGATGCAGCGCCATGAGCTTGTCGGGATCCTTGCGGATGTCCTCGATGTGATCGCCGACCGGCGCGAGCTCGTCGATGAACTTGGTGAACTCGGCCTCCGCGGATCGGAAGTCGCAGTCGTACAAGCGCAGCAACGCATCGAGCAGGCGCGCCTCGGTGGTCTGCGGCGCATCGGGGAAGCGCTCGCGCAGCTCCGCCAACAGATCGCGCGCGACCGAGTACTCGCCGGCCTCGGCCATCGTCCACGCCGACTCGAACAGCGCGTGCGGGACCTCGTCCGAATCCTGCGGCACGCTGAAGTAGTGATAAAAGGCGTGATCGTGGCGCAGCTCCTCGTGCGCGATGCGTCCGAGCCCGAGCTGCGCGAGGTCGCGAACCGGGAAGTAGCGCCGGTCGACATAGTACGCGGTGCTCTGCTGGTCCTTGCCGCCGAGCACCTCGCAGAAGGCGGTCTCGGCCTTGCGGAAGTCGCGACGCTCCGCGTAGACGACACCCTGCAGGTAGCGCGCGGCGGTACGAAAGCGACTCTTCTCGCCGACGGTGCCGTAGAGCTCGAGCGCACGATCGTACTGTTGCTGCTGCTGCGCCGCGCGGGCGGCGAGGTAGTCACGCTCGTCGAGGTCCTCGTTCACCAACGCGACCGCAGGCTTGCCCGCAGGCGCGAGCGATCGATCGAGCTCGGCCAACGCTTGCACGTAGTCCTTGCTCGCGAGCCCGAGATCGACGTGCCGCCGCAGGGCAGGGGTGAAGTACGCATCCGAAGGCCCGCGCGCGAGCACCTGCGCAAACGCGGCCTGCGCGGTGTAGTCGGCCCCGTACGCCGACAACGCGACCCCGAGATGATAGTGCGCCGAGCTCATCTCGGGCGTATCGGCGAGCGCCTCGTACCGCGGATCGCCCACCAAATCGAAGAGCGCAATGGCCGACCCGAGCGCATCCCCACGAACATAGCGATCCTGCGCAGCCGCAAGCTCGGCAGTGAGCTCCTCCAACGAAGCCTCGCGATCATCCCCCAACCCCGCCGCCGCGAGATGCCGATGCATCTCCTTCAACCGCGGGTCCAACAACGTGGGCACACCCTCCGCCGTCGTGGACGTAGTCGTAGACGTGGACGTGGACGTGGACGTGGACGTGGACGTGGACGTGGACGCACCGTCGGCCGTGTCTCCCTCGGAGACATCCGCCTCGGGCCCGAGCCCCAACGCAACCACGATCGCGATCGCAATCACGACTTCTTCCCCTTCTTCGTGCGTTTCGCCTGCGCCTTCAGCCGAATCCGCACGTCGCTATACCCCCGCCGCTTCTTCGCGAAGCGCCACATGTTGCCAGTTTCTCGCAACTGCAGCTTCGACGAAACCCGCGCGTCGGCATCGACCGCGAACGTCAGCGCGTGATCGATGCGAAGCTTGTAGGTCGCATCCCTACGCGAAACCAGATCGGCTGATACCGACAGCTCGTGCGATCCGGGCGCCGCGAACACGTCGAACAGATCACCGTCGGTGCTGGGCAGCCCACGCTCTTGCACGTAGACCGGCGCGCCGTCGATGCGCAGCGTCAGATCGGTCACCGTGTAGAAGCGCTCGAGGTTGCTGCGCAGCTGCAACGCGATGCGCGTGGTGAACAGCTTCGACGCGACGATCGACACGCGCGCGCGGGCCTTGAACAGATCGTCGCGCAGCGTCCGCGCATCCTGCTGCAGCGCCGCGGCCGCCCCGGCATCGATGGTGCCCTCGGGCTGCGGCTCGGGCTCGGTGGGCTCGGGCGGTTCGGTGGGCTCGGTCGGCTCGGTGGGCTCGATCTCGGTGGGCTCGGTCTCGATCGGCTCGCTCGGCGGGATCGCGGGCTCGCCCGGCTTCGTCGTCGGTGTCGTCGTCGTGCCCGGCTTCGTCGCCGTCGTCGGCTTCGCGCCGCTCTGCGGCGCCGCGGTGGCGATGCACGGCAACGCCGCGAGCAGGATCGGAAGCCCGAGTCGAGCGAGGCGATGTCCGTGGTGCTTCGACATGATCAGTTCCTCACCGGCAAGAGCACCGAGATTCCCCCGGTGAACGCGAGGTCGTTGACGTAGTAGTCCTCCGAGAGCAGCCCCTGACGGTAGAGGTAGTCGCGGACTTCGAAGCGCAGCGCGACGGCTTGATGCACGAACACGCGGAAGCCGATCCCGAAGTTGCCGGCCGCACCGAAGCTGAGCGGATCCACGATCACACCGGGGCCCGCGAGCAGATAGAAGTCGTAGCGCCAGATCGAGGCCGCGAAGAGCCGCAGCTTGCCGTACAGCGGCGACCAGGCCAGGCTGCCGAACACGCGGATCACGTCGTTGCGACCGAGCGGCAGATCGAAGTTGTTCGCGTTCTCGATCGTGTTCAAGACCGACGAGCGCAGTCGCGACCAGGTGACCGAGAGCTCGGCGCCGAAGTTCTCCGACATGAAGAACGTGTACGCGCCGCCGAACGTGAACGTGCCTTCGAAGATGTCGGCCGCGTAGTAGCCACCCATGAGCGTGAGCTCGTGGCGCAGCGCCTTCACGAACAAGCGATCCTTGGTGAGGCGATGGCGACGCTTCGCGAGCAGCTGCTCTTGCAGCGTCGCGTCGACGCACTCGCCGGGCTGGCCCGGGATGCCCACCGGCGGGCCCTCGGGCACCGCGGCGGCCTTGTTCTTCTTGCGTCGGCCACGCTTGTCCGTGCTCGCTTCCACCGCGGCGCTCTCGGTGGTGCACGCGCCCTCGGGCGGCCCCATCAACGCGAACGTGACGAGTGCGGCGAGCATCACCGCTTCCTCCGCGGCGGGATCCAGAACCCCACGCCCAACGACAGCTGCAGGTTGTTGCTGATGCGCCGGCTACCGACGGCTTCCTGCGCGAGGATCAGATCGCTGAGGTCGATGCGCACCGACAGCCACTTCGTCGGGTAGAGATAGAGGCTCATCCCGACGTCGAACGCGGCCGCTTGCACGCTCTGGTGGATCACCGCGCCCGCACCACCGACGAACACGAAGTCGCCGTGGATGATGCGATCGCCACGCGCACGCAGCTTGGTGTGGATCGGCGAGAACAACACGTGGCCGAGCGCGGTGTACGAGAGGTTGCGGCGCACGCCGTCGGGATAGCGGTTCTCCTGCGTGAACGAGGTCGCGGCCCGTTCGATGCGCAGCGTCATCGGCGAGACGCGGAAGTCCGCATCGAAGCCGAGCTCTTCGAACGGCCAGAACGCGAGGCTCGCTCCGCCTTGCCACTGCGTGTCGAGCAGATCACCGGCACGCACGCCGCCCATGATCGACAACGACACGCGCAACGCCTTGCGGAAGTCGCGGGGCTGCACGCCCTTGCGCACGCTGACGCGACCGAACTCGTCGACGAGACTCTCGTCGAGGCACTTCACGCGACGTGGCGTGCGACCGAGCGCTTCGGCGGTGCTGGTCGGTGCAGCGGGATTCGGCGCCGGGCTCGCCCCCGACGGATCGTCGTTCACGGGCGGCGTCGCAGCGGGATCGGGCGCGGTGGTTTCGCTCGGTGCATCGCTCGTGGGCGGTGCGTCGGCGACCGGCTGGGCCGCGCATGGTTCGGGCTTCGCGTGCGCCGACGATCCGATCGCAAGCACCGTCGCGAGCACGACCCAGGGGGTCCGTGAGACCACGGCCGTGGTCACACGTGAACGTCTTCGCAAACGCAGGTGCACGCGTGCCCGGAGCGATGTGGATCGTAGCGGCGCCCGACTCTGCACGTCAACGCGCGCGAGCGTGCAGTCGCGACGCGATCGCATCGCACTCGCGACCACCCGATCATCCGACGCGCATGCGTGTGGTCCCGATGACCCGCCTGCGGCCCGGGCCCCCCGGCGAGGAGCCCCTATCGTGGAGCATCGCTCGACTGCTACCGTTGGCGAACGTGTCGGAACGCAGAGAAGTCATCGAACAAGCGACGGTGCTGAGCGAGGACCTGCACCCCGTTCGGCACCACGGCTATCGCCTGGTGGTGCTCACCGGCGAGCTGCGTGGACGCGAGGTCGAGATCATCAGCGATGCGATCACGATCGGCAAGTCGCGTTCGTGCGACGTCGTGCTGCCCGACGAGTCGGTGAGCCGCGTGCATGCCGAGATCCGGCGCGAGGGCGACTCGTACCGCGTCGTCGACAAGGCCTCCACGAACGGCAGCTTCATCGAGCAAGCGCGCATCACCGACGCGTTCCTCAAGCCCGGCGACGTGCTCGGCATCGGCAAGGTGCAGATTCGCTTCCTGCCCCGCGACGCGCGGGCCGAGCTGTTGCCCAGCGAGAGCGACCGCTTCGGCGAGGTCATCGGGCGCAGCCTCGCGATGAAGAAGATCTTCGGCGTGCTCGAGCGCGTCGCACCCACCGACGTCACGGTATTGCTCGAGGGCGAGACCGGCACCGGCAAGGATCTGATCGCGCGCGGCGTGCACGAGCACTCGCCGCGCAAAGACGGTCCGTTCGTCGTCGTCGATTGCGGCGCGGTCGCACCGAACCTCATCGAGTCCGAGCTCTTCGGGCACGAAAAAGGTGCGTTCACCGGTGCACATCAGCGCAGGCAAGGCGCGTTCGAGCTCGCGGATCACGGCACCGTGTTCCTCGACGAGATCGGCGAGCTGCCCAAGGACCTGCAGCCCAAGCTCTTGCGCGTGCTCGAGACCCGCAAGCTGCGACGCGTCGGCGGCACCGAGGAGGTCGAGGTCGACATCCGTGTGCTCGCGGCGACCCACCGCCAGCTGCGTGCGCAGGTCGAGCTCGGCGAGTTCCGCGAAGACCTCTACTTCCGCCTCGCGGTGGTGGCCGCAACGATCCCGCCGGTCCGCGAGCGCCGCGAGGACATCCCGCTGCTCATCGAGCACTTCTCGCGCAGGCTCCCGCCGGGCATGTGGAAGCCACCGGATCCCGAGGCGATGGCGCGGCTGGTCGGCTACGACTGGCCGGGCAACGTCCGCGAGCTCCGCAACGTGGTCGAGCGCAGCGCCTATCTGTCGCCGACCGGCGTCATCGATCTCATCACCACCGGCAAGAAGCCGCAGGGCTCGGCCGAGCGGGTCGATTTCGATCCCACGCTGACGTTCCGCGAGCAGAAGGAGCGCGCGGTGGAGCTGTTCGAGGAGGCCTACCTCGCGTGGCTGATGCAGCGCGCCGAGGGCAACATCTCTCGTGCGGCGCGCGAGGCGGACATGGACCGCAAGTACCTCCACAAGCTCTTGCGCCGTTACGGCATCGACGCGAAGCAGTGGGGCCGCGGCCGCCAAGAAGAGGACTAGCCCCGCCGCAATCCAAGAACGGGCCCTCGCGCGCGCGCTGGCGTACCATCGGCGCGTGGGCGCCGTCGGGCAACGAATGCCACCGCGCGAGGTCGCGCCAGCCGCCGCATGGGCGCTGCGCGGACGCCTGCTCGCGTTCGATCGCCCGCGCATCATGGGCGTCGTCAACCTGACGCCCGACAGCTTCTACGACGGCGGCAAGCTCATCGCCGACGACGTCGACACCCCGAACGTCTCGGTCGCGGCGCGACGGTGCGAGCAGCTCGTGGGGTGGGGCGCAGACGTGCTCGATCTCGGCGGCGAATCGACGCGGCCCGGCGCGACGCCGGTGCCACCCGATCGCGAGCTCGCGCGCGTGCGTCCGGTGATCGAGCGACTCGTCGCGCTCGGCATCACCGCGCCGATTTCGATCGACACGCGTCACGCCGAGGTCGCAGCGGGTGCGATCACGGCCGGCGCCGCGATCGTCAACGACATCAGCGGGCTCGCGGATCCGGCGATGGCGGACGTCGTCGCAGCCGCGGAGGCCGGCCTCGTCATCGGGCACTTGCGCGGCGAGCCGGCCACGATGCAGCACGAGGTGCGCTTCGTCGACGTCGTGCGCGAGGTCGCCGACGAGCTCGCGCTCGCGGTCGAGCGCGCGATGCCGGCCGGCATCGCGCGCGAGCGCATCGTCGTCGATCCCGGCATCGGCTTCGGCAAGGCGCCCGAGCACAGCGCCGCGCTCATGGCCGCGTCGTGCGAGCTGCAGGCCGCGACCGGCTGTCCCGTGCTCGTCGGTGCGAGCCGCAAGAGCTTCCTCGCGACGCTCATCGGCGATCCGAAGGCCGATCGGCTCGCCGCCAGCATCGCTGCCGCCGTGCTCGCGGTGGAGCGCGGCGCCGCGATCGTGCGCGTGCACGACGTGCAGCAGACCGCCCACGCGCTCCAGGTCGCGTACGCGATCGATCGCGCGTGGCGAGGAGGCCATCCGCGATGAACGTGCGCGAGTGGCTCGAGGCGCTCACGTGGCGCGACGCCGCCGACTTCGCGGTGTTGTTCATCCTCGTGTACGGCCTCTTGCGCGTCGTGAAGCGCACCCGCGCTGCACCGGTGCTCGCGGCCGTCACCGCGTTCGGCCTCGTCGCCTGGGCCGTGCGCGCGCTCGACCTCATCGCGGTCGCGACGCTGCTCCGCTACGTCTTCGACTCGATCATCATTCTCATCATCGTGGTGTTCCACCAGGAGCTGCGGCGCTTGCTGCTGCTGCTCGGACAGAAGCTGCTGCCCGCGGGCCGCAGACGCGCGGCCGCATCCGCGGTCGGTGAGCTCGTCACCGGGCTCGAGCGATTGCAGCGCGCGCGCCTCGGTGCGCTCGTCGTGCTGCAAGGCGAGATCGACGTGCTCGAGGCCGCGCAGAACCGCGGCACCGAGATCGACGCGCCGCTGCGCGCCGACACGCTCGTCGCGCTGTCCATCCCGCACGCCGCCAACGCCGTGCACGACGGTGCGCTCGTCATCCAGCAGTTCCGCATCGCGCGTGCGGGCGTGATCTGCCCGCTGTCCGAGCAGGCGGTCGACAACGCGTTCGGCACGCGGCACCGCGCGGCGCTCGGCATCAGCGAAGAAAGCGACGCGCTCGTGCTCGTGCTCTCCGAAGAGCGCGGCGAGCTGCGCATCGTGCATCGCGGTGCGATCTCGGAGGCGCTGCGCACCGGCGAGCTCGAGGCGCGCATCGTGCAGTGGCTCGCGACGCCGCGCGCCGAGGCCACGCGCAGCAAGAGCGAGCCAGGGCTCGAGACCGGCGAGAGCAAGGTGTTCGAGCCGCAGATCGAGGTCACCGATCCCGGGCTGTCGGCGATCGGGCTCTCGCGCGCCGCCGTGGTCGAGGCCGAGCCCGCGCGCGCGCAGGAGGGCCGCCGATGACCACGATCTCGCGCCGCCGCTCCGAGGTGCTCCCGCCGCCGTCGCGCCGCGCTCGCGCGATGAAGGTGCTCGGCGATCTCGTGCAGCTCGACTGGGGCACGAAGACGCTCGCGTTCGTCATCACCGTGCTCTTGTTCGTGCTCACGCGCGACGAGGTCACGCGCACCTTCAACGTGCCGCTGCGCGTCGTGCCGGATCCCGAGCGCGTGCTGCTCACCGCGGTGCCCGACAACGTCGCAGTGCAGGTGCGCGGCCCGTGGTCGCGCGTGAATCGGCTCGGCGATCACGACTTCGGCAGCGCGCAGCTCGATCTGCGCGCCGCCGTGCCCGGCCCACTGCAGATCGATCGCGCGAGCATCGTGATGCCGCGCGGTGTCGTGCTCGCGGAAGTCGTCTACGACGAGGTCGATCTGCGCTTCGAGCCCGTGGTCGAGCGCGAGGTGCCGGTGCTGCCCATCGTCATCGGCCAGCCCGCCGCCGACTACCAGCTCGTACGCGTGCGCGCGCAGCCGGCCACGATGCGCGTGCGCGGTGGTCGTTCGTCGGTGCTCGCGGTCGCGCAGCTCTCCACCGAGGGCTACGACGTGCGCGGTGCCGATCACGAGGTCTCGCAGACGCTCGCGCTCGTGCGTCCGCCGATGGGCGTCGAGATCGTCGGCGAAGGCGCGGAGCCGATGCGTGTGAAGGTGGTCGCCGAGATCGGGCCGATCGCACATCAACAGGTCATGCGCGCGCCGGTGCAGCGCGATGCGGCGCTGGGCGAGCGCGGCGGCATTGCGCCGCTCGCCGACGTCACGATCCATGGGCCGATGCCGGCGTTCCGCGAGCTCGCACGGCTCGGGCTGGTGCTGCCGGTGATCGGCCATGCGGCCCCCGCTGCGGACGCGCCGAGCACCCACGCGGTCATCAAGCTGCGCTGGGCCGAAGCCGTGCCGCCGTCGTTGCAGCGCGCGCTGTCGTTCGAGCCCAGCGAGGTGCGCGTCGAGCTGCCGCCGCCACCGCCTCCTTCGCCGGAGCCCACACCATTGCCCGCACCGTGAATGCGGTGGCCGCGATGCGGCCTTCCGCGTTACAACCGTCTTCGCAGCATGGCAACGCGTCGACTGTTCGGCACCGATGGCATCCGCGGTGAGGCCAACGCCGCGCCGATGACCCCCGAGACTGCGCTGCGCGTCGGCATGGCGGTCGCGGCCCACTTCGGCGAGGCCGGGCGCGTGTTGGTCGGCAAGGACACGCGGCTGTCGGGCTACATGGTCGAGAGCGCGTTGGCCTCGGGGTTGTGCGCGATGGGTGCCGACGTGCTGTTCGTCGGTCCGATTCCGACGCCGGGCATCGCGTATCTGTCGCGATCGATGCGTGCGAGCGCGGGCGTGGTGATCAGCGCGAGCCACAATCCGTTCGCCGACAACGGCATCAAGCTCTTCGCGGCCGACGGCTACAAGCTGCCCGACGACGTCGAGCTCGAGCTCGAGTCGTTGATGGAAGACGGCGCGCTCGATCATCGACGCGCGCGCGGAGCTGCGATCGGTCGTGCGTGGCGCATCGACGACGCCGCGGGCCGCTACATCACGCACCTCAAGCAGGCGTTCCCGGCCAGCGCCGATCTGCTGGGCATGAAGATCGTGATCGACTGCGCCAACGGTGCCGCCTACAAGATCGCGCCCACCGTGCTCGAAGAGCTCGGTGCGAAGGTGATCACCATCGGTGTCGATCCCGACGGCCTCAACATCAACGCGGGCGTCGGTGCGATGCACCCCGAGGTGCTGTGCCAGAAGGTCGTCGAGACCGGGGCCGATCTCGGCATTGCGCTCGACGGCGATGCCGATCGCGCAGTGTTCAGCGACGAGCGCGGCAACCTCGTCGACGGCGATGCGATCCTCGCGATGTGTGCCCGCGATCTGCACCAACGCGCCGAGCTGCGTGGCGGTGCGGTGGTGGCCACGGTGATGAGCAACCTCGGGCTCGAGCGCAGCCTCGCGGAGGTCGGGGTGGGGCTGCAGCGCACGCCGGTCGGCGATCGCTACGTGGTGGAGGCGATGCGCGGCGGCGGCTACAACCTCGGCGGCGAGCAGTCGGGGCACCTCGTGTTCATCGATCACAGCACCACCGGCGACGGCATGGTCGCGGCGCTGCAGGTGCTCACGATCATGCGGCGCACCGGCAGCCCGATCTCGCGGCTCGCGGGGGTGATGACCGCGGTGCCGCAGCTCATGCAGAGCATCAAGGTCGCGCGTCGCGAGCCGCTCGAGAAGCTCGTGGGGCTGTCGAAGATCATCCGCCAGATCGAGCTCGAGCTGCGCGATCGCGGGCGCGTGCTGGTGCGCTACTCGGGCACCGAGCCGAAGATCCGCGTGATGGTCGAGTGCGAGGACGAGGCCAGCGCGCGGGACTACGTGCAGCGCATCGGCGCGGCCGCGATCGCCGAGCTCGGGGCGGCGGGATAGTGTCGGTGCTCGGCATCGGGCTCGACGTATGCCCGGTCGCGCGCATGGCCGACGCGCTGAAGCGGCACGGTGATCGCTTCGCGGCGCGCATCTTCACGGAGGCCGAGCGCGCGTACGCGAAGGATCGCGGCAACCATGACGAGACGCTCGCGGCTCGCTTCGCGGCGAAGGAAGCGTGCAGCAAGGCGCTCGGGGCTCCGCGCGGCATCGGCTGGCACGACGTCGAGGTGGTGCCGGCGATCTCCGGCGAGCGCGGGCCGCTGGTGATCCTGCGTGGGCGTGCGCTCGAAGTGGCGCAGCAGCGCGGCATCGCGAGCGTGATGCTCAGCATCACGCACGCGGGCGGGGTCGCGGCCGCGGTCGCGATCGCGGTGGGGCCGTGACGCGCAGCGAGCTGTGGGACGCGGCGACGTCCGCGTCCGTCGATCGCCACAGCATCGACGTGCTCGGCATCCCG
>DASZPU010001188.1:0-2417 GCA_035550195.1 Nannocystaceae bacterium
CGCGCACGCTCGAGGCCTGGACCGCGCTCTTCACCGCGTGGAGCGACGCGGTGCTGGATCGCTGGCTCGCCGAGCGTGCGCACGAAGGTGAGGGCGTGCACCTCGTCGACTTCCCGGCACCGCTCGCCGCGCTCGCGGAGCGCAGCACCGATGCCCGCGCGCGCGCAGTCTCGCGTCGCTTCGAGAGCCACGCGTTCGGGCGCGAGCTCGCCAACGGCTACGGCGAGCTGCGTGATCCCGTCGAGCAACGCCAACGCTTCACCGCGGTCGCCGATCTACGCCACGCGCACGAGCTGCCCCCAATTCCGCTTCCAGAGCGTTTTCTCGCCGATCTGCCGGCCTTGCCGCCCTGCGCCGGCTGTGCGCTCGGGCTCGATCGCCTCGTCGCGCTCGCACTCGGAGCGACGTCGCTCGCCGACGTCGCGCTCGACTAGTTTGCCGTATCACGCGGGTATCCACCCGTGTCAGGTGGGCGCGCGCGCGGCGTTGGGCTGGAGATGTTCGACGTGTACATGAACGCCCACGCGATCGATCCCCACGCGCGTCGTCGCTTCGTCGGCGCATCGATGCTCGCGCTGGTCGCGAGCACGCTCGCGATCGGCAGCTACGTCGGCGGACAACGGTTCGCGATCCATCGCGTCGATCCACCGCACGTCGATCTCGAGGTGTTGCTCGCGAGCATCGTGCCGTCGCCGCCGCTCGCGGTCGAACCGCCGCCGGCACCCGACGTACGCAAAGACGATCCGGTCGAGCACGACGACGCCGCGAAGCCGGTCGACGATCGCGACGACGTCGACGACGTGCTCGAGCCCGTGCGCCCCAAGAAGGATGGGGACGGCCGTCGCACCGTCGACGAAGGCGGCGGTGGCAACGGCGACGGTCCGAAGTCTCCGCTGTTCACCGGCGGCGGCGTGCCGTGTCCGATCCCGGGCACGTGCACCACGCACGTCGGTACGCTTTCGCGCCACAACACGGACGTCACGCGCGCGACCCCGGTCGTGCCGATCTCGCACGTGCGCGAGCGTCTGCGCTTCTCGCCCGATCCTTCGCGCGCGGAACTGCTGCGCACCGCGGCCGGCCAGCGCGGCGAGGGCGGCACATCGATCGTGTCGTTCTGCATCGACACCGATGGTCGCGTCGCGGACGTGCGCACGAAGCGGTCCCACGGCGATCGCGAGGTCGATCGCATCTGTCGCGACGCGCTGTCGCGTTGGCGGTTCTCGCCGATGCAGGTGCGCGGCAAAGCCCATCGCACGTGCAGCGAGATGAGCTTCACGATCGCGTTCGAGTGAGGCCATGCAACCGATGCGACGGCGCGCACGGCGACGGCGGCATGCGGACTGCGCTGTAAGCGAGGCCGCGTGCTCGCGTTCCCCCGCGGACGTGCCCCCGACTCTTCACGCCGCGTGCGTCGCCCCACGAGCGCAGCCCCCACGAGCCGCCGCGACCGTGAGGCCGATCGTGGATACGGTCGGGCTTGATTCCGTGGGCGGCCCATGCTGTAGACTGCAGCCTTCCATGGGCCCCAAACCACGCCGAGCGCGAGCGATCGAGACTGCTTCGCTGCTGGTGCTCTCGCTCTTCGCGGTCGTCGGGTGCAACAAGATCCAAGCCCGCGATCTCATCCGCGAAGGCAACTCGCAGTACAACGACGGGAAGTTCATCGAGGCGATCGACAGCTTCGATCGCGCCGAGCAGCTCGAGCCCGACGGCGTCACGATGTTCTGGAATCGTGCGTGCGCTGCCGAGGCGCAGGTCCTGCGCATGAAGGACCCGGGCGACAAGGAAGCCCGCAAGGGCTACGCCGACATGGCGCTGAAGGACTTCCAGACCTGGTACGAGCGCCTCGAGCAGAAGACGCAAGAGGACGAAGACCAGCTGAAGGCGCACCGTCTCGCGATCCTCAAGGCCGACGAGCGCTGCGACGACCTGCTCACGCACTGGCTCGAGAAGCACCGCGAAGCGCCGCGCGACGAACGGCTCTACTCGAAGATCGCGCAGCAGTACGAAGAGTGCGGCAAGACCGACAAGTACATGGAGTGGCTCAAGAAGCGCACCGTGGACTTCCCGGAGAGCGTGCAGGGCTGGCACACGCTCGCGACGATCAGCTTCATGCCGCTCATGCCGGATCCCGAGAAGGGGCTCGGCTACAACGAAGCGATTCCGCCGTCGGAGCGCATCGATCGCGCGAACGCGATCATCAAGCTGCTCGACAAGGTCACCGAGCTCGATCCGAAGTTCGCCGACGCGTATCGCTGGCGATCGATGGCGTACACGCAGCGTCAGCTCGCGCGCATCGTCATCGAGAGCCCCACGACGCCCGACGAGAAGCTCGAGCCGATCCTCGCGCGCGAGGACACGATGCTCGCGTGGAAGCAGCAGAAGGCGGTGTGCGATCTCGAGGAGCTGCCGGAGTG
>DASZPU010001189.1:0-5630 GCA_035550195.1 Nannocystaceae bacterium
GTACGCGAGCGTGGTGCCGAGCACGACCGTGAGCACGTCGAGCGCGTGCTTCAGGAGGGCGCGGGCGCGAGGGCCCATGTCGGTCCCCCATGCGCGCGCGCGCATGTCGACTCTGCCATCCATGCATCGCGGGGCGAAGACCCGCCTCGATCCGGGCCATGGTCGGCCCGGGCCGATTCCGTGATCGGCCCCTCAAGCCACGTCGAGCGTGATTCCCGTGGCCGCCAGGAAGCCCTGCTCGTACTGCAGGTCGGTCGCGGTCATCGGGTGCTCGTCGAGCCACTGCTTCGGGAAGCGCAGCTCGACGATGTTGCCCGCAGCGACGAGCTCGGGCAGCTGCGCCCCCTCGGGATCGCGCGCGCGATTGAGCGTGGCCGCGAGGCGCAAGAGCACCGCGAGCCGCACCGCGGTGTTCCCACCGGCGGCGCGCAGCTCCGCGATCCGTTCGGGGCGCAACCGGCGACGGTGGGCGCCGATCAGCGCCGCGAGATAGCTCTGCTGCTCGCGCGAGAAGCCCGGCATGTCGGAGTTCTCGACGAGGTACGCGCTGTGGTTGTGGTAGCCGCTGTAGCTGAGCGACAAGCCGATCTCGTGCAGGCGCGCGGCCCAACCGAGCAGGAGGCGGGTCTCGGGATGGTGCAGGTCCCACGCTGCGGCCACGCGATCGAGCAGGGCGAGCGCGGTGCTCTCGACGCGCGCCGACTGTGCGCGATCGACCGCGTAGCGATCGCACATCCACTCGATGCTGCGCTCGCGGACGTCTTCGTGCCCGAGCCGACCGATGGTGTCGTAGAGCAGACCTTCGCGCAGCGCTCCGCTGGCCGCGGTCATGCGTTCGATCTTCAGCGCGCGGAACACTGCGTCGAGGATCGCGAGCCCACCCGGCAGCACGTTGGTGCGATCGGCGGATAGCCCGGCCAGCGAGAGCTTCGAGAGGCGGCCTTGATCGATCATCGCATCACGCAGCATGCGGATGCCGTCGCGCGTGATGGCGTCGCCCCAACCGTTCGCGCGGATGATCGCATCGATCGCGAGGATGGTGCCCGAGCTGCCCACCGCCGCGACCCAGCCGGTCTTGCGGAACGCCTGCTCGATGGTCTCGAGCTCCACGCGCGCCGCGGTGACCGCCTCGCGAAAATTCTCGCGACGCAGCCGACCTTCGGGAAAGTAGCGCGCCGAGTGGCCGATGCACCCGATGTGCAAGCTCTCCGCGACGCGCGTCTCGAAGCCTTCGCCGATGATGAGCTCGGTGCTGCCGCCGCCGATGTCGACGACGAGCCGACGACCGACGCTGCCGAGCGTGTGCGCGACGCCGAGATAGATGAGCCGCGCTTCCTCGCGGCCCGAGATCACCTCGACCGGATGGCCGAGCGCGCTCGTGGCCTTCTCGAGGAAGTTGCGGGCGTTGCGAGCCTTGCGGAGCGTGTTCGTGCCGACTGCGCGCACCTGCACGCCGTCGATCACCTTGATGCGCTCGCCGAAGCGGCGCACGCAGTCGAGCCCACGCTCGATCGCATCGGGCGCGAGGTTGTTCTTGTCGTCGAGGCCAGCGGCCAGTTGGACCCGCTCGCGCATCCGGTCGATGATCGTGAGCTGACCGCCCGTCAAGCGCGCGATCACCATGTGGAAGCTGTTCGAGCCCAGATCGACGGCGACGAGCTGCTGGGCCTCGGGCATTGGGTCGCGTGCGCACGATAGCAAAAAAGCCTCGCGGGACAGCGGCTGCATTCGCTAATCTGGCGCGGTCGTGTGGGTCCACCTCCTGCGTCACGGCATCGCGATCGACCCGTCGGATCCGGCGTGTCCCACGGATCCCGAGCGCTTCCTGACCGACAAGGGCAAGTCGCGCACGCGTGCGGCGGCCAAGGGGCTGCACCGCATCGACATCGCGCCGGTGCTCATCATCGCGAGCCCGTACGTGCGCGCGCAGCAGACCGCGGAGATCGCCCGTGAGGAGCTCGGCGGCGACACGATCGCGTTCGAGAGCAGCGATGCGCTGATTCCGATGGCCGATCCTTCGCGCATCGTCGACATCCTGCGCGCGAAGACCGAGAGCAACATCATGTGCGTCGGCCATGCGCCGAACCTGGATCTCGTCGTCGCGTACCTCTTGGGCGCGGACGATCCGATCACCTCGCTGAAGAAAGCGGGGTGCGCGAGCATCGAGATCCGCCACGGGCGGCCCGGTCCGGGCACCGGCACGTTGGTCGGGATCTATCCGGCGTCGGCGCTGCGCCGCCTCGGCGGCAGCGACGACTAACCCGGCAGCGCCAGCGACGGCTCGGGCGCGCGTGCGAGCTGCACCACGCGATCGGCGATGAACTCGAGCTGCGCACGTTCGGCGGGCAGCGCTCGTGCGTGGCGTTCGTGGGCCGCACGGCGACCCCGAGACACGCCGATCGCGAGCAGGCCGAGGATGACGATGGCCTCGAGATCGCCGCCCAAGAGGCCGATCGCGTCGGCGATCGCGATCCCCAGCGTACCGAAGAAGAAGCCGAGCACCATCGACACCGCCATGCGCCGCATCAGTGCGCGCGAGAGTCGACGCCACACGAGGATGCGTGTGCCGTCGTGATCGAGATCGACGTGCACCTCGAGCGCAGGCGTCGACCACGTGAGGCCAGTGCCGAGTCGCACGACCTTGCCGCGCGTGTCCTCGAGGCGATCGAGCTCGCGGGTGATCCGCGCGAGCCCGGCTTCGGTGATCGCGGTGCGTAGCGCCCGGCGCGTCGACAGCGACGTGATCACACCGTCGTCGCGGCTCTCCGCCGGCGATGCGAGCTCGCTGCTGCGCTCGTCGAGCGGCACCGGGAGCTGGGGCGCGAGCGCACCCGTCGACAACAGCGCCTGCGGCGTCACGAGGCCGCTCGGCTGGTTCGCGACGCTCGCCTCGTTGCTCATGCTGCGGGTCTGCCACGCGTCGAGCTCGACGTCGGGGCCGAGCTCGAGGCGCGCTTGGATCACGGCGACCAGCGCGTCCATCGACGCGAAGCGCTGGGCGGGATCGACCCGCAGCGCGCGCTCGAGCAGCTGCTCGAGCCACGGCGGCACCGCGTAGCGCGGCGCGATCGGGCGCAGTCGTCCGCGCACGATCGACAGCGCGAGCGCCTGCGGATCGTCGCCCGCGAACGGACGCTCGCCGTACACCGCATGGTAGAGCGCGACCGCGAACGAGAACTGATCGCTGCGCGCATCGGCGGCCTCGCCGAGGTACTGCTCGGGTGACATGTATGCGGGCGTGCCGATCACCTGCCCCGCGGACGAGAGCGCGGTCCCCAGCGGATCGAGCCCCGGCGACAGGCTCGGGGGATGCGACGGCCCGGGTGCGTCGGGTGGGCGCGCCAGCCCGAAGTCGAGCACGCGCGGACGACCGTCGTCGCCGACCAGCACGTTGTCGGGCTTGAAGTCGCGGTGCACCAGCCCGACGGTGTGCGCCGCATGCAGACCGCGACCGGCCGCGACGAAGACCTGCAGCACTTCGCGCAGCGTTCGTGGTGCGCCGAGCCAGCGCCGCAGGTTGTCACCGACGACGTACTCCATCGCGATGAAGCGCTGACCGTCGTGCACGCCGACATCGAACACGCACACCACGTTGGGATGCGCGAGCCGTGCGAGCGCGCGCGCTTCCTCGGCGAGCCGCTGATCGTCCTCGCGCGCGATCTCGGCGCGCAACAGCTTGATCGCGACCTCGCGGCCGAGCTCCTCGTCGCGCGCGGCGTACACGATGCCCATGCCACCTTTGCCGATGCAGCGCAGCAGCGTGTAGCGACCGACGACGGGCAACGTCGTGGGGTGATCGAAGAGGCGGGCGCGAACCGAGCCGCGCAGTCGATCGAGCTCGAGCGGCGCGAGCGCGGGCGGAAGGGGAGCTGAAGCGGACATCGATCGGGGCGCGGAGTACCGCGGGCGGGCGGGCGGGATTGCGGGCGACGTCGAATTTCCGTCAACGCTCGACCAGACGGCGAATTCCGGCGGCCCAGGTGTCGAGCCGGGTCTCGGTGGGCTCGGCGCCGGTGACTCCGGCGAGCAGGTCGGACAGCTCCGCGGCCAGCAGCTGCTTGGCGCGACGCAGCCGCGTCTTCGCGGTGCCGACCGGCACGCCGAGCGCATCGCCGATCTCCGCGGCGGTCATCGATTCCCAGTAGTGCAGCTCGAGCGCGACCTGGTGATCGAGCGGGATGCGGCGCAGCGCCTGCAGCATCATCAGTTGTTGGCGATCCGCGGAGACCACCATGCTCGGCGAGTCGCCCAGCTCCGCGATCGACACGTGCGCGAAGTCCAGCGTGGTCGGGTCGCGGTAGCGCCGGCGCAGATGCTTGCCGAGCACGTTGTGCGCGACGCCGAAGAGGAACGCGCGGAAGCTGCCGTCGCCGCGGAAGCTCGCGCGACTCTCGACGCAGCCGAGGAAGGTCTGCTGGATCAGATCGTCGTGATCGCGATCGATCTTGTTCTGGAAGAAGCGCACGACCGACTCGAAGTGGCGCGCGAAGAGCTGCTCGCCCGCGACGTGGTCGCCGCGGCCCCAGGCCTCGAGCAGCTCGCCGTCGCTGGCGTCCACGGGAGGCAGCGTATCAAAGGCGCGCGTGCGTCAGGATCCCCGCGGCCACGAGCTGCGCGAGGAAGTCGCGCGTGCCGTTCCAGTCGAGTCGGCGATCCCATGCCATCGCGTCCTCGGCGGTGAACGATCGCTGTCGTGCGAGCGCCTCGATGAAGCCGCGCGCATCGATCGGCAGCGTCCACTCGGCGCCGCGTTGGTAGAGGCACACGAGCTCGGCGCCGTCGATCGGTGCGACCAGCCACTCGAACGGGCCCGCGTGCGCGAGCACGTCGGTGCGACGCAGCGCGACGGGCTCGACCGCCGGGGCCGCGCGCTCGGCTGCGAATGCTTGCAGTGCCCATGCGCGGTGGAGCAGTCGACGGTCGACGCCACCGGAGAGCTCGGCGATGGCGGCGAGCGCAGCATCGATCGCGCGACGCGTCTCGATCGACAGCGGACCGGTGTCGTTCGTGCTGCGCACGAGATCGCGACGCAGCGCCGGAATGCGCGCGAGCTGCTGCTCGAGCATGCGCAGCACGAAGGGCAGGGCCGGTGCACGCGGCGGGCTCACGCTCACCGCCACGCTCGGCGCGAGCGCACGCGTCGTGTGCCACGAGCCCGGCGGCAGATACAGGCAATCGCCGGGCACGAGCTCGACGGTGACGAGATCGTCGGAACGCGGCGGTGCGAGCGGTCGGCCGTCGTCGCCGACGATCGGCACGCCTTTGCGGGGAAACGTGTGCACCGCACGATCGCCCACGAGCTTGCCGCCCACGAGCGGCGCCGCGACGACGGGACGTGGCGAGTACGTCCAGCGCTTGCGACCCTCGAGCTGCAGCACGAAGACGTGGTGCGCATCCATGTGCATCGCGAAGCCGGCGCCCGTCGGCGACGCGTAGAGCTTCGCGAACGCGGGCTCGGTCGCCGGCACCCAACGATCGCGCAGCGCCTGCAACCCGTGCACGCTGCTCGACACGTCGGCGCACACGGTCTCGCCGGCCGCGAGCGCGCCGTCGATCTCGGCGATCGTGATGCGGCGCTGGTGCTGCACGCCACCGGCGTCGACGCGCGCGGCATCGACGGCGCCGAGGCC
>DASZPU010001190.1:0-4886 GCA_035550195.1 Nannocystaceae bacterium
ATCGAATACGATCAGCAGTAGCTCGAATAGCCAGGCCAAGTGCGATGACGACGATAGCGCGAGCCTGCGAGCGCCGACTGTGAGTCGTCGTCGATCGGACGCAACTCAGCGTGAAAACTGCGATCACGTCGCGCGCGGATCACGGGATCGTGCGGATCGTGGCGTCCATACACCAGTTGCCGAGCGGCATGAGGCCGGAATCGATCACGTCCTCCCAGTCGGCGATGCTGCACATGCCGTCCATGCGGATGAACGAGACGTCGGGCAGCGCCGAGTCGGCATCGACCGCCATGCCGACCGCCGATGCGAGCCCGGGCTCGGTGGTCGCGAAGCCGACGCAGAAACCGATCGTGTCGATCGCGATCGCATCGTCGAAGTCGTAGTCGTGCTCCATCGGGCTCGCGAAGCTCGAGTTGAGCGTGACCGACGAGAGCAAGTCGGTGGGCACGTCGCCTTCCCACGCGTAGATGCGCAGCTCGAACTGTTCGACGTCGGTGTGCAACGCCGCGACCGAGTAGTGCATCGCGATGAGCTCGTAGGGCGGATCGACCGGCGCGATGAAGCACTCGACGCCTTCGATCGGCCCGCCTGCGGGCGTGTAGATGTCACCGTTGTAGGCGCACCAAAGAGGATCGTCGCAAGCCGATTGCGTGCCGTGCTCGACGTGGTGCTCCACCGGCTCGCCGGGGCCGGTGCTCGACGACGCTTCGCCGTCGGTGGTCGTGCTCGCGCTGCTGCTGCCGTCGACGCTGCTCGACGATCCGTCGACCGAGCTCGTGGGCTCACCGGTGACGTCGTCGGTGCCGTTGGTGGTCGCGCTCGTGCTCGCGCTGGTGTTGCCGGTGGTCGTCGTGGGCGAGCTCGTGCTCGCGGTCGTCGTGGTCTCGCTGCCGGTGCCGCCGCTGCCTTCGGACGAGCCGTCGGCCGCACCGCCGCTGTCGAAGTTGCACGCGAGCACGCAGGTCAAAGCGGCAAGGAGTCGGCGATCCACGACCGCGATCATGGCCGCACGCGACGGCGCGCGGTCAACAGCCATTTCCGTCCGATCACCCGAGGATCTTGCCGGGGTTGAACAGCCCCGCCGGATCGAGCGCGTGCTTGATCGCGCGCATCGTGGTCAGCTCGGCCGCGCTGCGGCTGTGGTGCAGATGCTCGCGCTTGAGCAGACCGATGCCGTGCTCCGCGGAGATGCTGCCGTCCATCTCCTCGACGAGCGCGTAGGTGAGCTCGTCGTAGGCGTGGATCGCCGCAGCGGTGGTGCCGCCGCCGGGCAGCACGTTGAGGTGGAGGTTGCCGTCGCCCACATGGCCGAATGCGAGCGGCCGTGCGTCCGGCAGCGCGCCCGCGACGAGCGGACGCCAACGCGCGAGGAACTCGGCGACGCGTGCGACCGGCAGCGCGACATCGCTCTTGTGCGGACGATGGCGATGCAGCGACTCGCTGATGTCCTCGCGCAGCGCCCATAGCTCGCGGGCTTGTAGCGCGCTCGTGGCCAGCGTCGCATCGTCGATCTCGCCGGCGGCCGCGGCCTCGCCGAGCATCTCGGTGATGCGCTCGCGCAGCGCTGCATCGGCGGCCTCGCCCGCGCTCGGAAGCTCGGCTTCGAAGAGCACGTACATCGGACTCGGTTGCGCGAGCGGGCCGGTCGCGGTGCGTCCGCGGTGGTGCATCACCTCGAGCAAGCACGCGTGCTCGAAGCACTCGAACGCTTGCAGCGTGCAGCTGCGTTGCACGCGGGCGAAGAACGCGAGCACGGCTTCGTCGCTGGGCAATCCCGCCAACGCGACGATTGCACCCGCGGGTGGATGCGTGAGCCGCAGCGTCGCTTCGGCGATCACACCGAGCGTGCCTTCGGCACCGATGAAGAGCTGGCGCAGATCGTAGCCGGTGTTGTCCTTTACCAGCGCGCCGCCGAGCTCGAGCACGTCACCCGATGCGACGACGACGGTGAGCCCGCTGACCCACGCGCGCGTGCTGCCGTAGCGCAGCACTCGTACGCCGCCGGCATTCGTCGCGATCGATCCGCCGATCTGCGCGCTGCCCTTCGCCGCGAAGTCGACCGGATAGAGCAGCCCGACCTTCGCGGCCGCGTCTTGCACCGCTTCGACGGTGCAGCCCGCTTCGCAGCGAAGCATGCGCGTGCCCGCGTCGACGTCGAGGATGCTGCGCATGCGCTCGAGCGAGAGCACGAGCTCGCCGCGGCTCGCAGCCGCTCCGCCTGCGAGCCCCGTGCGTCCACCCGAAGGACCGATCGCGATCTGCTCGGCCGCACAGAGCCGAACGACGCGCTGGATTTGCGCGACGTCCTTCGGCAACGCGATCACGAGCGGCGCGATCGGCCACGGACCGCGACAGCGATCTGCGCCATAGCTCGCGAGCTCGTCGGCCTCGGTCCGCACTGCGTCCGCGCCGATGGCGGCGACGAGCGCCGCAACGAAGCGTTCCATCTCGCGAACTCTACCCGAGCGACGCGATGCGGGCCGAACAGCGTGCGCTGCCCGGCCAACACTCGTTCCGCGTCAGAGCCCGTTGGGCAGCGCGTTCGGCTGGCGCAGCAGCTGCCGCACCATGCGAACGACCGACTTCACCACGGGATGTCCCTTGATGAAGACGACGCCGACGACGTGCTTCTCGTCGCCCGAGACGAGCACCGCGTGGTCGCCCACGAGCACGCGTACTGCGGCCTCGTTCGCGATGTGCCGCAGCTTCACAGCCTCGAGCACGATGGGTTGCCAGCGCTCTTCACCGACCCAGCCCGGATCGTTGTTCTGAGCCTGCTCCGCAGTCATGTCGAGCACGGCGACGATGCCATCATGACGAAGCACGCGCTCGATCCTGTTCGTTCCCATGTTCGGATCCTGATCCCCGTGGTGGGTGATGCCGCCGGCGCCTCCGGCGTACGCGCGGGTTGTACATAAACGACCCGAGCGCGTCAATCACGCGTCCATCGATGCGGAAATAAAGGGAACGTCGTTCGACACCCGAGAAACAGCGTCCCTGACCAAGCGCTGAGCGCGTAGAACGCCGCATCCCCGGGGCGAGCGCAAAGCGCGCTATCGCGCAAATCGAGGGGTGCGGGCGGCGAGATCTCCCGCAGCCGCGTGGCGCGGTAAGAGGGGCCTGGGTGCTCCGGCGTGTCGCAGCGATCGCGTGCTTGCTCGTGTCGGCGTGTCGCTGCGATCGCGACGACGCCGCGAGCGACGAGGAAGCGCCGAGCATCGTCGCGTCGCCGGAAGAGACGCCCGTCGTCGCCGAGGAAGGTCCGCGTGCACGCAAGCTCGTGGTGCATCACGCCGCCGAGCTCTCGGGCGTCGATCTGAGCGAGGTCGAGTCGCTCGATCTGGCGCTCGCGGAATCGGATCGCATCGGTCATCTCACCGAGATCGACGCGAGCACGACGTGCATGGGGATCGATCTCGTGGCGCTGTCGAGCCGCGCGCCGCAGCTGCGATCGCTGCGGATCTCGGGCTGTCCCGAGGTCACCGCGGGGCTCACATCGCTCGCCGCGCTCGCCGAGCTCGAGCTGTGCGAGATGACGCTCGACAAGACGGTGATCGATCGACTCGCGACGCTGTCGGGGCTGCGCCGACTCGCGCTCGTGCGCGTCGAGTCCCCCGAAGGCCTCGGCATCGCCACGCTCGCGGCGCTGCCGATCGAGCGCATCACGTTGGTCGAGCTCGCGCGCGACAGCGAGCTCGCGGCACTCGTCGCGCTCTGGCCCGCGACGCTGAAAGAAGTGAGCCTGGTGGGCTCGTGGGCCGGCCACGACGCGATGACGCGCGTCGGCAAGGCAGCCGCGCTCGAGCGTCTCCAGCTCCGTGACACGCGGGTCGGCAATTTCTCGCTCAACCAGATCAAGCCGCTGTCGCGGCTGCGTGAGGTGCGTTGGGCGGGCGACACGTTCAACGACAACAGCCCGCTCTACTTCCGCGATCTCCCGGTCGAGCGCTTCGCGTGTGCGTGCCCGCGCTTCGGCGACAACGGCCTGCGCACGCTCAAGCGCTGCGAGCACGTCGTGCGCGTCGAGCTCGAGCACACGCAGGTGAGCGGCGCAGGTCTGGCCGCGCTCGCGAATCTGCCGCGGCTCGCGGAGCTCGTGCTGCACGATCGCGATCTCGGTGAGCTCGGCTTCGCGGCGCTGGCCGGCGTCACGCAGCTGCGTCGGCTCGAGCTCTCCGGTCACACCGAAGATCCGCGCATGGCCGGGCTCGGTGCGCTCGTGGGCCTCGAGCTGTTGCGCCTGGGCTATCCCGAGCTCGACGATCGCGCGATGGTGGAGATCGGCAAGCTCACGCACCTGCGCGAGCTCGATCTCGCCGGCGCGGCGATCTCCGACGGCGGGCTCGCGCCACTGGTCGCGCTGACGCAGCTCGAGACGCTCTCGCTGTCGCGCACGCGCGTCACCAACCGCGGGCTCGCGCACCTGGCCGGGCTCGCGAAGCTGCGCGAGCTCGAGCTCGACCACACCGACGTCGTCGATGCCGGCGTGCATCACCTCGTCGCGCTGCACGAGCTCACGCGACTGCGGCTCGATCACACGTTGGTCACCGATGCGGCCATCGACGATCTGCTCACGCTCGGCAAGCTCACGCAGCTCGACGTGCGTGCGACGGTGGTGAGCGCTGCGGGTGCCGAACGGCTCGCGGCTTCACCGACGCTGGTCGAGCTGGGCTGGGGCGACTAGCAGATGCGGGCGCCCGTCGGGCCCCGGTGCGGTGTGCAGGCGCGCTTCGTCGAGCCATGCGATCGCCTGCGCACACGCGTCGATCAGCGCTTCGCCGCGACCGAGCGCGCACGCAATCGCGGTGGCGAGTGCACAGCCGGTGCCGCGGGGATCGACGCCCGACACGCGCGTGCGCACGAAGTCGTGCACCGCGTCGCCGACC
>DASZPU010001191.1:0-7109 GCA_035550195.1 Nannocystaceae bacterium
GGGCTCGGCAAGAACGACACCGTGCGCATCACCGGCACGATGACCCGCGTCGACGCGTTCGATCAGCCGCTGCCGGGAAAGCGGGTGTTCAGCATGCGCGCATGGCTGTCGGCCGACGCGCGGAAGATCCCGCTCGCGATGGAAAGCGACATGTGGGTCGGCGCACTGCGGCTCGAGCTGTCGAGCTACGATCCGCCGCACGCTGACCGGGGCACCTCCGAGGGGCCGCGCGCGCCGGGCAAGTAATCTGCATCCGAACGCGCGCGAAAGCGTCCGTCCGCGTTACAATCCCGCCGAGCCTCTCGCGCGCCCATGGCGGACCGCTATCGCCCACTCTTCAAGCTCGATGCCGGCGGCATGGCCGAGGTCTATGTGGCCGAAGCCGAGTCGATGGCCGGCTTCAAGAAGAAGGTCGCCATCAAGCGCATCTTGCCGGGCTTGCTGAAGGACGAGCGCTTCGTCCGGATGTTCCTCGACGAAGCGCGGCTGTCGCTGCATCTCAGCCACGCGAACATCGTCACCGTCTTCGACATCGGCAAGAGCTCGTCGACGTACTTCATCGTGATGGAGTACGTCGAGGGTCCCAACCTCAAGCACGTTCTCCAGCACCTCACCAAGCGCCGCATCGTGCTGCCGATGCACATGACGCTGTGGATCCTCGGCGAGGTGCTCAAGGGCCTCGACTACGCGCACACGCTGCGCGACCCCGAGACCGGGCGTCCGTTCGGCATCGTCCATCGCGACATCTCGCCGCCCAACATCCTCTTCTCGTGGAACGGCGAGGTGAAGCTCACCGACTTCGGGCTCGCGAAGGCCTCGACCCAGCTCGAGTCCACCGACCCCGGCGTCGTGAAGGGCAAGTTCTCGTATCTGTCGCCCGAAGCGGCGCACGGCCAAGAGGTCGACGCGCGCTCGGACATCTTCGCGGTCGGCATCCTCGCGTTCGAGATGCTCACCGGCAAGCGGCTGTTCCTCGGCGAGACCGACTATCAAACGGTCGAGCTGGTGCGACGCGCGGAGGTGCCGAGCCTCAACGCGCTCAACGCCGACGTGCCGCCGGAGCTCGAGCGCATCATCCGACGCGCGCTCGCACGCGACGTCGAGCATCGCTACCAGCGCGCCGGTGATCTCCACGACGATCTGCTCGGCTTCCTCTTCTCGCGCAGCCTCAAGGTCAGCTCGCGCATGCTCTCCGACGTGCTCGAGGAGCTGCGCGCGATCCAGCCCGCGCCGCAGCCGATGACGCCGAACGGCTCGACGCTGATCCTGCAGATGATCGACGACGAGTTCTCGGCGTTCCGCTCGCTCGGCGACGACGAAGGCGCGCAGCCGACCGGCTCGCAACCGCTCGAGTCGCTGATGGGCGGCTCGCTCGACTACGATCCCGCGTCGCCGCTGCCGGTCGACGACTTCGACGGCGTCGAGGTCTCGGGCGCACACGCGCGCCAGCCGGTGCCGTCGGGACAACACGACGTCGTCGAGGATCCCGCGCGCCCGCGCGCACCGAGTCGCATGCCCTCGCCCGCGCCGCGGCGCGAGAGCAGCAAGATGCCGTGGATCGTGCTGCTGCTGGTGCTGGCGCTCGGCGGCGGCGCGTTCTACTGGCTCATCGTGCTGGGCAATCTCGAGCGTCTCGGGGGCTGACCGAGGCTCAAGTCGGACCACGGCGTGCCGATGGGGCACGCGCATGGAACAGCTCGAGCAACTTGCGGACAACGGCGGGAGCGCACTCGACACCGCGCACTGGAGCGCCGAAGAGCTCGCCGCGATGTCGTCGCTGCGCGGCTCGGGCCGCGTGATGACGGTGCGGCCCGGACACGGACGCGATCGCATCGATGCGTGCCTGCGTGGTGCTGGGTATCGCGTCGGCCGCCTCGCCGTGACGCGCGAGGCCACGCATCTGCCGCAGGCGGTGGCCTCGTTCGCGCCCGACGTCGTGTACGTGCGCTTGCAGCGTCCGGTCGACGCGTGCCTCGATGCGCTCGAAGCGATCGCCACCGATCCGCGCACGCTCGATCTGCCCATCGTCGCGATGGTCGACGACGAGACTCCGTCCGCGGTGATCGAAGAAGCCTACACGCGTTCCGGTTGCGACTTCCTGCGGCTCGGGGGCGGCCACGTCGAGCTGCTCGCGCGCACGCACTTGCTCGTGCGGCTGTCGTCGCGCGCGTTCGGGCTCGCGATGCCACCGCCGCCGCAGCGCGATCCCGGTTTCGCCGCCAACGCGCCGACCGGCGCACGGCTCGATCTGCGCGACCCGATCACCGGCGTCTACTCGGCGACCTACTTCCGTCATCGCCTGCAGCAGGAAGTCGCTCGCTCGCATCGCTACCAGCGCCCGCTCACGCTCATCGCGGTGCGCTGCGCGGCCGCATGCGACGATGCGATCGCGGCGCGCGTCGCCGCGGTGCTGTTCGAGGTGTGCCGCAACGTCGACCTCGTGGCGCGGCTCGATCCCGATCTCTTCGCGGTGCTCTTGCCCGAGACGCCGCTCGAGTCGAGCACGGCGGTCACCGCTCGCATCGTCGAGCAGGCCGGCACCGGCGGGCTGACCTGCACCACCGGAGCGGCCGGGCTCGGCAGCGGCGACGAGCACGGTGCACATGCGGCCCCGGCCCTGCTCCGGCTCGCGTGCGCGCGCGCGGACAAGTAGCGACGTATCATCTGCGGCGTGCTGCAGAGCTTCCACGATCAGCATCCGCAGATCGATCCCCGCGCGTACGTGCACCCCACTGCGGTGCTCATCGGACGCGTCACGCTCGGCCCCGACTCGAGCGTGTGGCCCAACGCGACGCTGCGCGGCGACGACGGCCCGATCGTGATCGGCGCGAGCACGTCCGTGCAGGACGGCACGGTCATGCACATGACCGAGGGACGCTCGGTCACCACCGTCGGTGACCGCGTCACCATCGGCCACAACGCGATCATCCACGGCTGCACGATCTTCGACGAGTGCATCATCGGGATGGGCGCGATCCTCCTCGACAACGCGATCATCGAGGGCGGCTGCATCATCGGCGCGGGCTCGCTGGTGCCGCCCGGCAAACGCATCCCCGCGGGCAGCGTCGCGTTCGGCAACCCGGTGAAGGTGATCCGCCCGTGCACCGACGCCGACCGCGAGTTCATCGCGTTCTCGTGGCGCGCGTACGTGCACCGCACTGCGCAATACCTGGCCGAGTCGCCGTGAGCTGGCGGTTCTTCGTCGATCGCGGCGGCACGTTCACCGACTGCGTCGCGATCCCGCCGGACGGCGGGCGCCCCATCGTGCGCAAGCTGCTGTCGACCGACGACGCGCCGCTCGTCGCCATGCGCGACGTGCTCGGCGCGGCGGAGATTCCCGCGTGCGAGCTGCGGCTCGGCACCACGCTCGCCACCAACGCACTGCTCGAGCGCCGCGGGCATCCCTGCGCGCTCGTGGTCACGCGCGGCTTCGCCGATCTGCTCGAGATCGGCGACACGAGTCGGCCCGACATCTTCGCGCTCGCGATCGCTGCGCCGGCGCTGCTGCACCGCGACGTGATCGAGGTCGACGCGCGCGCGACTGCGTCGGGTGAGATCGTCGCGCGTACGGATTTCGCCCTGCTGCGCAGCGAGCTCGAACGCGTGCGCGCGCAGGGCATCGACAGCCTCGCGATCCTGGTGATCGGCGGCCACCGTCGGCCCGAGCTCGAAGACGAGATCGCCGCGCTCGCACGCGACTGCGGCTTCGCCCACGCGGTGTGCAGCCACGCGCTCAGCTCGGAGATCGGTGCGCTCGCGCGGGGCGACAGCGCGGTGGTCGACGCCTACACGACGCCGCTCATGCGCAGCTATCTCGATGGGCTCGCGCGCGCGTTGCCGGGCAGCACCGTGCGCGTGATGTGCAGCTCGGGTGCGCTCGCGCCCGCGGAACGCGTGGGCGGACGCGACGCGATCTTGTCGGGTCCCGCCGGTGGTGTGGTCGCGGTCGCGGCGATCGCCGAAGCGCGGGGGCTCGCGGGCGCGATCGGCTTCGACATGGGCGGCACGTCGACCGACGTGTGCCGCATCGATCGCGGTCTGCCGGAGCGCACGTGGGAGAGCCACACCGCGGGCGTGCGCGTGCGGGCGCCGATGCTCGCGGTGCACACGATCGCGGCGGGCGGCGGATCGATCTGTCGTTGCGATGCCGGTCGGCTCACCGTCGGTCCCGGCAGCGTCGGCGCGAATCCGGGACCGCTGTGCTACGGCCGCGCGCAGGCGCACGCGGCCAGCATCACCGACATGAACCTCGTGCTCGGGCGCATCGTCGACGACCGCTTCCCGCTGCCGCTCGTGCGCGCCCCCGTCGATGCTGCGCTCGCGGAGATCATGGCCGAGCTCGGCGCGCAGGCGCCCGCGAGCATCGAGCACCTCGCCGAGGGCTTCTTCGCGATCGCCGTGCATGCGATGGCGGAAGCGATTCGGCGCGTGAGCATCGCGCGTGGCCACGAGGTGCGCGACGACGCGTTGGTGGTGTTCGGCGGCGCAGGCGGACAGCATGCCTGCGCGGTCGCGTCTGCGCTCGGCATCCGCAAGGTGCTCGTGCATCCGCTCGCGGGTGTGCTGTCCGCGTGGGGCATCGGCGCGGCGCCGATCGGTTGGTACGGCGAGGCCGATCTCGGCGGCGCGACGCTCGACGACGACGTGATCGCCCGCGCGCACGCGGAGGCCGACACACTGATCGCGCGCGGCCGCGACGTGCTGCGCAGCGAAGGCATCTCCGCGCCGCCGCGCGTGCACGCGAGCGTCGACCTGCGCTACCGCGGCACCGAGACCGCGCTGACGATCGCGATCGCCGACGCCGCGCAGCTGCGCGCCGGATTCGAGGCCCGTCATCTCGCCGAGCTCGGCTGGCGTCGCGACGCGCACGCGATCGAGTGCACGTGCGTGCGCGTGCAGCTCGCGGCCGCTGCCGGGTTGCCGACGTTGCCGGTCGCGCCCGCGATCGCCGAGCTGCCGCCGCCGCGCCGGCGCGCGCCGCTGTTCTGCAACGGGCGCTGGCACGACGCCGCGATCTTCGATCGCGAGTCGCTGGGGCCCGGCCCCACGCTGCACGGCCCCGCGCTCGTGCTCGACGACATCGGCACGCTCGTGGTCGAGCCCGGCTGGTCGCTCACGGTGGCCGCGGACGGCACGCTCGAGCTCGGCACCGACGGCGTCGCGCAGCATCGCGACACGCATGTCGAGGTCGATCCGATCGCGCTCGAGATCTTCGCGCACCGCTTCATGGCGATCGCGGAGCAGATGGGCGTGGTGCTGCGCCGCACTGCGCTGTCCACCAACATCCGCGAGCGACTCGACTTCTCGTGCGCGGTGTTCGACGCGAAGGCGGGCCTCGTCGCGAACGCGCCGCACCTACCCGTGCACCTCGGTGCGATGGGCGAGTCCGTTGCTGCGGTCGCACGGCTGCATCCCGACGCGGCGCCCGGTGACGTGTTCGCGACCAACGATCCGTCCGCGGGTGGATCGCACCTGCCCGACATCACCGTCGTCACGCCGGTGTTCACGGGCGACGCGCTGCGCTTCTGGGTGGCGAGCCGCGGCCATCATGCCGACGTCGGCGGCATCACCCCGGGCTCGATGCCCCCGCACGCGACGCGGCTCGACGAAGAAGGCGTCGTGCTGCGTGCGCTACCGATCGTGCGCGGCGATCGACTGTGCGAAGCGGAGCTGCGTGCGGCGCTCGGCGCCGGCGTTTGGCCGGCGCGCCGCCCCGACGAGAACCTCGCCGATCTGCAGGCGCAGATCGCCGCGAACAAGACCGGCGAGCTGCTGCTGCGCGAGCTGTGCACGCAGCAAGGCCTCGCGGTCGTCGAGGCCTACATGGGCCATGTGCAGGATCATGCGGCGCGTGCGGTCGAAGCCGCGATCGCACGGCTGCCGCTCGAGCGCGCCGACTTCCTCGACACCACCGACGACGGCGTGACGATCGCAGTGGCGCTGCAACGCCGCGGCAGCACGCTGCGCATCGACTTCACCGGCACCTCGCCCGCACAACCGACCAACCTCAACGCCCCGCGCGCGGTGACCGTCGCCGCGGTGCTCTACGTGCTGCGCACGCTGGTCGGCGAGCCGATCCCGCTCAACCGCGGATGTCTGCGCGCGGTCGAGCTCGTGATCCCACCCGGCTCGTTGCTCGATCCACCGCCCGATGCCGCGGTCGCCGGCGGCAACGTCGAGACCTCGCAGCGCGTCGTCGACGTGCTGCTCGCCGCGCTCGGTCTGAAAGCCGCGAGCTGCGGCACGATGAGCAACCTGACGCTCGGCGATTCCGGCTTCGGCTACTACGAGACGATCGCCGGCGGTGAAGGAGCGAGCGACGGTCACGCCGGACGCAGCGCGGTGCAGACGCACATGACCAACACGCGCATCACCGATCCCGAGGTGCTCGAGGCGCGCTTCCCCGTGCGCGTGATCCGATTCGCAGTGCGCCGCGGCAGCGGTGGCGACGGGCGCAGCCGGGGCGGCGATGGAGTGGTCCGCGAGCTCGAGCTGCTCGCCCCGCTGACGGTGTCGATCCTCTCCGATCGCCGCGTGCGCGCGCCGTTCGGCCTCGCGGGCGGAGCCGCGGCCGCGCCCGGTCGCAACGAGATCGCCGGCCACGAAGAGCCCGGCCGCTGCAGCGTGCTCGCCGAAGCGGGTGCCCGCGTCCGCATCGAAACGCCGGGCGGCGGTGGATTCGGGGTGTGCTAGCTTCGCGTCGGTCCCGATGCTCGAAGCCCTCATCCCCTACGTCACGGCGCCCGAGAAGACCCTCGTCGACGATCTACCGCTCATCGGCCCGCTGAAGCTGCAGCTGTTCGGCCCGTTGGTCGCCGTCGGCGTCATCATCGGATGGAAGCGCTGCCTCGCCTACGCGAAGGCCAAGGACATCGACGAGTTCTTGTTCCGCGACTACCTGTTCTGGATGTTGGTGTTCGCGTTCGTCATCTCGCACTGGGTGTCGGTGATCTTCTACTTCCCGCACCAGATCGCCGAGAACCCGTGGGTGCTCGTCGCGGTGTGGAACGGGTTGTCGAGCGTCGGCGGCTTCTTCGGTGCGTTCGTCGGGATGATGTACTACCTGAAGAAGCACAAGCAGCCGGTCATCGTCTACGCCGACGCGAAGA
>DASZPU010001192.1:0-12276 GCA_035550195.1 Nannocystaceae bacterium
TGACGCGACCGGGTGGTGCCGACCTGCGCTTCGTCGCGAACGACGGCATGGAGCTCGCGTACGATGTCGAGCGCTGGAATCCGGAAGGGTCGTCGTGGCTGTGGGTGCGGCTCGTGCAAGTACCCGCGCAGGCCGATCCGCCGCTTTCGATCGCGATGTACTACAGCAACCCGCGCGCGCCCAAGGGCGCCGACGCGGCGACGACGTGGGCCGCGGGCTACGTCAGCGTGCACCACATGGAAGGCCATGACGACGCGAGCGGCAATGGTCACGCCGCCGCGTCGACCGCCGAGCCCGGCGCGAGCGAGGGGTTCATCGCCGGCGCGCAGCTGTTCGACGGCGTCGACGATCATCTCGTCGTCGCGGGTGAAGACGCGTTCGACTTCACCGCCGAGCTCACCCTCGAAGCGATCGTGCGCGTCGACACCTTCGACAAGGAGTGGCAGGCGATCGTCACGAAGGGCGATCACGCGTGGCGACTGCAGCGACAGAGCTGGTCGAACAATGCCGGCTTCGGCACCGACACCGCGGGCACGCCGACCAGCCTGCAGGGCACCACCGCGCTCGATGACGGGCAGTGGCACTACGTCGCCGCAACGTGGGACGGCGCGCGCAAGCGCATCTTCGTCGACGGCAACCAAGATGCCGACGAAGCCTGGGCGGGGCCGCTGCAGACCACCGACGAGGCCGTGATGTTCGGCGAGAACTCCGGCCACACCGGTCGACAGTTCGCCGGACGCATCGACGAAGTTCGCATCGCTGCGCTCGCGCGTCCGCCGGGCTACTTCGCCTGGCACGCGCACGCGCTCGCCGACGAGGTCGTCGCGTGGGGCCCCGAGGAGAGCTGCGAGTGACCAACGCGACGGTGCCCGAGCGCGACGAGCCCGACACCGAAGGCACCACACCGCACCGGATCGGCCGCTATGTGCTGATCGAGCGCCTCGGTGCGGGCGCGATGGGATCGGTGCACGCGGCCTACGATCCCGTGCTCGCGCGCACCGTCGCGATCAAGGTGTTGCACGACGATCGCAGCGGCGCCGAGCTGCGGCTGCTCCGCGAGGCGCAGACGATGGCGAAGCTCGCCCATCCCCACGTCGTCGCGGTGTACGACGCGGGCACGATCGACGGTCGCGTGTGGCTCGCGATGGAGCGCGTCGAGGGCCACACCCTGCGCGCGTGGCTGGCCACGCCGAAGGGTGACGCGGAGATCGTCGAGGTGTTCGCGCAGGCCGCCGAAGCGCTCGCGGCGGTGCACCACGTCGGCATCGTGCATCGCGACTTCAAGCCCGACAACGTGCTGGTCGGCGTCGATGCGCGTGGACGACCGCGCGTGCAGGTCGGCGACTTCGGGCTCGCCGAGGGTGGTAGCGCGGACGAACTCGTCGACGCCGCGCGCCAGATCTCCGGTGACGACGACCGCTTCGAGTCCGGTCGAGTCACGCGCACGGGCTCGATCCGCGGCACGCCGGCGTACATGTCGCCCGAGCAATTCCGCGGTGAGTCGGTGGATGCGAAGAGCGATCAGTTCGGGTTCTGCGTCGCGCTCTTCGAGGCGACGTTCGGCGAGCGGCCGTTCGCGGGGCACGATCGCCGCGCGATCGCGATGGCGGTGCTGCACGGCGAGTCGATCGAGCCGCGGCCGCGCACGCGATTGCAGGCTGCGCTCGCGCGGATCTGCAAGCGTGGCATCGCCCGGGATCCCGCGCAGCGCTGGCCTGCGATGGACGACGTGCTGCACGAGCTGCGTGCGCTGCAGCAAGGTCGGCGACGACGCGTGCAGGGCGTGCTCGCGCTCGCGCTCGTCGGTGCGATCGCCGGCGTGTGGGTGCTGCGTCCGCGGACGCCCGAGCCGTGCACGCAATCCGCGGCGAAGGCGAGCACGGTGTGGGCATCGACGCGTGCGGACGCCATCGAAGCTGCGATCGCGGACGGCCGTCCCTGGGCGGCGGCCGCCGCCGCGTGGGTGCGCGGATCGATCGACGACTGGAGCGCATCGTGGATCGACGCGCACACGAAGGCGTGTCGCGCCACTGCGATCGACGGCACGCAGTCGCCCGAGCTGCTCGATCTGCGCATGGCGTGCTTCGATCGCCGGCTCGTGGAGCTCGACGGCATCGCGCGTGCGCTCGAAGAACCCGATGCGAAGGTGGTCGCGCGGATCCACGAAGTCGTCGCGCAGCTGCCCGTGCTCGCGCGCTGCGACGACGTCGAGGCGCTGCGCCGCGGCGCGCCGGCACCATCGCCGGAGATCGCGGACGCCGTGCGTAGCGCAGAGATCGAGCTCGCGACGATCCGCGCGGAGATCGACACCGGTGCGCTCGCACGCGCCGAGGCTGCGCTCGGCGAGCTCGAGGCCACCGCGACGCGCCTCGATCATCGCCCGCTCGTGCTCGACGTGCAGCTCGAGCGCGGACGCGTTCATCGCGAGCACTCGCGCGCCGAGGCCGAGCCGCTGTTCGACGCGGTGCTGCACGGCGCGATCGCCCAGCGCGACGACGAGCTCGCGGCCAGGGCTGCGCGCGAGCTCGGCTTCCTGGTCGGCGTGCAGCTCGGTCGCCACGCGGAAGGACGCAAGGCGCTCGCGCTCGCCGAGGCGTTCGATCACGAGGGCCGGCGCACGACGAGCTTGGTGATCACGCGTGCGCAGATCGAGTTCGGCGCGGGCGAGTACGTGCGGGCGCAGGCGCTGGTCGATGAGGCGCTCGCGCTCGCCGATGCGAGCCCCGCTGGCGCGCTGCTGCGCGGGCGCATCCACAACACCGCGGGTGCGATCGCGCTGCGGGCCGGTCGCTATGCCGACGCGAAGGACGAGCAGCTCGCGGCGATCGACACGATCGCGAGCGCGCTCGGCAACGAGCACCCCGAGCTCGCGCGCTCGTACAACAACCTCGCGCTCGCGTACGAGCGGCTCGGCGATCTGCCGCAGGCGATCGCGACGTTGGATCGCTCGCGGCGGATCACGACGGAGGCGTTCGGCCCCGACGATCCGTTGCTCGGGCAGATCCTCGGCAACCTCGCCGCCTTCCACGAGCTCGCCGGCGATCCTGCGCCGGCGCGCGCGGAGGCGACGCAGGCGTTGGCGATCCTCGAGCGCAAGCTCGGCACGAACGATCCGCGGCTGTCGGCGGTGCTGACGGTGCAGGGCAGGGCCGCGCTCGCGCTCGGCGACCTCGATGCCGCCGATGCTGCGCTCGCGCGCTCGATCACGCTGCGCAGCGCGGCGATGGGCGCGAGTCATCCCGATCTCGCGCTGCCGCTCACCGCTCGCGCGATGGTCGAGCTCGCGCGCGGCCAGCCCGACGTCGCGCTGCGCACGACCACCGCAGCGCTCGCGCTCGTCGCGAACGCGACCTTCGACGCAGGCGATCGCGCGGAGCTGTTGCTCGTGCACGCACGCGCGCTCGCGTCGCTCGATCGCACCGACGAATCCGCCGCCGCGCTCGCAGCGACCGCAGGCCTGCTCGCCGCGACCGGCCCTTCGGGCGAACGCCTGCGCACGCAGCTCGCCGCGCTGCTGCGCGGCTGAACGGCTCACGCGTCGACGAGCTTCGACGTGCCCCGTGCGACCACGAACGTCTTCGCCGCGACGAGCTCGGGCCCCGGCACCGTGATGTCGCTCGCGAGGTGCCAGGTCGCGCGCGCTTCGTCGTGGGTCAGCTCGAGCGTCACGTAGCCGCGCTGCGTCATCTCGGCCCACTGCAGGTGCGGGTTGCTCTCCATCAGCTTCTCCGCCGCGGGCATGCGCGACAGCGGCGGTGAGCTGATCGCGGGCGTCACCAGCTCGACCGCGAGCCGGCGCGTCGGCGGCAGCGCGAACGGATCGCGGCGCACCTCGAACGCGAAGCTGCTGTGGATGTCGCCGGTGAGCACGACGACGTCCTTCACCTTCTTGCGCAAGAGTGTCTGCAGCACGCGCTCGCGTGCGGCGGGATAGCCGTCCCACTTGTCGAGCTCGAGCGGCGTGCCGGCCTTGCCGTGCAGCTGGCCCATCAGCACCTGCTGGCCGATCAGCTTCCACGCGACGTTCTCGGCCTGCGCGGCCTGCAGGCGCTCGAACAGCCACTTCTCCTGCAGCTCGCCGAGCAGCGAGCGCTCGCGACGCTCGAGCTCCGCCGTCTCGCGCAGCTTCACCTGCTGCTCGCGTCCGACGAGCCGCGTGTCGAGCATGACGAGCTCCGCGAGATCGCCGAGTCGGAACGCGCGATGGATCTCCAAACCGCCGGCGGCGTCGCGGATCGGCATCCACTCGCGATACGCCCGCACCGCGGCGTCGCGCCGCGGCTCCCACGGACCTTCCTCGGGCTCGTGGTTCTTCGCGCCGCCCATCCACGTGTCGTTCGCGAATTCGTGATCGTCCCAGATCGCGATCATCGGATGGCGCGCGTGCAGTGCCTGCAGATCGGCGTCGCGCTTGTAGAGCCCGTGGCGCGCGCGATAGTCGGCGAGCGTGAAGCACTCGGTCGCGGGCGTGAGCAGCCGACCGAACGGCGCGCCGTCCTCGTACTCCGCCTCCGCGTACTCGTAGATGTAGTCGCCGAGGTGCAGCACGAGCTCGACATCGTCGCGCTGCGCCATCGCGCGGTAGATGCCGAAGTAGCCCGACGGATAGTTCGCGCACGAGCAGAACGCGAGGCGCATGCGCTCGGTCGCACCCGACGGCAGCGTGCGCGTGCGGCCGATCGGCGAGCGCTGCTGCGCGTGCGCAAATGCGTAGTAGTAGCTCGTCGCCGGCGCGAGCCCGCTCGCATCCACCTTCACCGTGTGATCGCGATCCGCGAGACACGGCGCCGTGCCCCGTGCGACCACGCGCGACAGCTCGGGATCGTCGGCGACGATCCACTCGACCTCGCCGTCCTTGCCGTCATCGAGCTCGACGCGCGTCCACAACACCACGCGATCGGCGAGCGGATCACCGCTCGCGATCCCGTGCAGAAACGGCGAGGGCGGAGGCTCGGGCACCGCCACCGCGGTGCTCGGCGCGGTCGCGCTCGGCGTCTTCGCGGGCTCGGGCGGCTCGACCGGCGGCAGATCGAGCGACGAGGCCTCGCCCCCCGCACGGCACGCAGACGCGAGCGCAGCACCCGACGCGAGACCTACGAACCGGCGGCGACGCATGCTCCGGGCACGATCATACGATGTAACGATCGCCCGCGTTCGTGCCTCCATGGGGCGTTCGATGTCCTCCTCCTCCGGTCCTGTCGCCGCGCCGTCCCCGTCGGATGCCGATCTCGTGGTCGATGTCCTCGGGGGCGGGCGCGCGCGCTTCGAAGGGCTCATGCGCCGGCACAACCAGCGCGTGTTCCGGGTCGTGCGCTCCTTCGCCGCCAGCGACGCCGACGCGGAGGATCAGGCGCAGGAGGTGTGGCTGCTGGCCTATCGCCACCTCGCGCAGTGGGACGGACGCGCGGGCTTCGGCGCATGGATCACCAAGATCGCGGTCCGTCATGCGCTGCGATCGAAAGGCGCAGCGCGACCGCTCGCGGTGCTCGACGACGAAACGATCGGCGACACGCGGGTACCGGCACCCGAGACCGCGGCCGGCACCGCGGAGCTGCGTCGGCTGATCGAGCGCGCGATCTCCAGCTTGCCCGACACCTTGCGTCTGGTCTTCGTGCTGCGCGAGCTCGAGGATCTCGACGGGCCCGAGACCGCCGAAGCGCTCGGGCTCTCGCCCGAGGCGGTGCGCGTGCGACTGCATCGCGCACGCCAGGCGATGCGCACGTGGCTCGAGGACGCCATCGCCGAGGGCGCGCGCGGAGCCTTCGAATTCGCGGGCGAGCGCTGCGATCGCATCGTCGCCGCCGTGCTCGCGCAGCTCGATCGACAACAGTAGGAGGAGCTCGTCATGCGTCTCTCGATCGCGATCGTCGTCATCGCTCTCGCCGCGTGCGCCCCGCAGAAGGCGCCGTCGCAAACACCTTCCGCCGGCGCTACGACGCCGACCGCCGCGCCGACGTTCGCGGATCAGGTCGCGCGTGGGCAGGAGGTCTACGGTGCCCACTGTGGCTCGTGCCACGGCGACGCGGGCGAGGGCACGAGCGGTGCGCCGCGCGTCGTCGGGCTCGCCGAGGGCGCGCTGCCGCAGGCGCCGCGCGCCGGATCGCAGCGCACCACCGAGTTCGTCACCGTCGCCGACGTCGCCGGCTTCGCGGTCGCGACGATGCCTCCGAACGCGCCCGGATCGCTGCCGGAGGCCGACTACTGGGCGGTGCTCGCATTCGATCTGCACGCGAACGGCATCGATCTCGATGCACCGCTCACCGCCGAGGCTGCGCAGTCGCTGAAGATTCCGCGCTAGTCTCCCGCGCGTGTCCGCGCTGCACGGCGTGATCGCGATCGACAAGCCCGAAGGCGCGACGAGCCACGACGTCGTGCAGTTCGTACGCTGGGCGTTGCGCGAGAAGAGCGTCGGTCACTGCGGCACGCTCGATCCGATGGCGACCGGGCTCTTGGTCGTGTGCGTCGGCGAGGCCACGAAGCTCGCCAACGTGCTGCACGCCGCGGACAAGCGCTACACCGCGACGGTGAAGCTCGGTGAAGCGACCGACACCGGCGACGCCGAAGGCAAGGTGATCGCGCGCGCGAAGGTCGACGACGAGCTGCGTGCGCGCGCGGCCGCGGCCGCGATCGCGCTGCGCGGCACGCTGATGCTCGCGCCGCCGGCCTTCTCCGCGATCAAAGAGCGCGGCATCGCGGCCTACGTGCGCGCGCGGCTCGGCGAGCGCGTCGAGCTCGCGCCGCGGCCGATGACGATCCACGACGTGAAGCTGCTCGGCCACAGCGAGTACCGAGGACACCGCGTCAGCGTCGAGCTCTTCGTCGGCAAAGGCACCTACGTGCGCTCGTGGGCGGTCGCGCTCGGCGAAGCGATCGGTGTGCCCGCGCATCTGCACTCGCTGCGTCGGATCGCGAGCGGACCGCTGCACGTCGATCACGTTCGCACCGTGCACGGGCTCGAGGTGATCGCGACCCACGAAGGGCACTCGGGCAAGCCGCGCGCGCGCTTCGAGCTGCGCGGTGCGATCGAGCGCGACGAGGCCGCGGCCCGCCTGCGGGCCGCGATGGTCGGGCCGATCCACGCGCTGCCCGCCGAGTGGCTGCGTGCGCTGGCTCCCGATCCCGAGCGGTTCGAGCGGCTGTGCCAGGGCCTACCGCAGTGGGCCACCAACGTCGGCGTCCCCGCCGATGCCACCGCGGAATCGGCCGCGGTGCTCGAGCCGAGCGGCGACCGCCTCGTCCTGGTCCGCCTCGAGCCCGAGCCCGAGGGCCTGCGCGCCGTCCCGACCCGCCTTCTGCGGCTCGCGGGGCCGCCGGCCGCACCCGGCTCCGAGGCTTGACATTGTCGGATCCCGCGAGGATTCTCCGCGCCAGTCCACACGAGAAACCGAAGATTCCGTCGGCCAGGGCGGCCGACGCCAGACGAGCCCCAACACATGCTTTCGCAAGACCGCAAGGCCGAGACCATCGGCAAGTTCCGGCGCAGCCCCAACGACACGGGCACGCCCGAGGTCCAGATCGCGCTGCTGAGCCAGCGCATCGCGTATCTGACCGATCACTTCCGCACCCACCGCAAGGACTACCACTCGCGCCGTGGCCTGCTGAAGCTCGTCGGCCGTCGCCGACGTCTGCTCGACTACCTGCGCGATCAGGATCTCGAGCGCTATCGCGTGGTGATCACCGCGCTGAACATCCGCAAGTAGTCCTGCCCCGCGGCGATCGCCGCCCGCCACCGGCATCGATCGTCGCTCCCATCGTGCGAGCGGACGCTTCGCTGCGCGTCCGCGCACGCACGCGCGTGGCACAACCCCATCGCCCCAGGCCCGCAGGGCCGTGGGAAGAACTTCCAGGAGTCTGAAAATGAACGTCGTCACGGAGAGCTGTCAGATCGGCGAGATCAAGATCTCGATCGAGACCGGCCGCATGGCCAAGCAATCGAACTCGGTGATCGTCTCGCTCGGTGAGACCGCGGTGCTCGTCACCGCCGGTACGTCGGCCGAGCCGAAGGCGCTGCCGTTCTTGCCCATGACCGTCGAGTACAAGGAAAACGCGTTCGCCGGCGGCAAGATCCCCGGCGGCTACTTCAAGCGCGAAGGTCGGCCCACCGAGGCCGAAATCCTCACCTGTCGCGTCATCGATCGCCCGGTGCGGCCGCTGTTCCCCAAGGGCTATCGCTACGACACGCAGATCATCGGGCACGTGCTCTCGCACGACAAGGTGCACGAGCCCGACGTGCTCGCGATCACCGGTGCCTCGGCTGCGCTCACGATCTCCGAAGCGCCGTGGGAAGGCCCCATCGCCGGCATTCGCGTCGCACGTGTCGGCGGCAAGCTGGTCGCGTTCCCGACCTGGGAACAGATCCACTCGGCCGACATCACGCTCGTCGTCGGTGTGAACCGCGACTCGATCGTGATGGTCGAAGGCGGCGGCAACCAGGTCACCGAGGCGGAGATGCTCGACGCGCTGATGTTCGCGCAGGAGTCGGCGCGTCCGCTCATCGAGCTGCAGGATCGTCTGCGCGAGCGCGCGGGCAAGCCCAAGCGCGCCTTCGTGCCGCCCGCCGTCGACGAGGCCTTCCTCGCGCAGGTGATGGGCTCGGCCGAGGCCGCGATGAAGCAGGCCTTCACGATCAAGGGCAAGCACGAGCGTCGCGACCAGATCGCGGCGATCGAGAAGGAGACCGCCGCGAAGTTCCTCGCCGAGCATCCGCTGCGCGGCGAAGAGATTTCCTCGGCGCTGTCCAAGCTCGAGAAGAAGATCGTCCGCAAGAACGTGATCGAGAAGGGCGTGCGCATCGACGGTCGTGGCACGCGCGACATCCGTCCGCTCTACATCGAGGTGCATCCCTACGAGCGTCCGCACGGCTCGTCGCTGTTCCAGCGCGGCGAGACCCAGGCGTACGCCACCTGCACGCTCGGCACCGAGTACGACGCGCAGCGCCTCGACACCCTGCGTGGCGACGTGAAGCGCACGTTCATGCTGCACTACAACTTCCCGCCGTACTCGACCGGTGAAGTGAAGCCGCTGCGCGGCCAGTCGCGCCGCGAGACCGGCCACGGTGCGCTGGCCGAGCGCGCGCTCAAGTGGGTGGTCCCCGATCAGAAGGACTTCCCGTACGTCATCCGCATCGTCAGCGACACGATGGAGAGCAACGGCTCGTCGTCGATGGCGTCGGTGTGCGGCGGCTGCCTCGCGATGATGGACGCCGGCGTGCCGATCAAGGCGCCGGTCGCCGGCATCGCGATGGGCCTCATGCAAGAGGGCGACAAGATCGCGGTGCTCACCGACATCCTCGGCGACGAGGATCACCTCGGCGACATGGACTTCAAGGTCACCGGCACCGCGACCGGCATCACCGCGCTGCAGATGGACATCAAGGTCGCGGGCCTCACCCGCAAGATCCTCGACGACGCGCTCTCGCAGGCCCGCGAGGCGCGGCTGTCGATCCTGGCGAAGATGCTCGAGACCCTGCCGGCGCCGCGCAGCGACATCAGCCGTTACGCGCCGCGCATCGTCACGATGCAGGTGAAGGTCGATCGCATCCGCGACATCATCGGCCCCGGCGGCAAGATGATCCGCGCCATCGTCGAGCAGACGGGTGCGCAGATCAACATCGACGATCACGGCCTCGTCACCATCGCGTCGGACAACCCCGAGGCGATCGCGAAGGCGCGTCGCATCATCGAGGGCATCACCGCCGAGGCGGAGATCGGCGCCTACTACCAGGGCGTGGTCACGCGCACGACCGACTTCGGTGCGTTCGTCGAGATCCTCCCCGGCACCGACGGCCTCGTGCACATCAGCGAGCTCGAGAATCGCCGCGTGCAGGCGGTCACCGACATCCTCAAGGAGGGCGACGAGGTGGTCGTGAAGGTGCTGAACATCGATCCGACCGGCAAGATCCGGCTGTCGCGCAAGGCCGCGTTCGGGGTCGACCCGAGCGAGGTACTGAACATGCGCGGCTGATTCGTGATGAAGGTCGTCCTCGCGCGCCTGCACCCCGACGCCGTGCTCCCGCAGCGGATGAGCGAGCACGCCGCGGGGTACGACCTCGCGGCCTGTCTCGGGCCGGAGACGATCGAGCTCGCCGCGCGCGCGTGGGCGCGCGTGCCGACCGGGCTGCGCATCGCGATCCCCGACGGCTTCGAAGGCCAGGTGCGGCCGCGTTCGGGCCTCGCGGCGCGCCACGGCGTCACCGTGCTGAACGCTCCGGGCACGATCGACGCCGACTACCGGGGCGAGCTGATGGTGTTGCTGGTCAACCTCGGCGATGCGCCGTTTCGCATCGCACACGGCGATCGAATCGCGCAGCTCGTGATCGCGCCGGTCGCCGACGTCGCCTTGACGCTGGTCGACGCGATCGCGGTCGACTCGACGCGCGGCGAAGGTGGCTTCGGTAGCACCGGCTCCGCGGGGGCCTGATATCCTCGGAAGATGGCGTGCCCTCGCGAGGGCACGGACCGCACGCGATGGGGCCGAGCCGAGGCGACACGATCTGCGCCGACGTGGTGATCGAGGCCATCGGGCCCATGAGCTTCGGTGCGCTCGCCCTCGGCCCGATCCACGTCGCACGCACGCCCGACGAGCCGAAGGTCTGGCTCAGCACCGTCGAGCGCACGCTCTTGCCGAAGAGCGCCGACGTGTCGCGCTTCATGGCCGGCATCGGCGAGCTCGCGCGCACGACGATCACCGGCGCAGTGCCGCTCGTCATCGTCGATCGCGAGGCCGACTTCTGCGTCGTGGGCTATCGCGCGATCGCGGGCGCGCAGACGGTCACGCAGCTCGCGGAGCACGGCGAGGACGAGGGCGAGGCGACCACGCTCGCGTACGCGCTCGCGCGCACGCTCGCCGAGCTGCACCAACTCGGCTATCTGCACGGCCTGCTCACCGCGGGCACGGTGGTGCGCGCAGCCGGTACGTGGTGGACGTGGGAGCACGGCATCGCGGGCATGTGCGTGCCCGAGCGGCTGACGCCGCGACTGCGACCGCTCGGCGGTGATCCGGTCGCACCCGAGCTGCGTGCGGGCGCGAGCGTGTCGCCGAGCTCCGACGTCTTCGCGTGGGGAGCCGTCGTCGCGTGTCTGCTCACCGGTGCGGTCGGGAGCGAAGCGATCAACTTGCTGCTCGAGGACGAGCGCGAGGATCCGTTGCGCACGCTCGTGCGCGCGTGTCTCGATGCGGTGCCGGAGCTGCGCCCGAAGCACGGCGGCGCGCTCCTGCAGCGATTGCAGCTCGCGGTGCCGCAGCTCGGCGACGAGAGCGAGGCCGCGTTCGCGGAGCTCAACCTGGCGCTCGGCGTCGACGACGACTCGCGCTTCGGCTTGCCCGACGATCCGCGCGCGCCGGCAGCGAGCAAGCCACCGCCACCTCCGCCGCCGCCGCAACGCGCGGGCAAGTCGTCGCCTCCACCACCGCCACCGCCGCGTCGCCGTGACGTATCGATCGTCGAAGAGCTGGTGATCGGACCCGACGAAGGGTTCGAGAGCGGCGAGGTCGAGCGCCCCGTGCTCGAAGCGGCCGCGCCGAGCGAGGCGTTGTCGGCGAGCGATTCGTGGCGCGAGATCGCCGAGCAGTATCTCTCCGAGCATCCGCCGACGCGCGAAGAGGTGGACGAGCTGCCGCTGCAAGACCTCGTCGTGCCGCCGCCCGGAGCACGCAACGCCGGCGCGGTCGGAGTCGGTCGCGTGCTGCTCAAGCGCGTGCGCACCGGTCCGCAGAAGATCGTGCGCGCCGACGCAGGGCAGGCCAGCGGCACCTTCGACATGTCGGAGGAGCCCGAGCCCGAGCCCGAGCCGCCGCGCGTCGCCGACGACGCGCCGGAGATGCCGCTGCGCAAGGACGACGACGATCCGTGGAACGATCCCGAAGCGGCGATCTTCGATCTCGACGCCGAAGGCGGTCCGCGTCGCGTCGACGACGAGGGCGACGTCGACCTGAGCTGGCCCGACGACGGCGGCTCGGGTGACACGCGCAGCCCGACGTGGCCGCCGGGGCGCCTGAAGAAGCTCGGGGTCGACGACGATACGCCGGCCCATCCCGCGCCGCTCGCCGTGCTCGAGGCCCAGGCCGCCGAGGAGGCGCGCACGAAGGCGGCCGCGCCCGCGATCCCGCCGGTGCGTCGCCCCGCGGTGGCGGTGGCGACGAGCGCCGCGGATCTCGACGCACCGCTCGCCGCGAACGTCACGACGCCGCGCGCTGCGAAGGCGAGCGACGGCGACGCGCCGCGCATCGAGGTCGCGACCAAGCCGAAGTCGAAGCCGCAGCCGAGCGCAGCGCCGT
>DASZPU010001193.1:0-2742 GCA_035550195.1 Nannocystaceae bacterium
GTCGATCGACATGACTCGCCGGGCCGTCGTCAGCTCGACTCGCCGCACGGTCGCGGCCAAGGGAGGCGGCGACGAGTGCGTCACGCTCGATGATCGTCCGCTCGCGTTGCAGACGATGCGCGACGGCAAGCGCGTGCTCGCGATCCTGCCCTACGAGATCTGGGTGCTGCACGCCGAGACGCTCGAGGTCGAGAAGACCATCGAGCTCGCGAGCGCCGAGCCGTCGGTGTGCGAAGGCGACGAAGACGGCACGCTGTGGTTCGGCGGCGCGCACCTGCATCGCGGCAGCGTATGGTCGGCGAAGGCGGAGAAGTTCGGCAGCAAGCTCGGCGGCTTCGTCGACGAAGTGGCGATGCTGCGACCGCGCCTGCTGTGCGGCGTCGGTACGCAAGGCGAGGTGCTGCTCGACGTCGAGAAGGAAGACGTCGCGCACCGCCGCAAGACCTCCGATCACGAGGTGCTCGGCCTGCTCGGCTCGGCCGATGGACGCGCGGTGTGGATCGACGGCAGCAACCACGCGTGGGTGATCGATCCCGAGCATCCATCGGGCTACATGAAGCTGAAGCTGCGCAACACCAGCGCGGCCGACGTGCCGTCCGAGGCGATCGTCGCGCTGGCGAGCACGAGCGCGGGTCACTGCGTGCTCGCGGCGCGCGATGGTGCGATCGCGTGGACCAACCGCGCGTTGCGTCCCATCGGCGAGAAGGTGCCGGCGATCGAGCTGCGCGGCGCCACGCCGCTCGCGATCGCGGGCGACGAGCGTTGGATCTACGTGCTGCGTCCCGGTGCGACGCTGCATCGCTTCCTGGTCGAGCAACCGGTGTGGGATCCACCGCCGGGTCCGAAGCAACCCGAGCCGCCGCCGCTGCCCGAAGCGCAGGCCGCCAAGCTGCCGCGCGCGGCCAGCTGCATGGCGCTCTTGCCTGGCGGCGCGCTCGTGCTCGCGGGTCCGCAAGCCGACGATCAACTCGGTCGGCTGTGGCAGTGCAACACGGAAGAGCTGCCGTGGACGGAGCTCAAGCTGCGCGCGCGCACGCTGGTCGAGCCCGAGCCCGCGCCCAACGAGCCCGAGGGCCCGAAGACACCGAGCTTCGTGCCCACGCGCAGCAAGCTCGCCGGCGCACCGCTCGCGCAGCTGCGCGTCGACGACGTGATCGGTGGCGCGCATCCGTTCTGGGTCACGCGTGCGAGCGGCACGTTGGCCGAGCGACCGGTCGAGCCGCGTCGCGCCGACGAAGTGCTCGCCGCCGATGCGCTCCTCCTGCCCGCGATGGTGCGCGTGCACGAAGGCACCGCACGACCGGCGCTGCTGCTGTGGCCCGGCGTCGCCGACGATCTGCACGAGATTCCGCCGATCGAGTGGCTCACGTGGGGTGATCGTCCCCGCGAGTGGATCGCACTGCGCACGCCGGAGATCCGCGCGCAGGGTTGGTCGCGGCGCGGCGTGTTCCCGCTGCAAGTCGCGCTCGCGGGTCCACCACCGCAAGTGGCAGGTCGTCGCGTCACCGTGCCCGCGCGTTGGGCCGACGCCGAGCTCTTCGCCGCGCTCGTGAAGGAGTGCAAGCACCTGCTCAAGGTGCTCTGGTAGGGCGCGGCGATCCCGATGGATCCGCGCGCGGACGGTAGGACCGAGACCACGCGCGTCGCCGAAGGCGGCACGACCCAGGGCGAGCCGACGCACGGCGAGCCGGTGCCCGAGCTCGCGGCCGGCGAGCGCATCGGTCGTTACGTCGTGCGTGCGCTGCTCGGCCGAGGCGCGATGGGTGCGGTGTATCGCGCCCAGGATCCGGATCTCGATCGTCGCGTCGCGATCAAGGTGCTGCAGAAGCGGCGCAGCTCCGCGATCGATCATCGCGCGCTCCTTCGCGAGGCGCAGGCGCTCGCGCGGCTGTCGCATCCCAACGTCATCGCGATCTACGACGTGGGCATCGTCGGCGATCCGACGAGCAGCGACGCGCTCTTCATCGCGATGGAGCTCGTCGAAGGCACCGATCTCGCGGGCTGGCTCGCGCAGCCGCGCACGCTGCCGGAGATCCTCGAGGTGTTCGAAGCCGCGGCCCGCGGGCTCGCGGCCGCCCACGCGGTCGGCATCGTGCACCGCGATTTCAAGCCGGCGAACGTGTTGCTCGGTGCAGGCGCGCACGCGGTGCGCGTCGCGGACTTCGGGCTCGCGCGCATGCAGAACGACGTCGCGTCGGATCCCACCAGCGGCGTCGCGGCGGGCCTGTTGCACACGCAGCTCACCGCGACCGGATTCGTGGTGGGCACGCCGGCGTACATGGCTCCGGAGGTCCACGGGGGCAAGTCCGCGGATGCGCGCGCCGATCAGTACGCGTTCTTCGTCGCGCTGTTCGAGGCGATCTACGGGCGACGTCCGTTCACCGCACCCGATCTCGCGACGCTGGTCGCACGCAAGCGCAAGGGCCTCGCGAAGCTGCCCGACGACGTCGACGTGCCCGCGTGGCTCGGGCCGATGTTGCTGCGCGGGCTCTCGCGCGATCCCGCGGCACGCTTCGACTCGCTCGCGACCGTGGCCGACGCGATCGCGCAGCAGCGGCGACCGCGGGGCTCGGGGCGTTTCATCGCGCTCGCGGCCGGGCTCGCGGTGGTCGGTGCCGGTGCGCTCGCGCTCGCGCTGCGCCCTGGCGAAGACCGCTGCGCGCACGTCGACACCGTGGTCACGGACACCTGGAACCGCGCTCGTGCAGACACGCTGGTCGCCGCGATCGCTGCGCACGGCGA
>DASZPU010001194.1:0-24298 GCA_035550195.1 Nannocystaceae bacterium
CATGTCTTCGATCGGCCCGTCGACCTTGCGATCGAAGAAGCGATAGAGCGGCCCGGTGTAGCGCTTGATCAGGGCACGCGCGGCAGCGGTATCGCCGTTGGCCCAGGCATCGAGCAGGTCGAAGTCGTCGGACATCCTTCGGCGGGCCCGATGCTAGCAGCACCGTCGCCGGCGCGCAGGGTGTAGCCTGATCGACGATGGCCCGGCGGTCGGCACCCACGCTCGCGCTCGCGCTGACGATGCTGCCCGCGACTGCGTCGGCGACATGGTCGATCGTCGCGGTCGATCCCGCTACGCAAGAGGTCGGCGTCGCGGTGGCGACCTGCGTCGAGGCGCCCTTCGGCACGCAGGTGCTGCCCACCGTGCCCGGGATCGCGCCCGGCATCGGTGCGCTCGCGGCCCAGGCCCAGCTCGACGAGGACATGCGCGACTACGCGTTGATGTTGCTGGAATCGGGTGTCGATGCGCAGGGCGTGATCGACATGACCAACGCGATGGACTTCGGTGCGCAGACGCGACAGTACGGTGTGGTCCGGCTCGCGGGCGACACCGCGACGTTCACCGGCGAGGCCGCGATGGATTGGGCGGGCGACGTGCAGTCCACCAACGTCACCGCGCAGGGCAACATCTTGTACGGGCCCGAAGTGGTCGACGACGCGCTCGCGGCGTTCGAAGCGGAGCCCACCGTGTGTCCGTGGACGCTCGCCGATCGCTTGATGGTCGCGCTCGAAGCCGGCTCCGCGCAGGGCGGCGACATGCGCTGCAGCATGGAACAGAGCGCGCTCGTGGCGGTGCTGCAGGTCGCGCGCGCCACCGACACGAAGGGCGCGTTCACGATCGATCTGCTGATCCCCTCGCAGCCGCAAGGCGGCAACAACCCGGTGATGCTCTTGCGCGCAGCGTACGACGAGTGGCGCGCGATGAACCCACCCGACGACTCGGAGTGCATGCCCGGCAGCGAGTCGAGCAGCAGCGACGGCGGCGAATCGAGCAGCACGAGCGGTGCGATCGCGGACACGAGTGGCGATACGTCGAGCAGCTCGAGCACGGGGCCGATCGCGACCACCGAGCCGGCGACCACCACGACGCCGAGCGACACGAGCGAGGAGTCGAGCGGAGCGCCCGCGCAGGACGACGGCGAGCGCGGCTGCTCGTGCAGCACCAGCGGCAGCTCGGCGCTCGCGCTGCTGCTCCCGCTCGCGTTGCGTCGGCGACGCTCACGGCGTCAGTGACTTCGTCATCATCACCACGGCGAACGGCGTGCCGTCGCCGAGCGTGCTCGTGATGCGTTCGCGCTCGCGATAGCCGTGGCGCAGATAGAACGCCTCGCCGCTCAGCGTCGCGCCCAGCTCGACGCGATCGAAGCCGGCCGCACGCGCGGCCTGCTCGCAGTGCGCGAGGATGCGTGCGCCGATGCCGGAGCGCGCGCGATCGGGTGCGACGAACATCGCACGCACGCGGGCCGCATCACGGCCCGGCACCACCACGTCGTCTGCGTCGTCCGCCGCACCCGGCCCCGCGAAGGTCTTGCGCCGAAAGCTCCATCCACCACAACCGACGACGACGGGTCCGTCGCACGCGACGAAGTACGTACCGTCGGTGATCAGCCGGCGATCGACGACGCTCACGTGCGCGACCGCGGCGAGCAACACTTCGCCCGCGTAGAACTCGGCGCCCAGCTGCGCGAGCGAGGCTTTCTGCAGGGCTGCAATCGCAGCAACGTCGGCGAGCGTCGCGAGCCGCAGCGCGAATGCGTCGGTCACGTCGGCGACCATACGACATATTCTGCGCGCTTCGAGGCGCGACGGTGTCGAGAACGGCGTAGCATGGCCACGATGATCGTCGCCGCGCGCAGAATCTGGTCGGTGCTCGTGATCGGTGTGGTCGTCGCGCTCGCGAGCGGCACGGCGCAGGCCGAGCAGGTCGTCGTGTTCGATCAGACGTGGGTGCACACGCCCGAGCTCCCCGACTCGCACTATCGCCTGCCGCCCGATCTCGGCACACCGGAGGACTGGACGAGCCCGGTCGACTACTCGCAGGGATCCGCGTGGGTCTACCTCGAGGTGCACACGAAGCCGACCGAGCAAGAGACGAAGTTCCAGGTCTGCTTCGAAGCGACGCCGACGTACGCGTGCACGTTCCAGTCGCCGACGTACACCGACGTCGGCACGTACGAGTGGGAGACGCCCTTTGCCGACTTCTGGTCGCCACCCGAGGAGTACGTCGACTGGACGCAGGGCGTGAACAACATCGCGTGCATCTTGAAGGACACGATGAACGGCAAGCCCTCGGCCGACAACGTGGGCGACGAGGTCGCGGCTCTCTACACGCCGACCGAGGTGCGGCTCGTGGTCACGCTCGTCGAAGCGGGCAGCGTGTACGAGCCGCCGATCCCGACCGGTGCCGGCGAGTCGAGCAGCGGCGGCGAGTCGAGCAGCGGCGATGGCGAGACGAGCGGCGGCGACACGACGAGCGACGAGGGTGCGCCCGCGGAGACGTCGAGCGACGACGGCACGCCACCGCCTGCGACCGACACCGGCACGGCGAGCACGGCCACGACGACCACCGCCGATCCCGGCACGACGGAATCGGGCGGCGGCACGCCCGAGGACGCGCAGAGCGAAGGTTGCGGCTGCGCGGCGGATCGCCCTGCGCCCGCGCTCGCGCTGCTCTTGCCGCTCGCCTGCGCGATCCGTCGCCGCCGCGCTTCCGTGTGCGTGCGCTAGGGATCGGGCTCGAGCGGCGGCGGGTCGTGCCACGGGCGGCCGTGGGCGGCCGCGCGCTCGAGCTCCGCGATGATCTGCGCGCCGAGTAGAAGGATCAGCGCCGCGACCTCGAGGCCGAGCAGCAGCACGACGACGCCGGCGAGCGAGCCGTACACGACATCGACCAGCGAGAGGTTCGCGAAGTACCAGGTCATCGCGGTGCGCGTGGCTTCCCACAGGATCGACGCGACCAAGCCGCCGATCAGCGCTCGCCGTGCGCGGATGCCCGCCATCGGCATCACGCCGTAGAACGACGACGCGAGCAGCACGAGCCCGACGAACGCGAGCCCCTTCACGAGCGGGACCGCGGTCTCGGGATCGATGTCGAAGAAGAGCACGCGCACGCCTTCGTCGGGCAACGTGTCGAACGCGATCATCACGAGCGTGAGCGCGAGGAAGCCGACGCCGATGAGCCCGACGTACGCGAGCGGGAGCACGTACGCGCGCAGCGGATGCGCCGACGCCGAGCGGCGCTGACGATGGAAGACCACCGCCATCGCCTCGTCGAGCATGCGGAACGCGATCGCGCTGAAGAAGAGCAGCACGCCGAAGCCGACGACACCGATCACGTCGCGGCGCTCGACGAAGGCGGAGAACGCTTCGGTGACCGCTTGACCGCGACCGGGCAAGAGCGCCTCGGCCTGCGCGTCGAGCGTGGCGATCAGCACCGCGGGATCGACGATCGTCGAGAGCACCACGAGCGTGAGTGCGAAGAGCGGAACGATCGAGAGCAGCGTGTTGTAGCCGAGCGCGCCGGCGAGCAAGAGTCCGCGGTTGCGGCGGAAGTCCGCGAGCACACGCTTCGCGAAGTGGCCGAGCCGAACGACGAGCTGCAGCGCGCGCGCGTGCGGGCCCGGCGGCGTGGCGACTGTGCGCGGCGCATCCATCTCGGCACGCCGATCCTAAATGCTGCACGGCACTCGGCACGTCCGTGCGCGCGATCCGCCGCCAACGCGCGCCCAGGGCGGGAATTTCCGCTGTAACGAACCGCCGGCTCGCTGGACGTCGGGGTATGACCGACGTCTTCGAGATCGCCGACGGCATCTTCCGCATCAGCACGCCGATTCCACCGGAGGCGATGCCCGGGGGGTTCACGTTCAACCAGTTCCTCGTCGTCGACGACGAGCCGCTGCTCTTCCACACCGGCCCGCGCAAGATGTTTCCGCTCGTGCGCGGCGCCATCGCGCACGTGCTGGGCTCGGTCGAACGCCTGCGTTGGATCTCGTTCTCGCACGTCGAGGCCGACGAGTGCGGCGCGCTCAACGACTTCCTCGCAGTCGCTCCGAACGCGACGCCGCTGTGCAGCGCGCTCGCAGCGATGGTGCAGATGAACGATCTCGCCGATCGTCCGCCGCGCACCGTCGTCGACGGCGAGGCGGTGAAGATCGGTCGGCACGAGCTGCGCTGGCTCGACGCTCCGCACGTGCCGCACAACTGGGAGTGCGGCTACATGTTCGAGACCAGCACACGCACGTTGCTCTGCGGCGATCTCTTCACGCACGGCGGCCACGCGCTGCCGGCGGTGACGGAGAGCGACGTGCTCGCGCCGTCCGAGGCGTTGCGCTCGCAGATGGGCGGTGTCGCGATCGAGGCCGGCACACGCGGCGTGCTCGAGAAGCTCGCGCGCACCGAGCCGACCACGCTGGCGCTCATGCACGGCAGCTCGTATCGCGGCAACGGTCGCGCCGCGCTGCTGGGGCTCGCCGATGCGCTGGGGGTGTGATGAAGCGTGCTAGCCTCGGCGAGTGCTGCCGAGCGCGCGCGAAGCCGAGCTGTGCCGCGAGTGGGCGCCGCGGATCCGGCTCTACGGCAAGAAGCACCTGCGCAGCGAAGACGCGGCGCGCGAGCTCGTGCAGTGCGTGTTGCTCGCGCTCGTCGAGGCGTTGCGTGCAAATCGTATCGAGCAACCCGAGCACCTCGATCGCTACGTGCTCGGCATCTGCCGCAACCTCGCGGATCGGATCCGGCGCAACGACGCGCGCGCCGAGCCGCATGATCCGGCCACGCTCGATCTCGCCGCCGCGTTGCCGGAGATCGAGCCGCTCGACTTCGGCGCGGTCATGCAGTGCATCGCGCGACTCGAGGCCCGCGCGCGCAGCGTGCTGCACCTGTCGTTCCAGCGCGAGCGATCCGCCGACGAGATCGCGGAGTCGCTCGGCATGACTGCCGGCAACGTCCGCGTCGTGCGTCATCGTGCGGTCGCGGCGCTGCGACGCTGCCTCGAGCGCGGGAGGGCGCCATGAGCTGCACGTCGCCGATCGCGTTCGAGGTGCTGGTCGACTACTGGGCGGGCGAGCTATCGGACGAAGCGGTCGAGCGCATCGACGCGCACGTGATGGGCTGCGCGTCGTGTGCCGCGGAATCCGAGGCGGTCGAGCGCATCGCCGCGGCCTGCCGGTTTCGCATCCCGCCGGTCATCAGCGCGGACCAGCTCGACGCATTGCAACGCGAAGGCCTGGTCGTCGCGGAGAACCCGTGCACGCCCGGCGCGCGCAAGGAGGCGCGCTTCGAGCCCGACGTCGACCTGCTCGTGCACCGCCTCGGTGGCCTCGCGCTCGCGGGCGCCACGCGCGTGCGCATGGTCGTGCGCAGCGAATCGAGCAACGTGGTGATGCTCGAAGACGACTTCGTGCCGTTCGATCGCACGCGCGGCGAGGTGCTGGTCGCCTGCCAACGCCACTTCGCCGCGTTCCCACCCGACGTGGTGTTCGAAGTGTTCGCGCACGACGACACCGGCATCGTGAGCTCGGCACGCTATCTCGTGCCCCACGTGTTCGACTTCAACCCACCGCGATGAGTGCGTCACCCTGGGCGACGAGCACGGTCTCGTCGGGGCCGATGATCGGGAACGGAACCTGGTAGTCGGCGGCGGGTAGCGGTAGCTGCCAGCGCACGCCGCCGTCGGCTGCGAGTGCGACGAGGCAATCGCTGCGCGGCGGCGACCACAGCACGCGTGCGAAGTAGAAGACGTCGTCCGCGTCGAGTGTGCCGTGCAGGACCGTGCCGCCGCCGCCCTCGCGGCGATCGAGCACGCGCGCCATCGGCAGCCGCGAGCACGAGCGCACGAGGTGGATCCCCAGCGACGGCACGTCGTGCACCGCACCGTCGTCGAGCTCGCACTCCCACTGCTGCGCGCCGCTCGTGTCGTAGCTTCGCACGCGCCGGATGCCGACGACGACCACACCGTCATCGCGGCCTTGGATCGATTGCGGATGATCGACCGCGAGCGGAGCCTGCCACAGCGCGAGACCATCGCGATCGAAGCCGCGACAGCCTCCGGTGAGCTTGTCGTCGCCCGACACGCCGTCGCCGAGCCGGCCCGTGACCAGCGAGTACACGTTGCCCGCGTCGTCGAACGCGAGCTCGGGCGCGCGGAACACATAGCCGAGGGTGGCGTGCGCGTCGCTGCTCCAGCGCATGACGCCTGCGTGATCGATCACCAGCAGTCGACCGCGCGGCGGATACCCGCGCTCGTGCGTGCACACGGCGAGCTCGCCGAAACTCGAGCGCTGCACCGCGGCGATCTCCTGCTCGGCGTCGACTTGCCACCGCAGCGCGCCGTTCCAGTCGCGCTGCTGCACCACGTTGCCGTCGACGACCACCGGGCCCTCGTCCGCGAGCAACTCGACGCTCGCGTGCTCGGCGAGCGCGATGCGCTGCTGCACCGCACCGCGCGGGTCGAGCACGAAGAGCTCGCGCCCCGCGACGACCGCGATGCGATCACCCTGCACGAGCGGTGGCTGCGGTGCTTCGCCACGCCACGTCCAACGCACGCGACCGCTGCGCGCACCGCGAGCATCACTGCGACGATCGCCGCGATGCCCACCGTGCGCGTGCGGCCACGACACGCGATCACTCGCTGTAGTCGAAGCGCCAGGTGCTCTCGCCACCGAAGCCTGCGCCGTAGCCGATGGTGAGCTTCGGCGGCACCGCGCCCTCGGCCATCTTCTCGAGCAGGTTCTTCGCGAGGTTCGGCATCAGCGAGCCGCGCAGCGCATGGTCGAGCGCGCGCGCGCCGGTCTCGGACTCGGTGCACCGGCTCACGAGCTCGGCCACCAGCGTGTCCTGGAACGTCACCTGCGTGCCGTGGGCGAGCTTGATGCGCTTGCCCAGCGACGCGAGCTTGAGCTTCGCGATGTCGCCGAGGATCGACGGATCCATCGGACGGTACGGCACCATCGTCATGCGCGCGAGCAGTGCGGGCTTGAAGTGCTTCGACACGATCGGCCGGATCACCGTCGCGACCTCCTCGGGGTCGGGGGTCTTGCCGTCCGCGTAGCACTTCATGATCGCATCGGTCGCGAGGTTGCTGGTCAGGATCACCACCGTGTTGCGGAAGTTCACCACGCGACCTTCGCCGTCCGACAACATGCCTTTGTCGAACACCTGGTAGAAGAGGTTCATGACCTCGAGGTCGGCCTTCTCGCACTCGTCGAGCAGCACGACGCTGTAGGGCTTCTGCCGCACCGCTTCGGTGAGCATGCCGCCCTCGCCGTAGCCCACGTAGCCGGGCGGCGAGCCGATCAAGCGGCTCACCGTGTGCTTCTCCTGGAACTCCGACATGTTGATCGTGGTCATCGATCGCTCGCCGCCGTAGAGCAGATCGGCGAGCGCGAGCGCGGTCTCGGTCTTGCCGACGCCGGACGGACCGACGAACAACATCACCGCGATCGGCGTCTCGGGGTTGCGCACGCCGGCCTGCGACATGCGGATCGCTTCCGCCACCGCCTTGGTCGCGTGGTTCTGCCCCTTGATCCGCGCCTCGAGGTTGCTCTCGAGCTCGAGCACCGTCTCGATCGAGCTCGACTTCATCTTGCCGACCGGGATGCCGGTCCAGTCCGCGATGACCTGTGCGATCGAGTCGCGATCGACCTCGGCGTGCACGAGCGGGGTCTCGGCGGCGACCTCGGCCACCTCGCGACGCAGCGACTCCACCGCGGCGAGCTTGGCCGGCCGCGCCGCCTCGTCGGCGGCGCGCAGCTCTTCGTAGGCCGCGTGCAGCTTGCCGATCGCTTCTTTCTCGGCCGCGAGCTTCTGCTCGAGCGCCGCGGTCTCGGTGCCGATCGCATCGATGCGCTCCTGCAGCTCGCCGAGCCGACCGTCGTCCTTCGCGGCTGCGTCGTCGATGTCGCGCCGACGCGCATCGCGTTCGCGCTCGAGGCTGGCGAGCTCGCTGCGCAGCACCGCGATCTGCGGCGGCGGTGCATCCTGCTCGATGCGCACGCGCGCGGCCGCGGTGTCGAGCAAGTCGACCGCCTTGTCGGGCAGCTGGCGACCGGTGATGTAGCGCTCGGACAGCTCGACCGCAGCGATCACCGCGTCGTCACGCACGATCACCTTGTGCGCGTTCTCGTAGGTGCCACGCAGGCCGCGGAGCATCAGCACCGCGTCCGCGACGCTCGGCTGATCCACCTTTACCGGCTGGAAGCGACGCTCGAGCGCGGCGTCCTTCTCGAAGTACTTCTTGTACTCCGACCACGTGGTGGCCGCGATCGTGCGCATCTCACCGCGCGCGAGCGCAGGCTTGAGCAGGTTGCTGACCTCGCCGGCATCGGCACCCGAGCCGATGAGCGTGTGCGCCTCGTCGATGAACACGATGATCGGCGTGGGCGAGCCCTTCACCTCGGCGATCACCTTCTTGAGGCGATTCTCGAGCTCGCCGCGCACGCCCGCGCCGGCCTTGAGCAGACCCATGTCGAGCCCGAGCAGCTCGACCTGCTGCAGCTCGGCCGGCACTTCCTTGTTCACGATGGCGCGCGCGAGACCTTCGACGAGCGCGGTCTTGCCGACGCCCGGCTCGCCCACGATGATCGGGTTGTTCTTGCGGCGCCGCGCGAGGATGTCGACGCACTGGCGGATCTCCGCGTCGCGTCCGAAGATCGGATCGATCTCGCCTTTGCGCGCCTTCTCCGTGTACGAGATCGTGAAGCGATCGAGCGCCTCGCGGCCCGCCGCGGCCGGACGCGGCGCCCCGCCGTCGCTGCTCTGCTGCGGCACCTCCATCGCTTCTTTGGTGCCGGCGATGATCTCGGCGAACTGCTTGCGCAGCTCGTCGTTGTCGATGGCCTCGAGCTCCTCGAACGACTCCGCGGTGTAGCGGCCGACGTTCACGAGGAACTCGTACAGCAGATCGCCGGAGCGCAGCTGCACCGCGCCGCGCTCGAGCGACGCGGTGACCCACGCGTTCTCGAACCACGTGAACAGGCTCTCCGCGAACACCGGACGCCCGGCGTTGCCGGTGCGCAGCTTCTGCAGCGAGCGATCGATCGCCGCCGAGATCTTGAGCCGGTCCTTGCGGAAGAACTGCAGGATCGCCGCGATGTCGCCGTCTTCGACCTGCAGGAGGCCGTGCAGCATGTGCTCGGGGCTGATCTCGTAGTAGCGCCCGCTCGCCGCGCGTTCGACCACGGCCTCGAGCACACGCGTGCAGGTGGGGTTGAGACGACGGACGAGGGCTCTCGGATCGACGCGCATTGTTCTTCCTCCAGATGACTAGTCGTCGTCGTTCACCGCAGCGGACGACGAGCGACTGTGGACTTCGATGGGCACGCGCAGGTGGGTCTGTTTCCCCGCACCCGCGCGCGACGACAACCAGGTATCGATGCCGACGCGCTGATTCGCAGCAGCGCCGAGCTTGAAGGGCGGACGTGCATGCTCGGCGAGCACCAGATCGAGCTCGAACTCGATCGGCTCGGGGCACATCAGCTCGAGCAGCTCTTTCACGCGCGGGTACATGTCACCGTCGGCGAGGAAGCGGCGGAAGTTCTCGTGCAGCGGGCCGATGACGACGACCGCCTTGCCCGCGCGGTGGTAGCACTGTACCCCCAGCACTGCGCTCTGGCCGAGCACGGTGTTGCGGATGCCCAACATCGTGCGCTGCTCCGAGTCGAGCGGCACCCAGCCGCCCGCGAACTGCTGCATGAACACGCGCGCTTCGGGATCGAGCGCCTCGTCGCAGATGTCGCGAATCGCCTTCTCGATCACCTTGCCCGAGCGCACGCGCGCGGCCAGCAGCGGCGCGAGTCGAACGAGCCGCCACAGCGGGATGTGCTTGGGCCGGCGATCCGCGAACGCGTCGAGCCCACCGAGCGCGAGGATGCGTCGCGTCCACGGATCGCTGCAGTCCTGCGCGAACTCGCGGGCGAGGTCGTACTTCACGCCGATGCGGTAGACGAGGCTGACGAAGCGATGGTGGAAGAGATCGAGGAACTCGCCGCGCAGTCGCCCCTGCTCCTGTGCCTGCAGGAGCTCCTCCGACATGAAGCCCGGCAACGGCGACGCGGCACCGGTGAGCCCGAGGAACGCGGTGGTGACCTCGTAGCGATGGCGCCGACGATCGAGCGCGTCCTCTTGTGCGCGCGGGACCTCGACGTACTTCACCGCGCTGATGTCACCCGTGGAGAACGCGAGCGACGCATCGTGACGAAAGCGGATCGACTCGCGCGGATAGGGGCCGTCGCCGCCGATGCGCACCGCGTCGGGCGTGAGTCGCTCGAGCATGCCGACGGTCACGAAGAAGTCGTAGTGCCGACCGTTGAGCAGCACGTCGTCGTGCGCACCGACCCGAGCCGGCGCGGACCGAGCGGAGCTCACAGGATCGAGCGCTGACCGTTGCGCGCCGGCCATTTGAACTCCACCTTGGACGGTTGCAGGACGAGCTGCAGCTCGGCGAGCGAGTTGAGCGTGACGTGGGCGGCGAAGAGCTCGTCGAGCACGCAGCCGAACAGGAACGCTTCGCCGATGGTGCCGAGCCGCTGCTCTTCGACTTCGACGCGCATGCGTGCGCCCCGGACCGGTGCGCCTTCGAGCAAGCGCGTGACCGGCTCGGACTTCACGCTGCGGATCGACTCGATCTTCAGCTCGTTCGCGCGACCGAGCGTCGCGCTCACTTCTTTCTGGAAGTTGTAGAGCGCGAGCGTGGCGCGCACGACCGCGGGGTCGGCCAGCGACGTGCGCGACAGGCCCATGTGCGACAGCAATCGCCAGTGCAGCTCGCTGCCGACCGGCGCGCGCGTGGGATTGGTGACCGGCGTGATGTTGCGAAACGGCGCGGCCGCGGACACGCCACGCGGCGTCGTGGAAATCTCGCCGAGCTGCAGCTCGGTGGGCAGGTTGCGATTGGTCGCGAGCAGATCGATCGACAGTACTTCGTCGACCTCCGACGGCGCGACGTCGCGCGGGGTGACGATCGACAGATACGTGTCGGTGGCGTCGTCGAGCGGCGACGCGGCGTGACGCAGCGTGTAGTACGCGGCGTCCTTGCCCTCGGCGGTGTGCGTGTACGCGATGAACGGCGGGTACTTCTTGCGCTGCACCTGCCCCTGGCGCACGCCGACGACCTCGGTGACCTCGAAGACTTCCATGTGCGCGGGTCGCATGCCCGCCGCGCGCAGCAGATGCTCGGAGATCCGGACGTCGCGCTTGATCGGATCGGCGGAGGTCTCGAACAGGTTCACGACCGGTGTGCAGAAGAGCCGGAAGTTGTCGGGCCCGATGCGACCGGGCAAAGGTGGCGGACGATCGAAGACGAACGCGAGCTCGAAGGTGTCCTCGGTGATCTGCGCGCGATCGAGGTTCTGGATGTCGAGGAACAGGAACTTCGACGGCAGCGTGAAGTACTCGAGCAGGTAGCGATGGCCCTCGGGTGCGAACGTGGGCCAGGGCAGCAGCGCGTCGGCTTCGTCGAAGCCCACCGGCACGATCGATCCTTGCGGCAGTGGCGGCTGCGTGTTGGTGCCACAGCGCACCGCGACGCTGCGACAGTGACGGCGCAGCCACAGGTACAGCGTGGCGGTGATCGACAGCTCGCCGTGCAAGAAGATGCGAATGCCTTCCTTGCGCGCGATGACGGCACGTCCTGCTTCCGTGGTGTTGAAGCGCAGGCGGATCACCGGGCGCGCGGCCGCGGTCTCGTCGAGCGTGGCGTCGACGAGCTCGAGCGGGAGCAGATCGACCTCGGAGGTCGTGCGGAACTCGCAGCTCGTGCCTTGCAACGCCTTCGCCGCGACTCGCGTCGCACGCGGCACCGAGGTGACGCCACGCAACGCTCGCAGCGAGGGCTGATACTGCACGATCGACATCGCGGGCACGGGCCGCAGGTAGTGCGGCAGCAGCAGCTGCACGAGCCCGTGCACGATCGCCGGCACTGCATCGTCGACGCGCTCGCGGATGCGTGCGGTGAGGAACGCGAAGCCTTCGAGCAGGCGCTCGACGTCGGGATCGTTGCCGCGCTCCGCGAGCAGGCCTGCGGTCGACGGATGCACGAGCGCGAACTCGCGGCCCATCTCGCGCAGGTACGCCAGCTCGCTCTCGTAGTACTTCGAGCCCACGGGGGCGACGAGATTATCAGTCTACGGGAAGGACGGCCCGTCCTTCCCCTTCGTCGGGCGAGGCCCGCCGGAGCCTCCCCTTCCTCCGGCGCTGCGCGCCAGCGGCCTACTCGACGTCGACGCGGCCTGCGGAATTCACCGAGGTGCGCACGCGGACCATGCCCTGGTGGCGGTCGCCGGACAGGCGCGCGGCGATCTCGAACGCCAGCTTCAGCGGGTCTTCGCTCGGCACCATCCGCACGCGCACCTGCTTCAACCGCGGCTCGTACTCCGCCACGGTGGAGCGGATGCTCTTTTCCATGATGAGCGCCGCGTTGGGAAAGTTGTGCACGAGATCGGCGAGGTCGGTGATGCCGAAGCCCGCGGCGGACAGCGACTCACCGACCCGCGTATTGAGGATGCCGCGGAGGTTCTCGAGGATCGACTGCACTTCGTCGACCTGCCGAAGCGGATCGGGCGACGACAAGCGCGAGAGTAACCCACGCATTGCCATCGCCCGGCTCCTTCACGCGCTCGCGCGGTGCTAGCGGTTCTGATCCCACGTATCTTCGTGGGTGATGCCGCCGTCCGTGTAGGTCCAGCCGATCGTGTGGAAGATGAAGCTGACCTCTTCCATCGGTGGATCGGTCGAGGTGGCGGGGACGATCGTGTTGGGGTTGATCTGCTTCTGGCTCGCGACGCGGCCGTTCTTGAACGCGACCGTGTAGAACTGCTGCGTGGTGCCGTCACCGGTCGGGTTGGGGCGGAAGAACTTGAACTCGCCCTCGACCTTCTCGTTCTCGCACAGCGCCTTCGCGATGAGCGGCGACGACTTGTCGATGCGCTTGCGGATGACGAGCGGCGAGTACTGGCGGCGGCCGGTCGCCTGCCCCGAGCCCGCTTCGCGCGCGGTGGTCACAGCTTGCTCGTAGTAGACGCACTCGATGGAATCCGCACGGCCGAGGCTGGTCTGCGTCGACTCGCCCTTGATGTCGGACCCGTTGGCCTTGAGGTAGAGATGGACTGTTTCCGCCATGATGCGGACCGTAGCAGCGGCCGGTGACACCGACAAGATGGCCCCCGGGTACAGGCGGGGGATTTAATCCAAGACGTGGGCTGGAACGACGCTTCCGTGCATCGTCTTCACGCTCTCGACGCTTCGGGCTTCCCCATGTCGGCCGCTCGCGTCATGCTGCGCTGGCCGCTCATGCTCCGCATCACCGTCTCCAAGCAGGGCGAGGTGCCGCGATCGCACGCATTCGAAAAGCGTGAGATCACCGTCGGTCGCACGCCCGCGAACGACCTCGTCATTCCCGAGCCTGGTGTCTCCAGCGCGCACGCGCGGATCCTCTTTACCGGCAGCGAGATCACGCTGATCGACCTCGAGTCGACCAACGGCACGTTCGTCAACGGAACACGCATCCAAGGCCCGTGCATCCTCGCGCCGCGCGACGAGGTCTTCATCTGTGCGCATCGACTCGACTTCGAGGTCGGTGGCGCAGCGCGACCCGAGCCGAGCTACGGCGCGCAGCCGCCCGCACCTGCGTTCGCGGAGCCGATGATGCCGGCACCGATCGGCGCATCGATGGCGCCCGGCCTCGGTCCACCGCCGCTCGCACCACCACCGATGATGGCTCCACCCCCGTCGATGGCACCGCCACCGATGGCACCGCTCGGACCCTCGTCCGCACCTCCGCCGCCGATGGCACCGCCGTCGCCGGTCCCGATCGGCCAGCTCGGCGTGCCGTCACCGATCGGTGTCGGTGGGCCCGCACCGCGACGACCCGACGAGCCGCCCACGATGCCGCCACCGCTCGGTCCGATCGGCGCGCCCGCATCGATCGATGCTTCCATGCCGCCGCCTTTGTCGACTCCGACGCCGCCACCGGTGATCGCCGAAGCACCGCCTGCGTTCGAGGCGCCCGCGCGCACCGGCAGCACGTTCACACCCGCGGGTGCAGGCATGCCCGGCGCACAACCTGCGATCGACGGATCACGACCCCCGACGCAAGAGCCACCCGCGTCGCTCGAGCCGGTCGGGCTCGCGCCCGAAGTCGTGCCGCGTTGGGATGCGCCCGCACCCGCATCGATTCCACCGCCGGCCGCGTCGCCGATGCCGTCGACGCCACCACCCGCCGTCGCACCCGCACCGTCGTTGCCGTCGATGCCCCCGGTCGTCGTGCAACCACCGCCCGAGGCACCACCGACACCTGTGTCCCGCGAGCAAGAGCTCGAAGCGGCCGACGCTGCGATCACGATCGATCCCGGTCCGCCATCGCCGGCGACCGGTGAGTACGGCGGATCCGTGCGCGAGAGCGTGTCCACGCCCGCACCGATCGCGCCCGCGTTCGCGCGCAGCAGCCCGAGCCGTCCCGCGGGCGTGCCGACGGTGATCCCCGCGGCCGCACCCGTCGTGCGCGCGAGCCCGTCGCAAGCGCCGATGGTGCTCGACTCGCGCAGCATCGAATCGCTCGACGTCGAGTTCGACGATCTCGCATCGCTCACCGGTGCCGCGCTCGCGCGCGCTGCATGTGCGCGCGTGTTCGCGGCGGTGCACGAGCTGCTCGTCGGTGACGCGGGCGTGCCCGAGCGCGATGCCGAGACGCGCGCGCGCGCGCGCTCCGAAGCGCTGCGCATGCTGCAACAAGCCGCAGAGACGGTGCCCGGCATCGAAGCGCGTCCGTGGGCCGAGCGCATCGCGAGCGAGATGTGCGGGCTGGGAGCGCTCACGGCACGACTCGCCGAGCAAGACGTGCAGGAGATCTTCGTGCACGGTCCCGATCGCGTGCTCGTGCGACGCGGCGCGGGCGTGCCCACCGAGATCGACGCGCGCTTCTCCTGCCCGCAAGCGATCGAGGTCGTGGTTCGTCGACTCACCGGCACCACCTTCGGCGCGGAGAATCCGATCGTCGACGCGCGCACGCTCGACGGCGCCGACGTCTACGCGGTGCACGAGTCGGTCGCACACGGCGGACCGGTGGTGAACATCTCGCTGCCCTCGCCTTCCGAACCGCGCTGGACGCTCGAGCTGTTGATGCAAGAGGGCACCATCTCGCCGGTGCTCGCGAACTTGTTCGCGACCTGTGTGCAAGCGGGGCTCGGCGTCCTCGTGTGCGCGGGCCCGGGCGCGCGTTCGTTCCCGTTGGTCGCGGCGCTGCTCGAGTGCTCGCCATCGTCGGATCGTCACGTGCTCGTGCGCCCGATGTCGGAGCTCGGCATCTTGCCGCCGCACGTCGTCGTGCTCGAAGGCGATGGGCTCGTCGGCACCGACGGCACCACCGTCATGCAAGCGCTCGTGCGCACCGCGGTCGGCCTGCGGCCCGATCGCTTGTGCGTGCACGAGGCCGCGGGCCCCGAGGTCACCGAGGTGCTCGCGGCTGCAGGTCGCGGGCTCGCGGGCGTCGTCGTCTCGACGCGCGCAGGCGCGGCGGAGGCGGGCATCCATCGCCTGGCTGCGCTCGCAGGTCTCGCGGGTGGCGGTTCCGATCCGCGCGCGCGTGCCCATGTGGTCGCGCGCTCGCTCGAGCTCGTCATCTGTGTCGCGCGCTTCCCGGACGGGCGCACGCGCGTCGTCGAAGTGGCCGAAGCGGCGGTCGCACCCGACGGTAGCACCTGCACCACCGAGATCATCGCCATCGACCCGCGCAGTGGCGCATGGCGGCACACCGGCGCCGTCCCGTCGTTCTTCGCCGCGCTCGGTCGCCGCGGCATCGTCGTCGACGCCGCAATGCTGTCAGGTTAATCGCGCTGCCCTTGCTTCGGGGGCGCGCGCATGGTGACATTCTCGCCGGATGTCCTCGCTCTTTCGCTCGTTCGCGTCCCTCGTGCTCTTCACCGCAGCGCTGGGCGCTTGCAAGAAGAAGGACGAGGGCCCCACCTGCGATCCCGAAGCGAAGAACAAGTACAAGGTCCGCGTGCTCGTGCAGCCGCAGGCCAACATCAACCCCGACGAGAACGGTGAAGCGCTCCCGACGGTGATGCGCTTCTACCAGCTCAACAGCGACGAAGCGATCCCCACACTCGACTTCGCCGACACCTGGCAAAAGGGCAAGGAAGTCTTCGGCGACTCGTTCATCGCGGAAGACGAGCGCCAGATCTTCCCGGGCAAGCCGGAGGAGATCGAGATCGAGCCCGATCCGAAGGCGCAGCTCATCCTCGCGGTCGCGCTGTTCCGCGAGCCCACCGGCATCAACTGGTATCGCATCTGGGAGACGCCGAAGTACCACGGCGATTCCGTGTGCCTCGCCGAGCGTCAGAAGAAGACGTGGGCCGACCCGTGCTTCTACATCGTCGTCGATCGCAGCGTCGTCGACGGTGGCCACACGCCGCCGCCCGGTTGGGACAAGACGAAGACCGCGATCGCGTGTCCCGGTCCGCCGCTCAAGGTGAAGCCGCCCGCACCCGAGACCGGCAAGAAGAAGAAGAAGAAGCGCAAGAAGCCCGACCTCGAGAAAGCGAAGAAGGCGAAGGCCGCTTCGGAGACGAAGCCACCCGAAGCGCCGGCCGGACCCGAAGCACCCGCGGCCCCCGAAGCGCCCACTGCACCCGAAGCACCGGCGGCACCAGGAAAGTAGCGATGGCCAAGCGCAACGTCGAGCGCGTGGTGTGGAGCGAGGGGATGCTGATGTGTCCCCAGCATCTGCAGCAACAAGACCTCTTCTTCGAGGGCACGCTCGCGCAACGGCTCGCCGCGGCGACGCCATATGCGTGGGGCGTCGTGTCGGTGACGATCGACGAGGGCGCGCTCAAGGCCGGGCAACTCAAGCTCGGCGAGTTCTCCGGAATCCTCTCCGGCGGATTGCCGCTCGAGCTCGGCCCGGGTGAAGCCGGCGGGCCGCCGGCGCGGCCGATCGCCGAGTCGTTCCCCACCACGGCATCGATGCTCGAGGTCTATCTCGCGGTGCCCGCGGCACGCGAAGGCATCCCGAACTACCAGGATGCGGTGGACGACAGCGGCAACGCGCGCTTCAAGGTCGCGAACCGTCCGGTCCCCGATCTGACGATCGCGAAGACCGAGCAGATCATCTCGTTCGGTCGCCCCAACATCACGCTGATGTTCGGCAACGAAGCGCGCGACGACTTCGAGACCGTGAAGATCGCCGAGATCGTCCGCGACGGCACCGGCAGCTTCGCGCTGTCGAAGAATTACATCCCGCCGGCGCTCAAGTGCGGTGCGTCGGGCGTGCTGTCGAACTGGCTGCAGGATCTGCTGAGCGTGATGCTCACCAAGCAGCGCGCGCTGTCCGAGACTCGCCGGCAGATCGACGCCGCCGCGGTCGAGTTCACCGGCCAGGACATCACGCGCTTCCTGCTGCTCAACGCGCTCAACACGTACATCCCGCACGTGCGCCACATCGTCGAGGCGCAGTCGAGCTCGCCACTCGGCGCGTACCTCACGCTCATCGAGCTCGGCGGTGCGCTCACGACATTCTCGAGCGAGATCGATCCGTCCACGTTCCCGCGCTTCAACCACACCGATCTGCGCGCGACGTTCGAAGAGCTGTTCGGCATGCTCAACAAGATGCTCGGCGCCACGGTGCGCGAGCTCTGCATCACCGTGCCGCTCGAAGCACGGCCCGACGGCATGTGGATCGGTCAGCTCAAGGACGATCGCTTGCCGCGTTGCCCTCGCTTCGTGCTCGCGGTCGAAGCCGAAGCGCCGCAGCAAGAGGTCGCGAACAAGCTGCCGAAGCTGAGCAAGATCGCGTCGTGGAAGGCGATCAACCAGATCGTCCGCTCCGCGATCCCCGGCGTGCAGCTCACCGTCACGCACCGTCCGCCGTCGGAGGTGCCGGTGCGTCCGCGCCAGGTCTACTTCATGCTCACCACGACGGACGAGTACTGGCGACAGATCGCCACCGAGCGCACCGTCGCGATCTATCTGCCGCCGCCGTTCGATCCGAGCAAGGCGAAGATCGTGTTGATGGGCGTGCCCGAGCGCGCACAACAGGCCCAGGCCTGAGGTCCTCGACATGGAACGCGTCAACGAGGTCACCAAGGACTGCTTCAATGCCTTGGTGCAGATCCGCAACCTCGCCGACGAAGGCCTGCTCGCGCCGGAGATGTTCCACGCGCGCGTGATGGCCTTCATCGACGAGCTCTTCCAAAAAGGTCAGCGCGCCGGCATCCCCGAGCGCGACGTCTCCGACATGGCCTACGCGATCGTGGCGCTCGCCGACGAGGTCGCGATGCGCAAGTCGGGTGGCATCCGCGACGTGTGGATGAGCAAGCCGCTGCAGCTGCACTACTTCAACGAGAATCTCGCGGGCGAGGGCTTCTTCCACCGCCTCGAGTACATCCTCGCCGATCAGCGGCGCGTCGACGCGTTGCGCGTCTACTACCTCTGCCTGCTGTTCGGCTTCCAGGGCAAGTATGCGATCCGCGGCGGCGAGCTCGAGCTCACCGCGATGCAGCGGCGCGTGAAGGACGTGCTGGGCGTGCAAGCGAAGCCCGAGCCGCTGTCGCGCAAGGCCGGGCGTCCCCGCGAGCGAGTCAACCGCGCGCAGCAGTACTACATCCCGGTGTGGATTGGCCTGCTCACCGTGCTCTTCTCGCTCGCGCTCATCATCGTGCTGCGCAAGGCACTCGACAGCTCCACCAACTCGATCCTCGAGCGCACCCAGGCGCTGCTGCCCCAGGAGTGAGCCGTGGCCGCGTTGAAGTACATCTTCTGTGCGTTGCTGATCGGCGCCGTGTGGGCGGTCGTGCTGCTGCTCGGCCTGCCGATGTGGATCGCGATCGTCGCGACGGTCGTCATCGTCGCGATCCTGCTCGCCTACGTCATCTTCAAGATCGTGCGCGCGAAGAAGGCCGCACGCGAGATCGAGCGCGCGCTCAAGGCCCAGGCCGATCGTCACGCCGCGGCGGCGCGTCCCGATCTGCGCGCCGACGTCGATGGGCTGCAGCAGGAATTCCTGCGCGCGATCACGGCGCTCAAGAGCAGCAAGCTCGGCGGCAAGACCGGCACCGAAGCGCTCTATGCCCTGCCCTGGTACATGATCATCGGGCCACCGGGCGCCGGTAAGAGCACCGCGCTGCGCCAGAGCGGCCTGCGTTTCCCGTATCAGTCGAAGTCCGGCGGCGGCGTGCAGGGCGTCGGCGGCACACGCAACTGTCAGTGGTGGATGACCAACGAGGCGGTCATCCTCGACACCGCCGGTCGCTACACCACCGAGGACGCCGACCGCGACGAGTGGATGTCGTTCCTCGATCTGCTGAAGAAGAACCGGCCGAAGCAGCCGATCAACGGGGTGATGGTGGCGATCGCCGTTACCGACGTCAGCGAAGCGCACCACGAGGACGTGCACGCGCTGGCCCGCGGCATCCGCGGGAAGATCGACGAGGTGATGGCCAAGCTCGAGATGATCGTGCCCGTCTACGTGGTGTTCACGAAGATGGACCTGCTCCCGGGCTTCGTCGAAGTGTTCGGAGATCTGGGCAACACGGAACGTCGGCAGATCTGGGGCTTCACCGCGCCGGTCACCGTGAAGATCGATCCGGTGCAGACCTTCGCGCAGCAATTCGACGACCTGGTACAGATCGTCGAGCGGCGCGCCGTTCGTCGCATGGGCGAAGAGCGGCGCATCGAGTCGCGCGACAAGATCTACGAGTTCCCGCAGTACTTCGAGCCGATGAAGGAGAAGCTCGCCCTCTTCGTGGGCGAGCTGATGGCGCACAACGTCTACGCCGAGTCGCCGTATCTGCGCGGCGTCTACTTCACGAGCGGCACCCAAGAAGGTCGCACCATCGATCGCATCATGAACTCGATGGCTGCGGCCTTCGGCATCCAGCCGAAGCTGGCCTACACCACGCCGCAGATCGAGCCCAAGAGCTACTTCCTCGGCGAGCTGTTCGAGAAGGTCATCTTCCCCGACAAGCTGATCGCGCAGCGCAGCGCGGCGAAGATGAAGAAGCAGGCGATGATCGGCGTGGCCATCGGCGCCGGCCTGTTCATGCTCGCGGTCTTCATGGCGCTGTTTCCGGTGGTGTCGTTCCGCAACAACCGTGCGTTGCTCGGCAGCGCTGCGGATGCGGTCGGCAAGGTCGAAGAGCACAAGGCGTCGGAGCGGAAGGGTCTGCCCATCAAGCTCGGCCAGATCGATCCGCTGCGCGGCGTCGAGCGCACGCTCAACGAGCACATCAACGACGGTGCGCCCTTCACCTCGCGCTTCGGCATGTACCAGGGCGAGCGCATCCAGCCCTCGATCCGCCAGCTCTACCTGCGCACGGTTCGTGACGAGCTCATCAAGCCGTTCGTCGACATCACCGTCGACGATCTGCAGCGCTTCATGAACAAGTACTCCGCGGTACAGGAGCCGGTGTCCGAAGAGGAGCACCGCGCGTACCAGGAGCGGCTGCGCTTCTATCTGCTGCTCACCGGCATCGGCAAAGGCGGCGGCGTCACGCAGTATCCCCCGCCCAACGAGCCCGGCCTCGACGAGCGCCAGCGCGGCTGGCTGCGCACGCGCATCGCCGATCAGTGGCGCGACGCGCTGAAGAACATCGACGACGTCGCCGAGCGCGACACGATGCTCAACATCGCCGATGCGTACATCGACATCGTCGCCACCGACAACCAGTTCCTGTTCGAGCGCGATCAGAAGCTGGTCGCGGGCGTGCGCAAGATCTTGAAGCGCACCGATCGCGTGGAGGCGCTGCTCGCCGAGCTCTTGCGCGACATCGAGGCCCCCGACATCTCGCTCACCGATCTCATCGCGAGCCGCAAGGCCATCTCGAACGACGCGAAAACCGTCAAGGGTGCGTACACGCGGCGCGCATGGGACGACGTCGTGGCCGAGAAGCTCAACGCGCCCATCGCCGATCTGCTCGGCGACGAATGGGTGCTGGGCTGGACCGAAGAAGAGGTGAAGAAGAACGAGCAGGAGCAGCGCGAGCTGCTGCGCTCGAAGTACTTCGAGGAGTACATCAAGGCCTGGAAGCCGTTCGTCACCGCGACCTTCACGAAGGGCCCGAGCGACTACGCCGAGAGCATGGAGATCCTGAGCGAGCTCACCGCCGGCACGCCGCCGCCGTTGCAGCTCCTGTGCAGGCACGTCGAGTACAACACCACGCTCGACGACCCCGAGCCCACGGTCGAAGAAGAGGAACAAGGCGCGCTCGGTGAGCTCGCCGGCGCGGCGCTCGAAGAAGCGGTCGCGAAGCGGGCGGCCAAGCACAAGGCGAAGATCGAGGCCGCGAAGAAGAAGTTGCTCGAGGATCGCAAGAAGCGGCGCAACGCGAACCCGCTGCTCAAGATCAACGAGGACGTGAAGAAGGAGTTCGCTGACTACATCAAGTTCGGCTGCGGCACGACGCCGGTGGTCCCTGATGGCGCTCCGCCGCCGCCGCAGGCTCCGGTGCCGCTCGACTCGTACCAGGAGCAGCTCAAGTCGGTTCGCGACGCGCTCAAGGCGAAGATCGACAACGAGTCGCCCGAGAGCACCGCGGCGCTCGCGAAGGCGGTCGACGCCGCGCTCGCGAAGACCGACAGCCTCATCCTCGAGGCCGACACCGGCGGCTGGGTGGCGGGCCACCTGCGCAAGGTGTTGGTGCCGCCGCTCGAAGCCCTGCGTCGCATCGCGGGCAAGGGCGTGGTCGGTGATCTCACCAACAAGTACTGCTCGGAGGTCGTCGAGCCGATGCACCTCCTGCTCGCGAAGTATCCCTTCAAGAACGAGGGCGCGGAGATCAGCCCCGGCAAGTTCGCCGAGTTCTTCAAGCCCGAGACCGGCAAGCTGTGGGTCTACTACACCTCCGCGTTGTCGACCCGCGTGCCGCTCAAGAACAACTCGTTCTCGATCGCGAAGACCGGCGCAGCGTCGTCGGCCAACATCGACCCGAAGCTGGTGCAGTTCCTCAACCGCGCGCTCGATCTCAGTCGCTCGTTGTTCCCGGTGGGCAGCGACAAGATGTCGGTCGAGTTCCAGCTGATGATCAAGCCCAACCCGAAGGCTGCGACCACGCGTGTCGACATCGACGGCGACGTGTTCGAGTACATCAACGCGCCCGATCAGTGGCGCAAGTTCGTGTGGCCGGGCGAAGGCGACAAGGTCGGGCGCATCGTCGTGAAGGGCCTCGGCTTCAACGATCGCTTCGGTCAGGAGAGCAGCTGGGGCCTGTTCCGCCTGCTCGAGGACGGCACCGTCTCCGAGGGTGGCAGCGGCTCGGGCTTCACCGTGAAGTACAACCTGTCGGCCGCCGGTGGTGGCGTGCTCGACATCCGCTTCAAGCCCGGCGAGTCGGACATCAATCCGTTCTACGGCGCCGCCGACACGGAACGCGAAGGCAACTTCATGAGCGTGTTCCGCCATCCCGACCTCGTGCCGCCGCGATCGATCGTGATCGGCGGCCCCACCTGCAAGTGAACGAGCGATGGCGAACCCGAAGCTCGGCGTGTTCGGCAAGCTGCCTGCGGCAGGCGACTTCATCGCGCACAACGCCACCTCACCGGTCGCGCGCACGCTGCAGGACTGGATGGTCGGCGAGGTCGAAGCGCTCGCGGCCAAGCGCAAGCACGCGCCGCCGCATCCGGTGAAGTTCCTCATCCGCGATCCCACCGGCAACGCGGCGTGCATCGGTGCGTTCGCACCGGGCCGAGATCGCGTCGGTCGCGAGTTCCCGCTCGCCGTCTTCACCTACCTCGACGTGCCGGTCGCGACGCATCGCTTCCCCTCGCTCGCGGTCGCCTACGCGGCGTTCCTCGATGCGACCGAGCGACTCGTCGCCGACGCGCCCGGGCTCGGCCTCGATCTCACCGGCGTGTTGATGCGCAGCGACATGCTCGCGTTGCCCGGTCCGCAGGAGCTCGAGGACGCGCGCACGTGGACGCATCAGGCACTCGACGCGACACCGGGGCAGAACATCCTCGAAGCGATCTTCGGACCGCTCGCCGGCGGCGTCGCGCTGCACGGCATCCACATGTTGAGCTCCGCGTGCGCACACGTGCACGCGGGCGATCCCGGACGCGCGAGCATCGTGCTCGACTGCCCGTGCACCGACGACGTGCAGCTCGTGTTCTGGCTCCGGCTGGTCTACGAGCTGCTCGCGTGGCGCCGCGCACCGCCGTCGCTGTTCTGGAGTGGTCCGGGCGGACCGCACTCGCGACTGCTCGTCGCGCTCGGCTCACCGGCACCCGGCATCTTGCACTTCCTGAGCGATCCCACGGTCACCGCCGACAAGCTGTGGCCGATGCGCACGACGAACCCGAGCGTCGTCGACAACGCGCGGCGCAGCCTGTCCCCCGGCCGCGTCCTCACCCTCCAGCGGCCGCCGCCGACCGCGTCGATGCTGCTCTCTGCGCTCGTCGCGGGGTAGTGCGTCGTTCCGCCCCGATCTGCGCGCGAGCTTAATTTCTCCGCGCACCGCTCGTCGGAGGCGCGCGAGCCTGGCATCCTGTTGCGAGACGAGGGTTGCCCACCATGATGACCGATGCGGAGACCGCTCAGTTCGTGCACCAGGCCCTGTTCCGCTCGCCCGCTGCGGATCTGTCGGCCTCGATCAACGACTACCTCGCGCGCGCCCTCTACCAGTCGGCCACCGATGCGCAGCAGTGGGAAGTGCCGCAGCCGATGACTTCGCCCGATGCGAACTGGCTGTTCTCCTTCCAGGTGAAGGAGTGGCTGAGCGTCAACGATGCGCGCATCAAGTTCGACCTGCCGATGTATGTCAGCTCGATCTGGACGCCGGTCTCCGGCGCCAGCAAAGCCGAGATCAAGGCCGGCAAGCGCCGCTAGTCACTCGCACGCGGCTGCGCGACCGTCGATGCGATCGACGCGGCCCGTGTAGTCGCCGCGATCGTCGGCGCCGACACTGCCGAGCACGAGCTCCGCGATGTCGTCGCCGTCCAGATCGACACCGCCGGCGAGCGCACGTCCGGTGAGCTCGCCCGTCGCGCCCGCGATCGCGAAGCCGCCTCTGCCCTGCGCGACGTCGGCGAGCGCGACGCGATCGATCGCGCCGCCCCACACCACGTAGGCGCGTCCGCCATCGCCGGCACGGAACGCACCCACGAGCAGATCGTCGAGGCCATCGCCGTCGAGATCACCCGTGCGTGCGACCGCGGCGATGCTGTCGCCCGGTCGCTCGCCATCGATCGCGAAGCCGCCGTCACCCGCTGCGATCGCCGCGAGCGCGGGCGCTTCGCCGGTGATCACGTACACGCGACCGCGGGCCTCGTCGTGCCCCGGTGCCGCGATCGCATAGTCGTCCTCGCCGTCGCCATCGACA
>DASZPU010001195.1:0-10753 GCA_035550195.1 Nannocystaceae bacterium
CCCGGGCGCGCCACCCTCCCCTGCGCGCCCGGGGCTTTTCTTCGCTCTCAAACCGGAATGACCATTCATTCGCAAGAAGGCCCGTCCATGCGCACCCGAATCCTCCCCTTCGCCCTGCTTCTCGCTGCCTGCTCCACCGACGACCCCGCGCAGAGCGACGACGACGATGGCGCCGACACGTCGTCCTCGGACGATGGCACCGCGCAGCGCGTGCGCTTCCACGAAGACGTCGCGCCGATCCTCGCCGCGTCGTGCAATGGCTGCCATCAAGAGGGTGGCGTCGCTCCGTTCGCGCTCGACAGCTACGACGCCGCGGTGCAGTGGTCGGGCTCGATCGTCGCAGCGATCGAGTCGCGCACGATGCCCCCGTTCAACGTCGACAACAGCGGTGCATGCAACACGTATCGCGACGCGCGCTGGCTCGACGACGAATCGATCGCGACGATCACCGACTGGGTGAGCGAAGGCCTCGAGCGCGGCGATGCAGCGCTCGGCATGCCGCAACCACCCGCACCGCGCACGCTCGACGGCGACGACATCGTGGTGGTCGGCACGCCCGAGAACTACCAGCCGATCAACGAAGCCCAGCCGGCCGCACCCGCGGACGACTACCAGTGCTTCCTCGTCGATCCGCAGACCGACGACACTTCGTTCCTCGTCGGCTACGACGTCGTGCCCGGCAACGCCGCGATCGTGCACCACGTGCTCGCGTTCGACGTCGATCCCGAGCGCGCCGGCATGGGCGGCAAGAACGGCGAACTCATGGCCGCGCTCGATGCCCAGAGCCCCGATCAACCGGGCTGGGATTGCTTCAACGCCGCGGGCGACGGTGTGTGGGTCGAAGGCGTGCCGGTCACGTGGGCACCGGGCGCCGGCGCGACGAAGTTCCCCGAGGGCACCGGCATCCGCATCGCGCCCGGCCACAAGCTGGTCGTGCAGATGCACTACCACCTCACCGAGCAAGCCAGCCCCGACACCACCGAGATCCAGCTCGCGTTCGCCGACGAGGTCGAGCGCGAGGCCCACTCCGCGTTGATGGACGGCTTCTTGATGACGCTCATCGGATCGCCCGCAGAGCTGCCCGCGGGGAAGGCAGACGCGAGCTTCGAGTGGTCGATCGCGCTGAAGGACATCCCCGGCCTCGGCGTCGACTTCGAGCACGCCGACATGTTCGGCGTCTTGCCGCACATGCACCAACGCGGGCGCAAGATGACCGTCGACTTCGTGCGCGAGGACGGCGAGGTCTGCGGCGCGCGCGTCGACAACTGGGACTACGACTGGCAGCAAGCGTTCTACTACGACGCGCCGATCCCGGTGGAGATGACCGACGAGATCGCCGTGCGTTGCGAGTGGGACACGCGCGCCGACAGCGAGCCGGTGTTGCCCGGTCTCGGCACCGACGCGGAGATGTGTCTCGTCGGCGTCTACCTCGTCGAGCGCGCGCCGGCTTGACCTGTGCGATCGCAGCGACAAAGATGACCACGATGAGCGCCGCGCTCAAGAAGGCCGATCGCCGCCGAGAGATCCTCGACGCGGCGCTCGAGCTCTTCGTCGAGCGCGGCTTCCACGGCACCGCGGTGCCGGAGATCGCCACGCGTGCGAGCGTCGGGCTCGGCACGATCTATCGCTACTTCGAGAGCAAGGATCAGCTGGTCAACGAGCTGTATCGATCGTGGAAGTCGCAGCTCGGCGAAGCGCTCGCGCAGGCGTCGCTGCAAGGCACGCCGCGCCAACAGTTCCACGCGATGTGGGAGCGCATGCTCGTGTTCGTGCGCGAGCAGCCCAAGGGCTTCGAGTTCGTCGAGCTGCACCACCACGCGCCCTACCTCGACGACGAGCGCCGCGCACAAGAGCGGCGCATGCACGACTTCGGCGTCGCGCTCGTCATGCACGCACAGTCCGAAGGGCGCATGCGCGCCGGCTCGCCCGTGGTGCTGATGGCGCTCATCATCGGCGCGTTCACGGGCCTCGTGCGGTTCGTGCGCGAGGGCCGGTTGGTGCTCGACGCCGAGGCCAGCGCCTTGGCCGAGCAAGCCTGCTGGGACCTCGTTCGGGCCTGATCGAAGCCGATCACGGAACGGGGCCCTCCGCGCCATGGCGCTCTATGGGCCCGTCCCGCGGGGCAGGTCCACGAGGGACCTGGGCATGCGCCCAGCCCCGCGCGCGATTCCGGGACGGTTCGCGCCGTCGACTTGGCCCCGCGAAGCTGGCCCCCCTAAGATCCCATCGCGGCCCGCATGAATCCGCCGACCCACCTCGTCTCGTCTCCGCGACCGGACGACGACGCGCCCCACTCGGACGCGATCGCCCAGGTGATGCGAGTGCTGGCGATCCTTCGCCGGCGATGGTTGGTGGTGCTGGTGACGATCGTGCTCGCGGTCGCATCGGCCGCGCTCGCGCTCACGTTGCTGCGTCCGCGTTGGCGCGCGAGCGCGACGGTCGTGTTGCACATGACCGGGCCGCAGGTGCTCGACAAGGTGAAGGGCGTCGTCGAAGACGGCGACTCGCGCGTGCTCGGGTACAAGGAGTACTACCAGACGCAGCGCACCATCATGCACAGCCGTGCGGTCGCAGAGATCGCGCTGGCGAAGCTGGGGCTCGCGAGCGATCCGGTGTTCCTCGGCATCGATGGGCTCGAGTCGGAAGCCGAGCGCGTCGCGGTCGCATCGACGATCGATCCGGTCGAGCGACTGCGCGACCTCGTCAGCATCGAGGAGATCCGCAACTCTCGCGTCATCGCGATCTCTGCGGAGTATCCCGACCCCGAGGTCGCCAGCGAGATCGCGAATCGCGTCGCCGATGCCTACCTCGAGTACGTGAAGTCGAGTCGCAGCGAAGTCGGCACCGGCGCAGAGAAGGACATCGCGAAGGAGCTGCTCGAAGCCCAGGCCGCGATGACCACGGCCGAGCACGCGCTGCAGGACTTCAAGGACAAGAACCACATCGCCGCGGCCACGCTGTCCGATCGCCAGGACGTGGTGAATCAAGACATCATGATCTGGTCGGCGCGCGCGAAGGAGGCCGAGGCCGATCGCATCGCGTCGGAGAAGGTGCTCGAGCAGGCGCAGCGTCTGCACGCCGCCGGCAACCTCGCCGCGGCCACGCTGTTGCCCGAGGGCAAGCGCGCGCTGTTCGAGACGATGCGTGAGCGTCGCGAAGAGGCCGAGGCCGAGTTCGCGAACGTCGACGAAGAGTTCGGGCCCAAGCACCAGGACCATATCGCGGCGAAGCGCAAGCTCGACCTCGCCAACGCGAGGATCGAGCGCGAGGCCAAGGAGCTCATCGAGTCGCTCGAGGCCGAGGTCGCGGCGGCGCGCAACACCGAGCACGACTACAAGCGCAAGTACGGCGGCGAGAACTCGCGCGCGACGAAGCTCGGTGGGCTCGAGCGCGAGTACAAGGAGCTCGATCGTGCGGCCAAGACCGCCGAAGAGAACTACCTGCTCATCGCGCGACGCGACACCGAGATCGCGGTGACCAACCGCGTCGAGGCCGAAGGCATCGAGATCCTCGATCGCGCCACGATTCCGTCCGTGCCGGTCTTCCCGCGCAAGGCGTTGATGTTCGCGATCGCACTGGTCGCCGGCCTCTCGCTCGGCTCGCTGCTCGCCGTCGCCGTCGACTTCCGCGACCATCGCATCCGCGGTCTGCTCGACCTCGAGCGCGCGCTCGCGGGCTTCGGTGTGCCGGTGCTCGGTCAGCTCCCGCTGCTCGCCCCCGACACGCGGCTCGGCGTCGCCAATGCACGTGCGCAGAGGCGGCAGCGCGATCTCTACGCGCACATCTATCCGCAGTCGCTGATGGCCGAGCGTTGCCGCGGCATCCGTACCTCGCTGGCGTTCGCGCAAGGCACCGACGCGCTGCGCACGATCATGGTCACGTCGCCGAGCTCGTCGGAGGGCAAGAGCTCCACCGCGATGAACCTCGCGCTGTCGTTCTGCCAGGCCAGCAAGCGCGTCGTGCTGATCGACGCCGACATGCGGCGCCCGCGAATCCACCAGGTGTTCCCGTCGGCGCGCGAGAAGGAGGGCGCGGGCCTCGCTGCGCTGCTCTCCGGCGACGCGCCGATCGAGCAGGTGATCCTCGATGCACCCGAGGACGCGCCGACCAACCTGAAGATCGTGCCGTGCGGCGCGCTCCCGGCCAACCCCGCCGAGCTGCTCGACACCCCCGCGTTCCGCCGCGCGCTCGCCGAGCTGCGCCAGCGCTTCGACGTCGTCATCGTCGACACGCCGCCGGTCCTGCCGGTCACCGATCCGGTGATCATCGCCCGCGAGGTCGACGGGGTGATCCTCGTGAGCCGCTGCGAGTCGACCACGCGCGGCGAGCTGCAGCGCGCGCTGTCCCAGCTCGCCAAGGGCGACACGAACATGCTCGGTGTGGTGCTGAACGAGGTCGACGCTCGCCAGGAGCGCTACGACTACAACTCGGCCTACTACACCTACCGCGCGAACGAGACCGAGAGCGAGCTCGCCTGACGAACGCCGCGCTGAGGTAGTCTCGGTGTGCGGATGAGCGAGATCGACGACGAGCTGGCTGGCGAGGAGCCCACCGAGCCGCTCGATCCACGCTCGGGTCGACGACGACCTGCGGGCGTGCCGTGGGCGCGCGTGTTGTTGGGCGCCGCGGTCGCGATGCCGGCGCTCGCGTTCGGTGGCGTGCACGCAGCCACCGTCGTCGCGTTCGTGGCGATCGTTTCCATCCTGTGGCTGCGCTTGTGCACGCGCGCCCGTGCGGCCTTCCAGATCCCGCTGTGGTCCGCGATCGGGCTACTCGCCGTCGGCGTCACGCTCGTCCAGTGGTTGCCGCTGCCCGGCCTGCGCCCCGCGTTCGCGCACGGGCTCGACGCGATGATCTTCCAGGCGCTCGACGGCACGAACGTGGTGCCGCGCGCAGGGCTCAGCCCCGTGCCCGACGACACCGGGCTCGAGGTCGCGCGCCTCTTCGGCTTGCTCGTGCTCTTCGCGAGCGCAGCACAGCTCTCGTGGCGCGTGTCCGCGGCGGTCGTCACCGGGCTCGGCACCGCAGTCGCGCTCATCGGCTTCGCGCACGAGGCCGCGGGCTTCCAGGCGATCTACGGCGTGTATGCGGCGCGCGACGTCGATCTCGCCGGCGTGTCGGCGCTGCTCGGCACGTTCGTCAATGCCAACCATCAGTCGGGCTTGTTGTTGCTCGGCATCTTCAGCGGCATCGCGCTCGCGGCCGATCAACACGCGCATGGGCTCGTCACCGCGGACCCTGGCCGCGTCGATCGCTACGGCGATCGCTTCCTCGCCGCGATGGCCGGCGTCACGATCCAGATCCCCGCGCTCGTGCTCTCGCTGTCGCGCGGTGCGTTGCTCGCGTTCATCGTCGTCGGTCCGGTCGCCGCCTGGCTCGCGATGCGACGACAGAGCTCGGGCCGTCGCGCACGACGTCGCCGTGCCGAGCGACTCTCGCCGGCGCGCTTGATGGTGCTCGGCGGCGCGGTGTGTCTGTTCCTGCTGGTCGCGCAGCATGGTGCGTGGCGCGAGCTCGCGACCTTGTCGTCGTTCGGCGACTCGATGGCCGAGACCGATCACAAGCTCTCGCACGCACGCCAAGCATTCGAGCTGCTCGCGCTCGATCCGCTCTTCGGCATCGGGCGCGGCGCGTTCGTCGATCTCTTCCCCGCCGTGCGCGAGCCCGCGAGCCACGTGCTCGCCACCCATCTCGAGTGCGCGCCCGCAGCGATGCTGATCGAGTGGGGCCCATGGTTCGGCGGCGCGATCCTGCTGGGGCTCACCGCGTGGTGGCTCGCGGCGATGATCCACGGCGGCACGAAGTCCGATCGCAACGCGCGACGCATCGTGCTGCTCGGGCTTCTGGCGGTCGCGATGCAGAACTCGGTCGACTTCGCGTTCGAGTTCCTCGGCGTCGCCGCGCCCGCGATCGCGCTCGCCGGCGGGCTCTCGCCGGGGCCGCGCTTCGGGCTGCGTCCCCGTCGCGGTGGCGTGATGATCGGGCTCGGGCTCGCGGCCGCGCTCGCGATCGCATTCGTGGTGCGCGACGGCACGCAGCTGCGACGCGAGGCCGTCAACGCCGACGTGGTCGCGGGGAAGATCGATGCTGCGATCGCACTGCGTGCGCGCCCGCTCGACGGACGCTTGCACGGTCTGCTTGCACGCAAGCATGCGCAGGCCGTCGAGTGGGAGCAGGCGCTCGCACGCGCCGATGCGGCGACGCGGCTGCGCCCCGGCAACGTCGATCCATGGCTCTTGCGCGGCACCGCGTTGCGCGAGCTCGGCCAGCTCGAAGCAGGCGACGACGCGGTCGCGCACGCGCTGCAGCTCGTGCACGAACGCCCCAACGAAGCGCTGCTCGCCTGGCTGTTGTGGTCCTATCCCGATCCCGCCGCGCTCGCTCGACTCACGCCCGATGATCCGGAGGCATGGACGCTGTTGCTCGAGGCGCTGGCTCCGGTCGCACCGCTGCACGCCGACGCCGTCGCGGCCGCACGTGGTCAGGCGCACCCCGACGATCCCGAGGTGCTGCGCTGGCGTCACGCGCTCGCAGTGCGGGCCGGCAACGCTCCGCTCGCGCTGCACCACGCACGCTTGTGGCGACAGCTCGCGCCGCGCGACGTGAACAGCAACCTCGCGGTGGCGCGCGCGTATCGAGCCTTCGTGCCCGCGCGGCTCGCCGAGGCCCGCGACGCGCTCGAGCTCGCGCTCGCCGACGGACGCTTCGCCGATCTCGCGGAGCGCGGTCTGCTCGAGCAGGAGCTCGTGGCCGCGTTGCTCGACATCGGCGACGAGGCCTCGGTCGGGCGCGCGCGCAAGCTCATGCCCGAGCTGATGACCCGTCCCGCGTCCCGCGAAGTCCGTCGCGCCATCGACGAGCTCGCGGGCCGCCTGGAACGACTTTAGGGCAAGCAGTTCGACGCATCCAGCTCGTGATCGATCAGCATCTCGATCTCGGACTGGTTCTCCTCGGCGTAGAGCAGCTCTTCGATCTCCGCGTCGTAGATGCCGAGGTTGTCGTGCAGATCGGCCGAGTAGATCAGGTGGAAGTGCGTACGCAGCCACTGGATCTTGATGAGCTCGACGTAGTCGGGATCGTTCTTGATCTGGTCGTAGACGTCGGGATGCTGCGTCCGCGCGAGCTTGAGGTAGAGCTCGAGGTAATAGAGGAACGCGACCGCGCCGTCGCGCCCGGAGATGCCGTACGGGATGTAGTCGCCGACGACACCGATCGCGGCCATGCCGTTGATGTAGCAGTTGCCTTCGTCGAGCAGCTCGTAGAAGCCGTAGGTGCCTTGGTCGCCGGTGAGGTAGAGATCCTTGTAGAGATCGGTCGCGTTGCCTTCGACCATTCCGTAGATCTCGCCGCGATCGAAGCCGTGCAGCTTCTGCGGATAGAACTTCAGGTCGCCACGCAGGAAGTACGCGAACGTGTCGACGCCGGCGTTGCCGTAGTCCCATCCGTGCGTGCCTTCGTGCGCCTCGGTCATCAAGCCGTCCATCAAGCTCGCGAAGCTCGACGTGTCCGAGAAGCTGCCGAAGTACGGGTCGCCGGCCTTGTCCATCAACAGCGACGCGCCCGCGGGCCAGCGCCGCTGCAACACCTCGAAGATGGTCTGGTCCCACTGCGCGGGCGAGTACGCAGCTTCGAGATCGCTGACGTCCGCGTCGGGATCGATCGGCTCGCAGTAGCAGTTGTCCGGGCAGTCGGGCCCACCGGTCGCACCGTCGCCGTTGCCGTCGTCACTGCCGTCGTCGCCGGCCTCGCCGTGTCCGGTGACGTCGCCGTGCCCGGTGACGTCGGCGTGTCCGGTGTCGTCGTCGCCGGCATCGTCGTCCGCCATCGTCGCGTTGACGGTGTCGCTGCCTTCGTCGAGTCCGTCGCTGCCGCCGTCGCCGTCGTCGTCGCCGTCGCCGGCGCTCTGCGACATCACCCACGGACCATCGCTTTCGCGCACGTTGCCGCACGCGGCGAGAAGTCCGACCAACCCGAGAACTGCCGCCCGCGTCACCATCGCGCGCGCCCGAGAGCATGCTGCGTGCCAACGCCGTGCATCACGGATCGACGTGCGTCGATCGCCGTCCGGTTGTGCAACTCGCACAAGCGGAGCTGGGCGAGTTGCTGCTAGGCTTCGCGCGAAGAATGGTCGAGCTCGCCGATCACGAGACGCGCGTCGCAGCGGCCCGCGCCGCACGGCTGGCCTTCTGGCGCACGCTCGGAGATGCGAGCGACGACGTGCTCGCGCCGCTCGTCGGGCCCGCCGTGCTCGGCGGCACGCGCTGGCCCACGCGCCCGGCGTGGCGCGTGATCACCCGAGGCACACGCACGGCGATCGCTTCCGATGCGCTGTCGGATCCGTGGGACGACGAGCACGGCATCGGCTTCGGCCTCGAGCTGTGGATCGAGACCGACGAGGCGCTCGGCGTGGTGATCGGCAGCTGGATGCTCTCGGCGATCCAAGAGGTGAGCTACACCTGCGCAGGTCATGGTGGCGTGCGGCAGCTGATGGACGAGCTGCACACGATCTCGGTCGAGATCTCGGGCCGCGCGTTTCCACCGGCGATGCACAACGAGCACGGTCGCGTCGGCGTGCTGCTCGGCACGCCCGCGGACGACGTGCCGCAGTGGATGACGCTGCCCGAAGGTCGCACGCGCGTCGTGCCGCTCACCGTGCTGACGCTGCCGGAGCTGCAGTACGTGGTGAGAAACGGCGAGCACGGTCGCAACGAGCTCGCGCGCGCGCTCGCTGCGAGCCCGCACGGCTTCCGCTCGCGCCTCGATCGCGACAGCGTGATCTGAGCTCACGCCGTGCGGGCCGCTCGCCATGCGGCCGGCGTGACACCGACGATCTTCTTGAACGCGCGACTCAGCGCGGCTTCGGAGCCGTAGCCGACGTCCTCCGCGATCTTCGTGAGCGTGGCAGGGCCGCCGAGCATCGTGGCGGCGAGCTGCATGCGCCACTGCGCGAGGTACTGCATCGGCGGCACGCCGACGTACTCCGCGAAGCGTTCCGCGAGCACCGAGCGCGACGAACCGACTTCGCGTGCGAGCTCTTCGAGCGTCCATGGATGCGCCGCGCGTGCGTGCAACACCGCGAGCGCGCGACCGATCTGTGCATCGCGCAGACCTGCGAGCCAGCCGAGCTGTGCCGACGGCAGCGCGGCGACGAAGCGACGCACCGCTTCGACGAACATGAGCTCGCTGAGGCGCGCGAGCACGACCTCGCCGCCTGCACGCGGTGTGGTCGACTCGACGAGCGCGCTGCTGATGAAGTGATCGAGGATGTCGGTGCCGGGCGTCGCGTCACGCTTGCGCACGTGCAACACCCGCGGCAGCGCCTCGAGCAACGGATTGAACGGACGGCTGTCGCACGCGAGGAAGCCACACACGACGTGCACCGGATCGCGCCCGGTGTCGCCGAACTGCGCTTGGATCGGCAGCCGCGACACCGACGCTTGCCGGAACGCGTCGTAGTGCGGCGGCGCACGCATGCCGTCGCCGCTCGCCATCACGTGCGCATCTCCTTGCGGGAACACGATGATGTCGCCGGCTTCGACGAGCACGTAGGGCTCGCCGACGAGGCCGCCCCAACACGAGCCCGACGTGACCACGTGGTACTCGATGACGTGCTCGGCGCCGGGCATGACGTAGGGCGCGAGCTCACGCGCCGGGGGAGCTTCGGCGACCCACGGCGACGATCCGCTCACGCTGAAGAACACTGCGCCGCGCAGTCGCACGACCCGCAGCACCTCCGACAGCACGTCGACCGTCGCGTCGCGCGGACGCTCGGTCGTGCCGCTCGGACGGTCGGTGATGCCGTCGCCCGAACTCGGACGCTCGGTCGTATCGATCCGACGCGCAGTCATACCGCCGTCACCGTTTCAGCTTCATACCATCGCCACATGACACCTGACACGCAGTGCGTTCCCCTCCCCTCCCACACTCCCAACGTCGACTTTCGCGCGATCAAGACGCGGCAGCAGGCGACCTGGGCCTCCGGTGATTTCGCGGTCGTCGGCACCACCTTGCAGATCGTCGGCGAGTCGCTGTGCGAGGCGGTCGATCTCCGCGCGGGCGAGTCCGTGCTCGACGGCGCGTGCGGCAACGGCAACGCCGCGCTCGCGGCGGCCCGTCGCTTCGGCCGTGTGACCGGGATCGACTACGTGCCCGAGCTGCTCGCGAAGGCAAGTGCGCGCGCTGCCGCCGAGGGCACGGCGCTCGAGCTGCACGAAGGCGACGCCGAAGCGATGCCGTACGCCGATGCCTCGTTCGACGTCGTGCTGTCGACCTTCGGCGTGATGTTCGCGCCGAACCACGTCGCGGCCGCGGCCGAGCTCGTGCGCGTGTGTCGACCCGGTGGTCGCATCGGGCTCGCGAGCTGGACGCCCAACGGCTTCATCGGCGAGATGTTCAAGGTCGTCGGTCGTCACGTGCCTCCGCCGGCGGGGCTGTTGCCCCCGGCGCTGTGGGGCAAGCGCGAGCACCTCGCGGCGCTCTTCGGTGATGCGGTGAGCTCGATCGAAGCGGTGCCCCGCGACTTCGCGTTCCGCTACGAGTCGGCGCAACACTTCGTCGCGATGTTCCGCGCGTACTACGGCCCGACGCTCAAGGCCTTCGCGGCGCTCGACGAGCGCGGCCAGCAAGCGCTCGCCGCCGATCTCGAAGCGCTGGTCGCGAAGTTCGATCGCGGCAACGGCCACGGCATGGTGGTACCGGCGGAGTACCTCGAGGTGGTGGCGACGCGCGCGTGAATCGCTCACCGCGGTCGTGG